>NZ_JBJGZB010000001.1:0-316798 GCF_054050295.1 Geodermatophilus sp. SYSU D01045
GCGCCGGGACACACCCCCCCCGCGGGGAGGCCGGGGGCGGTGGCCCGCCCTGGCCCTCCCCGCGTTCGGGGCCGGGTGCCCGGCCGGTCCCCGCTCAGCCCGTGGCGATGCAGGCCCACACGTGCTTGCGCCCGTCGTCGACGCTCCAGCCGTGCACCCGGGCCAGCCGGGCCACCAGGTGCAGGCCCAGACCCCCCAGGGCCGGATCCCGGCCGAGAGGGGGCACCGGAGGACGGTCGACCGCGGCGTCCACGACGTCGACGAGCCACCTGTCACCGGCGGCCTCGACGCGCACGCTCACCGGCGGCCGCCCGTGGCGCAGGCCGTTGGAGGTCAGCTCCTCGAAGACCAGGAGCAGCTCGTCGACGTCCACCAGGGTCCCGGTCCCCCGCCGTCCCCGCCGGACCGCGTCCTGCAGGTCGCGGCGGCCCGCCGTCAGGTCGGGCGCCGAGCGCAGCTCCCACCCCCAGGCCAGGAGGGTGACCCGGGGCATCCGCGGCAGCGGTCGCCGGCTCCAGGGTTCGTGCTCCATCTGCCACCCTCTGCTCGGGCAGGTCCCCGTGCCCGCCGCGGCGTGCGACCGCCTGCTGTGTCCGTTGCCGTTCCGGATCTCGAGCGTAGGTCCGCGGCGGCCGGGGGGCTCCCGGTGACGGGTCCCCCCGGCGGGGCGTGACCGCACGGTGTCGGCCGTGTCGGCGCGGTCACCGTGGGCACCCGCGTCGCGAGGACCACCGGTGCGGCTCGCGCCGACTAGGCTTCAGACCCGTCCTGTGCCCGGGGGCGTCGACCGATGGACCGGGGGTCACGGTGAGCCAGCCCGCCACAGGCCCGACGGCACCGGCGTGGCTGGTCACGGTCCTGGACCGGCTCCCCGGGGGGACGGCCGTCTTCGATGCCGACTGGACGCTGCGCTACGCGAACCCGGCCGCCGCGGGCCTGCTCGGCCGCCCCGCCGAGGACCTGACCGGCCGGAACCTGTGGATCGCCCTCCCCGAGCTCGCCGGCACCGCGCTGCACGCCTTCCTGCTGCACGCCCGCGCCGCCGGCACCGCCACCACCTGGCGCGGCTTCTACGCGCCGACGGGCCGGTGGCTGTCGGTCACCGCCGAGCCGGTCGAGGACCTGCTGCAGCTGTCCATCCGGCAGGACGCCGGCCTGCAGGCACCGACCTCCGCCCGGGGGCTCGCCGACGGCAGCACCGACACCGACGCCGACCGGGCGCGGCTGCGGTTCCTCGCCGAGGTGTCCGAGACGCTGATCAACAGCCTGGACATGGGGCAGGCGGCCACCCAGCTCGCCGAGGTGGTGCTGCCGCGGCTCGGGGACTGGACGGTCGTCGCGCTGCTCGACGAGGACGGCGGCGGGGGCGAGGAGGCCTGGGCCCACCGGGACCCGGCCCGGCGCGCGGACCTGGACACCTACATGCGCGGCCGGATCCGCGGCACCGGCGACGACGAGGCGATGGTCCGGGCGCTGCTGTCCGGCGAGCCGGTGCAGGTGACCACGATCGACCAGCAGCAGGTCGCCCCCTCACTGCCGACGGAGGCGGTGCGCGCGGCCTGGCGGCGGCTGGACGTCACCTCGTGCACGATCGTGCCGCTGCGCGCCCGCGGCGACACCTTCGGCGCGCTGGCGCTGCTCAACGCCGGGGACCGCCCGCCCCACACCGAGCTGGAGATCGCCACCGCCGTCGAGGTGGCCCGCCGCGGCGCGCTCGCGCTGGACAACGCCCGCCTCTACGGCCGCCAGCAGCGGGTCGCCGAGACCCTGCAGCGCAGTCTGCTCACCCCGCCGCCGCAGCCGGACCGCCTGCAGATCGCCGTCCGCTACCGGCCGGCCAGCAGCCACGCCCTGGTCGGCGGCGACTTCTACGACGCCTTCATCCCCCCTGACGGCGCCACCGTGCTGGTGATCGGCGACGTCGTCGGGCACAGCGTCGAGGCCACCGCGGCCATGTCCCAGCTGCGCAGCGCGATCCGCACGCTGGCCTACGACCACCCCGACAGCCCCGCGCACACCCTCACCCGGGTCGACCGGGTGCTCGGCGGCCTGGGCTTCGGCACCCTGGCCACCGCGCTGCTCGCCCGGGTCGAGCAGCCGCCCGAGCAGGCCCGCGCCGGCCTGCGCACGCTGCGCTGGTCCTCCGCCGGCCACCCACCCCCGCTACTGGCCCACCCCGACGGCGCGGTGGAGGTCCTGCACTGCCCACCCGAGCGCCTCCTCGGCACCGGCGAACCCGCCCCGCGCACCGACCACACCGTGACACTGCAGCCCGGCGCCACCGTGCTGCTCGTCACCGACGGCCTCGTCGAGCACGGGCACACCGGCATCGACGAGGGCCTCACCCGCCTCACCCGCGCCCTCGAGGAGTTGCACGACCTGCCCCTCGAGCAGCTCTGCGACCGGCTGCTCGACCGCATCCTGACCGGTCGAGCCGACGACGACGTCGCCGTCCTCGCCGTCCGCTGCGAGACCTAGCACCCCGGGGCGGTGCGGTGGCCGGTCACGTCGTCCCCACCAGGGGTCGGTGCTCGACCTGGCAGCCGCGAACCGGACGACCTCCGCCGGCGCGGCCTGCTTCCTCGCCCGCGCGGTCCCGGGGTTGGTCGCGCGTCGGCCGGGTCCGTCGACCGGCGGCCCCCGGGCGCCGCGCGGCGCCGGCGCAGGACACCGGCGCGCCGACGTGCGATGCGGGTGCACAGCGGGCGGCGGACGGGCCAGGATGACCCCAGCGCCCCGTCGACGCGAGGAGGGACAAGGTGCCGGACCCCTCTCCTCCCGGGACCGGAGGACGGAGCCCCCGCCCCCGGGACCCGCTCGCGGCCGGCTGGGACCGCGACGAGGCGGCCGCCGAGCGGGACGCCGACGCCCGCGAGCGTGACCGGGACGCGGAGGACCGCGACGACCGCGCCGTCGAGCGCAGGGCGGCGGCCGGGCACCGGCTCGTGACGGCCGACCGGGACACGGCGGCCGACCAGGACGCCGCCCGTGCCGACCGCGACGCCCAGGAGTCCGACCGCAAGGCCGCGGCCCGTGACCGCGAGGCGGCCGCCGCCGACCGGGACGCGGCGGCCCGCGACCGGGTCTCCGCCCGGGCTGACCGGGAGCAGTCCGCGATCGACCGGGCCCAGGACCACTGAGGCCCCGGGGCGGCGCTCAGTCCACCGTCCCGGTGCGGATGACCTCCTCGGCCACCAGGCGCAGCTTGACGTTGCGGTGGCTGCTGGCGGTCCGGAGCAGGCCGAACGCGGCCTCCTCGTCGACCTTGCGCAGCGCCATGAGGATGCCGATCGCCATGCCGATGCGCCGATTGGTCTCGACGGCGATGCGCAGGTGGGTGAGCTGCTCGTCGGCGACCTGCAGGTTCTTCTCCATGCGGGCCACCTGGTCGGCGGTCCGCTGCCGGGCGGCTGCGAGGGCCGCGGAGGTGTCGCCGCGGGAGGGGCGCCCACCGCCGTCGGAGCCGGTCGGCAGTCGCTTCCCAGGGAGGTGGTCGACCACGGGTGATCCCGTCGCGGGCAGGGCGGAGGAGCCGGGACACCGGGTGCCGGGGCTGGACACCAGGTGGCCCGAGGACCGTAGCCGATGCCGTTCCCTCAGCGTCCGGCGTCCGGTGCTGGAGACGGCCGGTCGAGCGGGTGGGCGCGCTCGTCGGCGGGCAGCCGGGCGGCGAGGAGGGTGACGGCGGCCAGCACCGGCGGCACCAGGCCGGCCACCAGGAACGCCGTGCGCAGGCCGGCGCCCTCGCCCAGCGGCCCGGCGAGGGCCACCGACACCGGCACCAGCGCGCCGGAGACGACGAAGTCGAGGCTGGACACGCGGCCGAGCAGCGCGGGCGGGACGCGGCGCTGCAGCAGGGTGCCCCAGATGGTCATCCCGCCGTGCACCCCGGCGCCGACGAGGACGGCGGCGGCGACCACGACCGGCACCGACGTCGCGGTGCCGAGGACGACCAGCGGCAGGCAGCCGGCGGCCCACAGCGCCATCGTCGTCGTCAGGTAGCGGCGCGGCAGGGGCCGCGAGGCGACGACGAGCGAGCTCAGCGCGCCGCCGACGCCGGAGCCGGCGAGCACCAGGGAGTGCTCGACGGGGCCGCCGCCGGCGTGCTCGCGCAGGGCGAACGGCGTCAGGACCTGCAGCGGCCCGGTGGTGGCCAGCAGCATCAGCGCCCCGAACAGCAGCGTGGCCAGCAGCCAGCGGGTGCGCACGAGGAAGGCCAGGCCCTCGCGCAGGTCGGCCAGCAGCGCCCGCGCCGGGTGCGCCGGACCGCCCGCGGCGCGGTGCACGGGCAGCAGCGGCAGCCCGAGGACGCACACGGTGGCCGCCAGCGAGGTGGCCGCCGTCGCCAGCAGCGCCGCGCCGGGGGATGCGGCTGCGACCAGCAGCCCGGCCAGCGCGGGCCCGGTCACCTGGTACAGCAGCGGCCGCATCGCGCCCTCGAGGCCGTTGGCGGCCAGCAGCTGGTCCTCCGGCAGCAGCGCCGGCACCAGCGCGGAGTAGGCCGGGTAGTGCAGCCCGAGCCCGGCGCCCCCGAGCAGCCCGGCGACGGCGAGCAGCGGCAGCGGCAGCGCGCCGGCCACCGACAGGGCCCCGGCGAGGCCCACCGGCACCGCCGCGAGCAGGGTGACCGCGAGCAGCAGGTGGCGCTGCGGCACCCGGTCGGCGAGCACCCCGCCGGGCAGCGCCATCGCGAGCGTCCCGACCGCGGAGGCGCCGGTCACCAGCGACAGCTCCGCCGGCCCGCCGCCGAGGGCCACCACCTGCCAGACGGCGGTCACCGCCCAGGCGCCGTTGGCCACGAGCGACAGCGCCAGCGAGAGCGCCAGCCGGCGGTAGGCCGCCGAGCGCAGCGGCGCCAGCGCCCGCGGGGAGGCGGTCACCCGGCCATGGTCCCCCGGGGACCGGAGCGACTCCCGATCCCCTCCGTTCCGGAACCGCGCATGGACCGCCCTCCCGCCGGGCACCACGTCCCCGTGGGGGACTGGCGGGAACAGCTGGACGGCTTGCCGTTGGAGAGCCGGCTCAAGGCCCTGCTCGTGTACGAGCTGGCCTCCGACCGGGTGCCCGGGCAGCCGCTGGAGGTGACGACGGCGGCGGTGCGGGCGGTCGCGACGGCGGAGGGGCTGGACACCGGCCAGCCGTGGATCGACGCGGCCGCCGCGCGGATCACCGCGAACCCGGACGAGGCCCCCGGCGCCTGACCCCGGTGTGCCGCCTGTGACGGCAGGGACGGGTGCGCCTCCCCGATCCGGACACGCACCGGGCGGTGCTGGCCCGCCGCCGCGCCGCCTCGGACCCTGGCGGCATGACCACTGCCTTCTCCTACGGGACCGCGCACGCGGTCGTGATGGTCGGCTCGGTCGGCAGCCCCGAGGGCCTGCAGCCCCGGCAGATCGGTCCGGCGCACGCGACGATCGGCCGGGTCACCGGCCGCAGCCGCAAGTCGCTGTGCGGCGCCTACGTGGCGGTGGACGAGCAGACGGAGTGGCCGCCGGAGGAGTACGAGGAGCACCAGCTCTGCCAGGAGTGCGCGGAGCTGGCCCGCCTCTGAGGGGTCCTCAGCCGCCGGCGACCGAGGGCAGCACCTGCACCACCGACCCGGCGGGCACCGGGGTCGCCAGGCCCGCGGAGAAGCGGACGTCGTCGCCGTCGACGTACACGTTGACGAAGCGGCGCACCTCCCCGGCCTCGTCGCGGATCCGCCGCTCCAGCACCGGGTGGGTGGCCGCCAGCGCGTCGAGCAGGCCGGCCAGCGTGGCGTCGCCCGGGTCCACCCGCAGCCGCCGGGTGCCGCCGGCCAGGTCGGCGAGCACCCCCGGCAGCAGCACCTCGACCGTCACGGCAGCACCGCCGCGCGAACGCAGAGGACGTCGGGCAGGTGCTCGGCGACCGTGGTGAAGGTGTCGCCCTCGTCGGCGCTGGCGTAGACGCAGCCGTCCCGGGTGCCCACGTAGACGCCGGTCGGGTCGCCCTCGTCGACGCAGACGGCGTCGCGCAGCACGGAGGTCCAGGACCCGTCCGGCAGCCCCGTGCCCAGCTCGGTCCAGGTGGCCCCGGCGTCGCGCGTCCGGTGCACCCGCAGCCGCCCGCCCGGCGGCACCCGCTCGGCGTCGGCGACCAGCGGCACCACCCAGGCGGTGCCGGGGGTGCGCGGCGAGGCGGCCACCGGGAAGCCGAAGTCGACCGGCAGCCCGGCCGCGATCGAGGTCCAGGACGCGCCGCCGTCGTCGGTGCGGAAGACGCCGAAGTGGTTCTGCGCGTAGAAGCGGTCGGGGTCCCCCGCGTCGGCGGCGACCTTGTGCACGCACTGCCCGTACTCCGGTGGCGGGTCGGGCAGGAACGGCGCGGTGATGCCCGCGTTGCGCGGCGCCCAGGTCGCCCCGCCGTCGTCGCTGGCGTAGACGCCGCCGGTGCTCATGGCCACCAGCACCCGGTCGGTCGCGGGGTGCGGCAGGACGGTGTGCACCGCGCCGCCGCCGGCGCCCGGCGCCCAGGTCGGCCGGTGCGGGTGGTCCCACAGGCCGCGGACCAGCGCGAAGGTGCGGCCGCCGTCGTCACTGCGCCACAGCGAGTGCGGCTCGCAGCCGGCCCACACGACGCCGGGCCGGTCCGGGGTGTCGGGGCGGAGCTGCCAGACGCGGGCCAGCGCGGCCCCGGTGTCGGCCGGGAAGCGGATCGCGCCCTGCTCGGTCTCGGTCCACGTGCGGCCCAGGTCGTCGGACCGGGTGACGGTCGGGCCCCAGTGGCCGTACTGGACCCCGGCCAGCACCCGCGGCGCCGGCCCGCGGGTGTCGATCCCGACCGCCGCCACCTCCTGCGCGAGCAGGTGCGGACCGTCCACGGTCCAGGTACGGCGGCCGTCGTCGCTGCGGGCCAGCCACAGTCCCTTGCGCGTGCCGATGGCGAGCAGGTCGGTCACGGTGCCTCCGCGGCGTCGGCGGGACCCGGCGGGCCCCTCCCGGCACTGCAGACCGCGGCCGGCGCCGGAACTGAGCGGTGGGCCCGCTCAGAGGCGCCCCGCTCAGAGGCGGGTCGAGCCCTCCGAGCCCTCGGCGGTCCGGCCGGGGTGGCCGTCGGCGTGCCGGTCGGACAGCCCCGGGGCCAGCCGCTCGGCCTCCGCCCGCAGCTTGTCCGCGGCCGAGGCGTGCTCCTGGGCCGCCTCGGCCCGCTGTCGGGCCTCCTGCTCGGCCAGGCGGGTGCGCTCCTCGACCTCGGCGCGCTCGCGGCGGGCGCGGGCGGCCTGCTCCTCGGCCAGGGCCTGCTCCTTCTCCGCCTGCACGCCGCGCAGCCGGGCCTCCTCGAGGTGCTCGCGCGCCTGGGCGCGCTGCTGCTCGCGGCGCCGTGCGCCGGCCACCCGGCTGCGCTTGGCCAGCGCGAGCCCGATCAGCGCCAGCACGACGACCGCCACGACGACGATGAGCACGATCAACCAGGTGTCCACGACGCTCTCCCTCCTGAGATCGACTCGGGAGTGCCCTGGTGAGCGGCCCGGGAAACCGAGATCACTTCAGCGCGGAACCCGCCTGCCACTGGTCCCACGGGATGGTCCAGTCCGCGATCGGGGAGGTGAGCGGGCCGGCGTCGGAGTTGACGATCTCGACGACGTCGCCGGGCTGGGAGAACTCGTAGAACCAGCGGGCGTTCTCGTCCGAGAGGTTGATGCAGCCGTGGGAGACGTTCTCCCGGCCCTGCTGCGCCACCGACCACGGGGCGCCGTGGACGAACTCGCCGCTGTCGGAGATGCGCACGGCCCACTTCACCGGCGTGCGGTAGCCCTCGGGGCTGTCGACGGGCACGCCGTAGGTGCTCGAGTCCATGACCCGGTCGGCGTTGAGCTCGGTGACCACGTGCGGGCCGTTGTAGCTCGGGTTGTCCGGGCTGCCGGCGCTCATCGGCCAGTCCTGCACCAGCGTGTCGCCGTCGTAGACCTGCATGCGGTGGGTCGCGGCGTCGGCGACCGACACGTGCCGGTCGCCGATGCGGAAGGAGACCGTGCGGTCCTTCTCACCCCAGACACCGTCGCCGAGGTCGACGCCGTAGAGGTCGGCCTCGAGGGTCACGTCGGTCTGCGCCGGCCAGTACTGCGAGGGGCGGAAGTGCACCTCGGTGTCGCTGATCCAGCTCCAGACGCCGTCGGTGGGGGTCGAGCTGGTGACCAGCAGGTGGCTCTCGGCGGCGGCCTTGTCGGCGACCGGCTGCTCGAAGTACACGCGGATCGGCATGCCGACGCCGACCGTCTGGCCGTCCAGCGGGCCGACCGAGGGGGTGGTGACCGTCTGCGGGTCCACGGTGGTGAAGGTGCTCGTGGCCTCGGCCCGCTCGCCGTCGGCGTTCGTGGCGGTGGCGGTGAGCGTGTAGGTGCCGGCGTAGGCGAGGTCCTCGTCCGGCGTCCAGACCTCGGTGCCCTCGGTGGCGCCGTCGGCCAGCCGGCCGGGCACGGCCGCGCCGGCGCCGTCGGTCACGGTGACGTCGGCGAGGTCGCCGTCGGTGACGGAGATCTCCACCGGGTCGGCCGGGGCGACGTCGACCGCGCCGTCGGCCGGGGCGAGCTGCAGCTGCGCGGGGGCCGCGTCGGCCGAGGTCGGGGCCGCGGACGTCGCCGTGGACGTCGCCGCAGACGACCCGCCGTCGTCACCCTGGCACCCGCTGAGCAGGACCAGCGCCCCCGCCGTGACCAGCGCAGCTGTCCGTCGCACCGTGTTGCCCCCTCGTCCCCGCGGAGCCGCCCCCGCACCCGGGTACGGATGTACCCGCTCCAGTGTCCACGTGGACCACGGAACCGTGGCGTCCGCCACCCGGGACCCCCGAGCGGGACGCCGTCGACCGCTGGTATCGTTCTCCCTCGTGGCCCGGTCAGCCGGGAGACACGCGCCATTAGCTCAATTGGCAGAGCAGCTGACTCTTAATCAGCGGGTTCGGGGTTCGAGTCCCTGATGGCGCACCAGGTCCGGCCAGCGGCTCCGTCCTCCGGGACGGGGCCGCTTCGTCGTCCCGGGGGCTGCGCGGGCGCGACACGGGTGCACCAGCGCCCCTTGTCGGCGGCCGCCGTCGGGAGAACCCTCGGGGCATGGACGGGTCCGAGGAGCGGGCCGCCGACGAGTGCGCGCCGGACCGGCAGGAGCGCCGGGAGCGGCAGTTCCGTCGCGCCGGGCAGGCCTCCGAGCGCCTCCGGCAGGACATCCGGCGGCTCCGGGAGCGACTGAGCCGGAGCGCCGCGGCGGTGGCCACGACCGAGAGCGGCGTCGCCGCCACGAACCTCACCCTGGCCGGACGAGCGCTGCAGGAGGGCCGTCTCGACGACGCGCAGGGGCTGTTGAGCGAGGCCGCGGCGGCGCTGCAGGCCGTCGAGCACGAGCGTCTGCGGGCGGACCACTGGTCGGCGGGCGCCACGCCCGGTCCCTCGGACGCGGCGCGGGTTGAGCAGCGGCGGCTCGCGGCCGGCCGGGCGCAGGAGGACGCGGCCCGGCGCCGGGAGCAGGCGGGCCGCCGGCGGGACAGGGCGGCCCTGCTCCGCGAGGAGGCCGCTCAGCAGCGCGACGAGGCGGCCACCCAGCGGGACCAGCAGGCCGAACGGCGGGCCGAGGCCGCACGCCGCCGGGAGACGTCCGCCGACGAGCGCCGGACCGAGCAGGCGCGGCGTCCGGACGGGGCCGTCCCGGCCGGTGGGCCCGCGGACGGGGCGGCCGAGCAGCAGCGGGCCGTCGACGCCGAGGTCGCGTCGAGCTACCGGGGATGGGCCGAGGACGACCGGGCGCGGGCCGCGGCCGACAGGGCGGCCGACGTGGCCGACCGCGCGGCGGCGGAGCAGGACCGCCTGGCGGCGGAGCAGGACCGCCTGGCGGCGGAGCAGGACCGTGCGGCCGCCCGCACCGACCGCGAGCAGGACGGCCGTGACCGGGCTCGTTCCTGGCGGGCCCGGGGTCCGGGTCCCTGACAGCGGCCGGCGCCCGGGAGCGGCTCACGGGCCGTCGTCGGGGACCGTCCCCTCGAGCAGCGGCCGCTGGCGCGTCGAGAGCGCGGCGAGCTCCGCGTCGAGGGCCCGGTACGCCCGGCGCTCCCGCTCGAGGAACGCCGTCCAGGCGCCCTGGTCCCGCCAGCGGTCGACGGTGAGGAAGCGGCCGCCGTCCTCCGCGCCGCGGAACAGCTCCGTGCCGGCGTGCCCACCGGCCCGCCGGAACAGCCGCGCCCAGTCCCCGTCCGCGCCGTAGGCCGCGACGAACCGCTCGACGGCCGCGGGCGGGACCTCGTACTCCCAGATCCGCACGAACACGCCGACCCGGACCCTCCGCTCAGCCCAGCCGCAGCCCGTGCTCGGCCAGCGCCTCGTCGAGGACGCGCAGCGCCCTCGGCCCGACGCCGTGCAGCGCGGCGAGTGCGGGGCGAGGGACCCCGGCCAGCTCACCGAGCCCGGTGTACCCGGCCTGCTGCAGGGCGCGGGTGGCCGGGGCACCGATCCGGGGCAGCTCGTCGAGCGGCGTCACGCCCGGCACCGTAGCGCCGGGGTCAGCCCCGGACGGCGCGCACGACCCTGCGGACGCCGAGCGCCGCGGCCCCGGCGCCGGCGAGCCACGGCCCGGCGACGACCACCGGGTCGAGCAGCTGGTGCCGGACGTCCGAGCGCCCGCGCCGCGAGCGCAGGCCGCCGCGGGTGAACTCCGTCCGCAGGCCGGTGGCGGGCACGTCGGGCCGGCCCGAGGCGAACGACCGCAGGTGGTGCTCCCAGGCGTCCACGCGGTCGCCGGCCACCAGCAGCAGCCAGTGCGCGAGCCGGCCCTCGCTGAAGCGGGCGTAGGCGTAGCGGCGGATCGCCCCGGACAGGCCGTGCAGCGGCTGCGCGGTGCCGAACACCGGCGTCACGAAGGCGTGCTCGACCGACCGCTCGCGGCCCTCGGCGCCGGGCTGGCGCTCGGGGAAGTCCCAGTGGGCGCCGGTGTCGGCCGGGTACTGCAGCTTCGGGTACGACGGCCGGTCGGCCGGGTCGAGGTCGGCGCCCCACCCGGGGATGCGGGCCCGCAGCTCCTCGCGGCTCGGCGTCGGGGTGCGCTTGTCGCGGACGTACGCGCTCGGGATGTCGGACTCGGTCATGGTCGCCCCTCAGGCCGCGTCGGGCAGGATCACCGGCTTGATGCAGCCGTCGAGCTTGCTGGAGAACACGTGGTAGGCCTCCGCGATGTGCTCCAGCGGGAAGCGGTGGGTGACCACCTCGCGCGGGGTCAGGTGGCCGTTGCGGACGTGCTCGAACATCCGCGGCCACTGCCGCTTCACCGGCGTCTGGTTCATCCGCAGCGTCAGCCCCTTGTTCAGCGCGTCGCCGAACTTGACCGCGTTGGGGATCGGCCCGTAGGCGCCGACGACCGACACCGTGCCGCCCTTGCGCACGCCGTCGATCGCCCAGTTGAGCGCAACCGGCGACCCGCCCTGCAGCTTCAGCTTCGTCCCGGTCACGTGCTGGAGGAGGTTGCCGTCGGCCTCCGCGCCGACCGCCTCGATGACGACGTCGGCGCCGAGGTAGTCCGTCTGCTTCTTCATCTCGACCACGACGTCGTCGTGCTCGTCGTAGTCCAGCGTCTCGGCGTGGGCCATGGTCCGCGCCTTCTCCAGCCGCTCCCTCAGGTGGTCGACGACGATCACCCGGCCGGCGCCCATCAGCCAGGCCGACTGGGCGGCGACCAGCCCGACCGGCCCCGCACCGAGGACGACGACGGTGTCCCCCTCGGCGATCTCGCCGAGCTGGGCGCCGAAGTAGCCGGTCGCGGCGGCGTCGGTCATGACGACGGCGTCCTCGTCGTGCAGCCACTCGGGGATCCGCACCGGGCCGACGTCGGCGAACGGCACGCGCACGTACTGCGACTGGCCGCCGTCGTAGCCGCCGGTGGTGTGCGAGTAGCCGTAGATGCCGCCGACCGCCGTCGCGTTCGGGTTCACGTTGTGGCAGTTGGAGTACAGGCCGCGCGCGCAGAACCAGCACGACCCGCAGAAGACGTTGAACGGCACCATCACCCGGTCGCCGACCTGCAGGTTCCGCACCGAGGGGCCGACCTGCTCGACGACGCCGATGAACTCGTGGCCGAACGTGTGGCCGATCCGGGTGTCCGGCATCAGCCCGTGGTACAGGTGCAGGTCCGAGCCGCAGATCGCCGCCAGGGTGACCCGGACGATCGCGTCGTTCGGGTGCTCGATCGCCGGGACGTCCTTGTCCTCGACGCGGACCTTGTACGGCCCGCGGTAGACCATCGCGCGCACGCAGCGCCCCTCTCCTCGTGCCGGGCCCTGCACACCGGCGCTCCCGCAGCCGTGCCCGGCGCCCGGGACCCGGAAACGGCCCCGGGTGCCCCGAGGGGCCGCGGACCGCTCAGGCGGTCGTCGCGCCGGGTGTCCGGACGGCGCCCCGGGCCCGCCTCCGCTCCGTGGCACGGGTGACGTCGCCGAGCAGGCGGCGCAGGTCCGCGGCGTGCTCGCCGAGGTCCTCCTCCAGGCCGGCGAGGACGGTGCCGGCGTCGCGGGCGAGCCGCCGGCCGGTGGCGGTCAGGCGGACCAGGCGACCGCGGGACCGGGCGGGGTCGGCGACCGTCTCGACCAGGCCCAGGCGGACCAGGCCGGCGACGAGGTCCTGCTGGGCCTGGCGGGTGGTGCCCAGCCGCCGGGCGAGCTCCGCCGGGGCGGTCCCGTCCGGGTCGAGGAAGGCGAAGACGAGGGACTGCGCCGCCGACAGCCGCGGCCACCCCCGGGCTGCGAGCTCCTCCCGGAGGACGGCGTCGAAGGACCGGCCGGCCTGCAGCAGCAGGTGGGCCAGCGGCAGCTCGCCCCGCCGTTGCACGGACGTCAGGTTACCTGACACCCTGTCGTCAGGGAACCTGACAGAGGAGGCCGGGGTGCGCATCGTGGTGTTCGGAGCGGCGGGCGGCGTCGGCCGGCACGCCGTGCGAGTGGCGGCCGAGCGCGGGCACGCGGTGGTCGCCGTGGCCCGCCGGGCGACGGGGCAGCCCGGCGTCGTCGAGTGCCCCGGGGACGTCCGCGACGCCGCCCTGGTGGCCGCGGCGGTGCGCGGGGCCGACGCCGTCCTGTGGTGCGTGGGGGTCACCCGGACCTCGGGCGGGGACGTCGGCCGGACCGCGCTGCCGGGGGTGGTCGCGGCCATGGGAGGAGCCGGGGTGCGGCGCTTCGTCGGGGTCTCGGGCGCGGGGGCGGACCTGCCCGGTGACCGGAAGGGACGCGGGGCCCGCTTCGTCTCGTGGCTGACCCACCGGCTGGCGCGCGACGTCGTCGAGGACAGGGAGGGCGAGTACCGGGTGCTGGCCGCCTCCGACCTGCAGTGGACCCAGGTGCGCCCGCCACGGCTGGCCGACCGGCCGGGCACCGGCCGGTACCGGCTGACGAGCGAGGCGCCGGGGCTGCGCGCCGCTCCGGTGGCGAAGGCGGACGTGGCCCTCGCACTGGTCGACCTCGCCGAGGGGCGGGACCGGCTCTCGGCGGCGCCGTTCGTCGTGGCCGGCGACCGGTGACCGTGCTCGTCGCCGGGGCCACCGGCACGGTCGGCGGCGAGGTCGTCCGCCGGCTGGCCGGCCGCGGGGCCGACGTCCGGGCCGGCGCGCGCGACCCGGGGCGGGCTGCTCCGGGGCTCCCGCCCGGCGTGCCCGCCGTCCGGCTCGACCTGGAGGACCCCGCCTCCTGGCCGGCCGCGCTCGACGGCGTCGGGGCGCTGTTCCTGCTCCGCCCGCCGGACGTCGCCCGGGTCGAGCGCCTGCAGCCCTTCCTCGACGCGGTCGTGGCCGCCGGGGTGCGGCGGGTCGTCGTGCTGTCGGTGCAGGCTGCCGGGCGCAACCCCCTGCTCCCCCACCGGGCGCTGGAGAAGCGGGTGGAGGCCACCGGCCTGGCCTGGACCCACCTGCGGCCGGCCAACTTCTTCCAGAACCTGCTCACCGTGCACCGCGAGGAGATCCGGGACCGGTCGCGGATCTCGGTGCCGGCCGGGAACGGGCGGACCGCCCACGTCGACGTCCGCGACCTCGCCGAGGTGGCCGCCACGGCCCTGACGGAGCCGGGCCACGAGGGTCGGGCCTACGAGCTGACCGGCCGGGAGGCGCCGACCTTCGCCGAGATCGCGGCGACCCTCTCGGCGGTGCTGGGCCGTCCGGTCGTCTACCCGCGGCCGGGCGCGGTCGCCTTCGTGCGGGAGCAGCTGGCCGAGGGCACGCCTCCCGGGCTCGTCCTGGTCATGACCCTGCTGTTCACGACCACCCGGCTCGGTCTGGCGGCGCACACCACCGACGACCTCGCCCGCCTGCTGGGCCGGGAGCCGACCTCCCTGCGCCGCTTCGTGGAGGACCACGCCGACGCCTGGCGCCCGGAAACCGGTTGAGCCCGTCCCCAGCATGGAGGGCATGGCGACTCCCCCCGTGCTCGAGCCGGTGCACCGTCCGGAGGACGGCGAGCTCGTCGGCCACCTGACCGCTGCCGCCGGCCGGGACGGGTGGACCGCGCACGCCGTCCCCGGCATGCCGCTGCGCGACTTCCCCACCCGCGAGCAGGCCGTCGCCTTCCTGCGCGAGCGCGGCCTGGCGCTGCTCGCCGACCGCTGGACCTGGACGCCGGAGACCGGCGAGCCGCGCACCGCGTGGCTGGTCGAGGCCCGGCCCGGGGCGGTCGTCGTCCGGTTCGGGTACGACCCGGCACCGGTGCCGCTGACCGGCGCGGACCTCGCGCGGCTCACCCCGGCATAGCCGCGGGCCGAGGAGCGTTCCGCGGGCATGAGCAGCCCGCGGGACGTCGACGTCGTGGTCGTCGGCGCGGGCCAGGCCGGCCTGTCCGCCGCGTACCACCTGGCCCGCCAGGGCTTCGCGCCCGGCAGCGGCTTCGTCGTCCTCGACGCCGACGCCGCGCCCGGCGGGGCCTGGCAGCACCGCTGGCCCTCGCTGACCCTGGCGACGACGCACCGGGTGCACGAGCTGCCGGGCCTGCCGTTCGCGCCGGCGTCGGAGGACCTGCCCGCCGCCGAGGCGGTGCCGGCCTACTTCGCCGGCTACGAGCGGCGCTTCGCCCTGCCGGTGCAGCGGCCGGTGCGGGTGTCCGCCGTCCGCCGCGGCGACGACGGCCGCTTCGTCGTGGATTCCGACCGCGGTCTCTGGCGGGCGCGGGGCCTGGTCAACGCCACCGGCACCTGGACCCGGCCGTTCGTGCCGCACTACCCGGGCCAGGAGACCTTCCGCGGCCGGCAGCTGCACACCGTCGGCTACCGCGGCGCCGGGCAGCTCGCCGGGCTGTCGGTCGTGGTCGTCGGGGGCGGCGCCTCGGCGGTCCAGCTGCTCGGCGAGATCGCGCCGGTCGCCCGCACGACCTGGGTGACCCGCCGCCCGCCGGTCTGGCGCGAGGGGCCCTTCGGCGAGGAGCAGGGCCGGGAGGCGGTGGCCCGCGTCGAGGCCGCGGTCCGCGCCGGACGGATGCCCGGCAGCGTCGTCGGCGCGACCGGGCTGGTGGTCACCCCGTGGGTGCGCCGCGCCCTGGACGACGGCGTCCTCACCCGGCTACCGGTGTTCGACCGGATCACCCCCGACGGCGTCGCCTGGGACGACGGCCGGTCCGTCGCCGCGGACGTGATCCTGTGGGCCACCGGCTTCCGCGCCGCGGTCGGCCACCTGGCCCCCCTGCGGCTGCGCACCCGCGACGGCGTCATCCGGCTCGACGGCACCTCCGCCGTCGACGAGCCGCGGCTGCAGCTGGTCGGCTACGGGCCGAGCGCGAGCACGATCGGCGCCAACCGGGCCGGCCGCACGGCGGCCGTGACCCTGCGGCGGCTGCTCGCCGCGGACCTGCCCCGCACCGCCTGACCGGGGGCGTCCCCCAGCACCGGATGAGGGTCGGTCCAGGGTCGGGCCGGGGGTCCTCCCCGATGTGCCGGGCACCCCGCGGCCGAGAGCCTTCCCGGCATGACCTGGCAGCCCTCCCCCACCCCGGCGGTGACCCCGTGATCGTCGCCAGCGGACTCACCAAGCGCTACGGCGACCGGGTCGCCGTCGACCGCGTCTCCTTCACCGTCCGGCCGGGCCGGGTGACCGGCTTCCTCGGGCCCAACGGCGCCGGCAAGTCGACGACGATGCGGATGGTCATCGGCCTGGACCGGCCCACCGAGGGCACGGTGACCGTCGACGGCATCCGCTACCTCGACTGCCCCGCGCCGCTGCGCGCGGTCGGCGCGCTGCTGGAGGCCCGCGCAGTGCACCCGGGCCGCACCGCCTGGGCGCACCTGCGCTGGATGGCCGCGTCCAACGGCATCCCCGCCGCCCGCGTCGACGAGGTGCTCGGCCTGGTCGGGCTGGAGGCGGTGGCCGGCCAGCGGGTCGGCCGGTTCTCCCTCGGCATGGGGCAGCGGCTGGGCATCGCGGCCGCGCTGCTCGGCGACCCGCCGGTCGTCGTCCTCGACGAGCCGGTCAACGGGCTGGACCCCGAGGGCATCCGCTGGGTGCGCACCCTGGCCCGCGACCTCGCCGCCGAGGGCCGCACGGTGCTGGTGTCCAGCCACCTCATGGCCGAGATGGCGCTGACCGCCGACCACCTCGTCGTCATCGGCCGCGGCCGGGTGCTCGCCGACTGCCCGACGGCGGACTTCATCGCCGAGCACGCCGCCTCCTACGTGCGCGTCCGCACCCCCCGCCCGGCCGAGCTGGCCGAGCTGCTGCGGCGCTCGGACGCCGACGTCACCCGCGACGGCGACGAGCTGCGCGTCCAGGGCGTCGACACCGCCACCACCGGCGAGCTCGCCGCCGGAGCCGGCCTGGTGCTGCACGAGCTGGGCCTCGTCCGGTCCTCCCTCGAGGACGCCTTCATGACCCTGACCGCAGGCAGCGTCGAGTACGCCGCCGCCCGCCCCGCCGAGGTGACCCGGTGACCGCCTCCACCCTGGCCGCGCCCCGCGCGTCCTCCCCCGCCCCGGCCGCGACCGCCGGGCTGCCCCGCGCCCTGCACGCCGAGTGGATCAAGCTGTGGTCGGTGCGCTCCACCGGCTGGTCGGTGGCCGCGATGGTCGCGCTCGGCGCCGGGCTCACCACGCTGGTGTGCGCGCTCGTCGCCCCCGACCTCGCCGCCGGGGAGACCGGTGAGCCGGTCGGCGCGTTCATCACCTGGGGACTGCTGTTCGCCCAGGTCACCGCCGTCGTCCTCGGCGCGCTCACCGTCACCGCCGAGTACGGCACCGGCATGATCCGCGCGACCCTGGCCGCCACGCCGCGCCGCGGGACCGTGCTCGCCGCCAAGGCGCTGGTGCTCACCGGGGTGCTGTTCGTCGCCGGCGTGGTCACCGCCGTCCTCGGCTGGCTCGGCGGCAACGCGTTCCTGTCCGCGGAGGGCATCGGCCTGTCCCTCGGCGACGACGGAGTGCTGCGCTCGCTGCTCGGCAGCGGCCTCTACATGGCCGGGCTCGGGCTGTTCGCGATGGCCGTCGGGCTGCTGGTGCGCTCCACCGCCGCGGCGGTGTCGGTGGTGCTCGCGCTGGTGTTCCTCGTCGGCAACCTGGTGATGCTGCTGCCCGGTGCCCTCGGCGAGTGGCTGACCAAGCTCATGCCGGGCAACGCGGGCTCGCGGATCGCCATGCCGGAGTCGTTCAACCCGCTGCTGCTCGAGCCGTGGACCGGGTTCGCCGTCTTCGCCGCCGAGGTCGCCGTCGTCCTCGCCGTCGCCGCGGTCGCCTTCACCCGCCGGGACGCCTGAGGCCCACCCGGGAACCGAGCCCGCCCCCTCCGTCCGGGACGGAGGGGACGGGCTGGCACCGTGGAGGGGTGACCTCCCCCGATCCCGCCGCCCTGGGCCGCGAGCGCGCCGACCTGCTGCTGACCCACCTCGAGGCCGACGACGACGCCGGCGCCGACGCGCTGCTGGCGGACGTCGCCGAGGTGCGCGACCTGGTCTACGTCGGCGCGGCGCTCACCGCGCAGGCCCGGGCCGAGGGGCGCGCGCTGCCGCCGGCGCAGCGGGCGCAGGCCAACACCCGGCAGCTGCGGCTCGGGGCGGTGCGGGACGCCGCCCGCACCGACCCGGCCGCGCTGCGGCAGTGGCTGCGCCGCTCCGGGGAGGAGCTGCTGCTCATCCGCTCGCTGCAGGCCGCGGCGGACCGCGTCTCCTGAACCGCGGGCTCAGACCGCGGCGGGGACCGCCGCGGTGCGCGGCTCCAGGTGCACACCGGCGATCATGCAGCGCACCGAGCCGCCGGCCAGCTCGACCGTCGGGACGGCGACCGGCAGCAGCCGGGCCGACGCCTCGATCACCCGGCGCTGACCGGCGTCCAGGCTCGCCGCGGCCCGCGCGGACAGCGCGAGCACCGGGCCGTCGGCGCCCTGCACCTCGATGGCGTTGCCGGCGAACTCCCCGACCTGCCGCGCGGTGAGCGGCACGACGGTGCGCCCGGTCGCCTCCAGCCGGGCGACGAGCTCCTCCCGCTCGGCCGCCGACGGCAGCAGCTCCAGGCCGACCAGCGCGAACTCTCCGGCCACGGTCATCATCACGTTGGTGTGGTAGACCGCCCGGCCGGCCGCGTCGACGGCGTCGAAGACCACCGGCTCGTAGCCGAAGCCGCGGCAGAAGCGGTCCAGCGCCCAGGGGTCGACCCGCAGCGACCGCGCGACGTAGGCCATGCGCGCCACGTGGTCGAGCACCATCGCGCCGGTGCCCTCGAGGTAGCGGCCGTCGTGCTCCAGGCCCGACAGGTCGACCACCTCGTGCACCCGGTAGGCCGCCTTGAGGAACTCGACGACGTCGCCGCGCCGCTCCCCCCGCCGGTTGGCCGCGTACATCGGGAACAGCGCGACCCGGCCGTCGGCATGGGTGGACAGCCAGTTGTTCGGGAAGACGCTGTCGGGCCGGCCCGGCTCCGGGTCGTCGAACAGGTGCACCATGACGCCCGCGGCGGTGAGCGCCCCGGCCAGCGCGCCGACCTCGTCGTGCGCCCGGCGCGCCAGCACGCCCGGGTCCTCGCGGACGACGGGCACCTGGAAGGCGTTGTCCCCGAGCGTCAGCGGGTTGGGCGAGAAGGCGTGCGGGCGGATGAGGACGACGGCCGGGGGGGCCTGGGCGACGGCCCCGGCCGTCACGAGGGGATCGGCGTGAACGCCGCGACCATCCCGAACAGGTCCTTGGGGTCCTCCGGCTCGGCCACCAGGTCGATGTCGTCGACCCACGGCGTGCCGGCCACGGCGTCGCGGACGTAGCGCAGCGCCGACAGGTCCTCGATCGCGAAGCCGACGGAGTCGAACAGGGTCACCTGGGCCGCCGAGGTGCGCCCGGCCGCCCGGCCGGTGAGCACCTGCCACAGCTCGGTGACCGGGAAGTCGGCCGGCATGGCCTGGATCTCGCCCTCGACGCGGGTCTGCGGCGGGAACTCGACGAAGACCTCGACGTCCTCGCGCAGCAGGATCGTGGGGTCCAGCTCGGTCTTGCCGGGGCAGTCGCCGCCGATGGCGTTGAGGTGCATGCCCGGCTCGATCCAGTCGGCCTGCAGCACGGTGGCGCGGGCCTTGTCGGCCGTGCAGGTGGTGACGACGTCCGCGCCGCGCACCGCCTCCCGCCCGGAGGACGCGACCGTCACGTCGAAGCCCAGCGGCTCGAGGTTGCGGACCAGCTTGGCCATCGCGGCGGGGTCGGTGTCCCAGACCGTGACGTCGTTGATGCCCAGCGCCCCGCGCATGCCCAGCGCCTGGAACTCCGACTGGCTGCCGGCGCCGATGAGCGCCAGCCGCCGGGAGTCCGGCCGGGCCAGGAGGCGGGCGACCATCGCCGAGGTCGCGGCCGTGCGCAGCGCGGTCAGCAGCGTCATCTCGGCGAGGAAGACCGGGTAGCCGTTGGAGACGTCGGCCAGCGCCCCGAAGGCGCTCACCGTCTGGAAGCCGCGGGCCGGGTTGCTCGGGTGCCCGTTGACGTACTTGAAGGCGTAGGTCTCGCCGTCGCTGGTCGGCATCAGCTCGATCACGCCCCAGGGCGTGTGGCTGCCGACACGGGCGATCTTGTCGAAGGACTCCCACCGGCGGAAGTCGTCCTCGATGTAGCGGGACATCCCGGCGATGATCGCCTCCGGCCCCGTCCCGGCGGTCCAGCGGACCATGTTGCGCACGTCGACGAACAGTGTCATGGCGACAGCCCCCTCTCGGCACCGAGAACGCTAGGAGTGGGCGATCTGCACACACAATGAGCAGCAAGCGCGCGTTGTGTGCAGAAACGGATCAGGTGGCCATGATCAGCTGTACGTTCTGCGCATGGCAGACCTCAGCGACCTCGACCGCCGCCTGCTCTCCGCGCTGCGCGAGGACGGCCGCGCGCCGGTGGCCGAGCTGGCCCGCCGGCTCGGGGTCACCCGGGCGACGGTGACCAGCCACCTCGACCGGCTCGTCGCCGAGGACGTCATCGTCGGGTTCACCGTCCGGGTGCGCGACGAGGCCGCCGCGGGCGGGGTCCGGGCGGTGTCGCTCGTCGAGGTGGAGGGCCGCTCCACCGACGACGTCATCCGGCGGCTGCGCGGCTTCCCGGAGATCGAGTCGATGCACTCGACCAACGGCGCGTGGGACCTCGTCGCCGAGCACCGCACCAGCGACCTCGTGGAGTTCGACCGGCTGCTCAACCGGATCCGGTCGGTGCCCGGGGTGATCAACAGCCAGACGAGCCTGCTGCTGACCTCGGTGCTGCGCTGAGCGCTCAGGCCGTCCGGGTCGCCACCCGGGCCAGCGGCAGCCCGACGAGCAGGACGCCGGCGACGAGGACGTAGGTCCAGGGCAGCCCGACGCCGGCCGCGACCAGCCCGAGGACCAGCGCGCCGACCGCCGTCCCCGCGTCGAACGAGGCGTTCCACAGCGCGCTCGCCGCGGTCGAGCCGCCCTCCCCCGCGCGGGCGAAGGCGGTGACCAGCGTCAGGTTCTGCACTGCGCCGTAGCCCGCGCCGAAGACCGCCGCCCCGGCCAGGACGACGGCGTCGCCGGTGACCAGGCCCAGCGCGACGGCGGCCAGGCCGAGCGCGCCGGCGACCAGGGCGGCGGGCAGGAGCCGGCGGGTCCCGAGCCGGTCGGCCAGCAGCCCGGCGCGCCAGCGGGTGAGCGCGCCGGTGATGCCGAACACGAGCAGCGCGGCGGTCGCGAGGCCGCCGTCGGGGCGCTCGATGGGCAGGAAGGTGACCACCCCGCCGCCGGCGAGGGTGACCAGCAGCAGCACCCCCGACGGCGCCAGCGCGGCGCGGGCCGCGGCGCGCGAGGACGTGCCGGCGCCGCCCTCCCAGTGCACCGAGCGGGCCAGGCCGGGCACCAGCGGCAGCGCGAGCACCGGCGAGGCGGCCAGCCACGCCAGCCAGCCGGGGTGCCCGTCGAGCACCAGCGCCACCCCGGCCGGCACCGCCACCAGGTTGGGCACCGCGATCGCCAGGCCGTACAGCCCGATCGACTCGCCGCGGCGCTCGGGCGGTGCGACCTGCGCGGCCAGCGTCGCGCCGAGCACGGTGAGCACCGCGAAGCCCGCGCCGCGCACCGCCGAGACCGCCGACAGCCACGGGACGCCGTCGCCGAGGACGTACAGCGGCGACGGCGCGCCCAGGGCGAGCAGGCCGGCGGCGAGGACCGGGCCCAGGCCGAACCGCGCGGTCAGCGCCGGGACGACCGACTGGACCGCGATCGTCACCACCAGGAAGACCGCGGTCACCACGCCGGCGGTGTCGGCCGACGCCCCGCCCGCCACCGCGTACGCCGGCAGCGAGGCGAGGGTCAGGCAGTAGCTGGCGAAGCCGAGCGTCGTCGCCCCCACCAGCGCCCGCATCGCCGGCAGCCGCCACAGCGACACCCGGTCCGCCGTCGTCCCCCTGGTCACGCGTCTCCCCTCCGCGGGCGTCGTCGCCCGGCCGTCCAGCATGACCGTGGGACCGCGGCTCCCGGGTAGGGGGTGTCCGTGCTGCTCACCGTGGGCCACGGACCGGACGACCGGACGGCCCTCGCCGCCCGGCTGTCCGGGGCCGGGGTGGACGCGGTGGTCGACGTCCGCCGCTTCCCCGGCAGCCGGGGCAACCCGGACGTCCGGCGGGAGGCCCTCGCGGAGTGGCTGCCCGCCGCCGGGATCGGCTACCGGTGGGAGGAGCGGCTCGGCGGCCGGCGCCGGCTGCCGCCGGACGAGCTGGCGGCCGACGGCTGGTGGACCGTCGCCCAGTTCGCCGCCTACGCCGCGCACACCCGGACGCCGGCGTTCGCGGCCGCGCTGGACGGCGTGCTGGCCGAGGCGGCCGCGGCGACGGTCGCCGTGATGTGCAGCGAGGGCGTGTGGTGGCGCTGCCACCGGCGACTGGTCGCCGACGTCGCCGTCCTCGCCCGCGGCGTGCCGGTCACGCACGTCATGCCCGACGGCCGGCTCACCCCGCACCGCCCGTCCGAGGGCGCCGTCGTCCACGACGGCCTCGTGCGCTGGCCGGCCCGGTGACGTGCCGGAACGGCCCTCCCGCAGGGCCCGCCGCGAGCGTGCGAGCGGTGGGGGGCGGGAGGGTCCTCAATCCATGTGCGGGTAGCGGTGGTCGGTCGGCGGGACGAACGTCTCCTTGATCGACCGGGTCGACGTCCAGCGCTGCAGGTTCTGCGCGGCGCCGGCCTTGTCGTTGGTGCCCGAGGCCCGCCCGCCGCCGAAGGGCTGCTGGCCGACGACAGCGCCGGTCGGCTTGTCGTTGACGTAGAAGTTGCCCGCCGCGAAGCGCAGCTTCCGCTGGGCGTGCGCGATGGCCGCCCGGTCCTGGGCGATGACCGCGCCGGTCAGTGCGTACGGCGCCGCCGACTCCATCTGCGTGAGCACGGTGTCGTAGTCGGCGTCGTCGTAGACGTGCACCGCGAGGATCGGGCCGAAGTACTCGGTGGTGAACACCTCGTGCCCGGGGTCGGTGCCCTCGATGACCGTCGGCCGGACGAAGAAGCCCTCGGAGTCGTCCTTCTGGCCGCCGGCGACGATCGACAGCGCGGGGTCGTCGTCGACCCGGTCGATGACGCCGGACAGCTTGGAGAACGACTTCCGGTCGATGACCGCGCCCATGAAGTTCGAGAAGTCGGTGACGTCGCCCATCGACAGCGACTCGGTGGTGTCGACGAGGTCGTCGCGCAGCCGGGCCCACACCGATCGCGGGACGTAGGCGCGCGAGGCCGCCGAGCACTTCTGCCCCTGGTACTCGAACGCACCCCGGACCAGCGCGGTGCGCAGCACGTCGACGTCGGCCGAGGGGTGGGCGACGACGAAGTCCTTGCCGCCGGTCTCGCCGACGATGCGCGGGTAGCCGCGGTAGTTGGCGATGTTCTCGCCCACGGTGCGCCACAGGTGCTGGAACACCGGGGTCGAGCCGGTGAAGTGGATGCCGGCGAGGTCGCGGTCGGCGAGCACCACCTCCGACACCGGGATGCCGTCGCCGGGCAGCATGGTGATCACGCCCGGGGGCAGGCCGGCGGCCTCGAGCAGCCGCATGACGAAGTGCGCGGCGAACTGCTGGGTGGGGGCGGGCTTCCAGACGACGGTGTTGCCCATGAGCGCCGGGGCGGTGGGCAGGTTGCCGGCGATCGCGGTGAAGTTGAACGGCGTGACCGCGTAGACGAAGCCCTCCAGCGGCCGGTGGTCGCTCCGGTTCCACACCCCCGGCGAGGACACCGGCTGGGCGGACACGACCTCGCGGGCGAAGTGCACGTTCCAGCGCCAGAAGTCCACCAGCTCGCAGGCGCTGTCGATCTCGGCCTGGTGGGCGGTCTTGGACTGGCCGAG
This sequence comes from Geodermatophilus sp. SYSU D01045, assembly GCF_054050295.1. Classification (NCBI taxonomy): domain Bacteria; kingdom Bacillati; phylum Actinomycetota; class Actinomycetes; order Geodermatophilales; family Geodermatophilaceae; genus Geodermatophilus; species Geodermatophilus sp. SYSU D01045. The sequence goes on from NZ_JBJGZB010000001.1 coordinate 23,737, forward strand.
CATGGTCGCGGCGTTCAGCGTCTGCCGCCAGGGCCCGGCGAGCAGGTCGGCGGCCTTGAGGAACACCGCGGCGCGGTCGTCGAGGGACAGGTCGCGCCAGGCGGGGGCGGCGGCCTTCGCGGCGGCCACGGCCTCGGTGGCGTCGGCGTGCGTGGCATGCGCCGAGGTGCCGAGCACGGCGGCGTGCCGGTGCGGCTGGACGACGTCGAAGCGCTCGCCGCCGGCCATGCGCTGCTTGTCGCCGATGGTCGCCGTCAGCTCCAGCGGCTCGGCGGCCAGCTCGGCCAGGCGGGTCTCGAGCGCGGCCCGCTCGGGCGAGCCGGGCGCGTAGCTGAGCACCGGCTCGTTGCGCGGCGGGGGGACGCGGGTGGTGCCGTCCATCGGGGACCTCCAGACGAGTGCGGCAGAGACGGCCGTCTCTGCCGGGGCGGGTCAGCGGGAGACGAGGGCGCGGAGGAAGAAGCGGAGGTTCGCCGGGCGCTCGGCCAGCCGGCGGACGAAGTAGCCGTACCAGTCGCGGCCGTAGGGCACGTAGGCGCGCACGCGGGTGCCGGACGCGGCCAGCCGGCGCTGCTCGTCGACCCGGATGCCGTGCAGCATCTGCACCTCCCAGGAGTCGGCGGCGCGCCCGTACTCGGCCGCCAGCCGCTGGGCCAGCGTGATCATCGCCGGGTCGTGGCTGCCGACCATCGGGTAGCCGGGCCCGCGCATGAGCACGCCGAGGCAGCGGGCGTAGGCGGCGTCGACGTCCCGGCGGCCCTGGTGGGCGACCGACGGCGGCTCGTCGTAGGCGCCCTTGACCAGCCGCACCCGGGAGCCCGGCGTGGCCAGCGCCTGCACGTCGTCCTCGGTGCGGTGCAGCGCGGCCTGCAGCACCGCGCCGGTCTGCGGGTGGTCGCGGCGGAGCTCGGCGAGGACGGCGAGGGTGGCGTCGACGGTCGAGGAGTCCTCCATGTCGAGGGTGACCGTGGTGCCGGCCCGCGCCGCGCACTCGACCACCGGCCGGACCAGCTCCAGCGAGAGGTCCTCCCCGCCCGGCAGCGCCTGCCCGAAGGCCGACAGCTTCACCGACACCTCGGCCCGCGGGCCCAGCTCCAGCGGCGCCAGCGCCTCGAGCAGGGCGAGGTAGGCGTCGCGGGAGGCGCGCGCCGCGGCCGGGTCGGTGACGTCCTCGCCGAGGTGGTCGAGGGTCACCTCGATGCCCTCGCCGGTGAGCCGGCCGACGACGGCCAGCGCGTCGGGCAGCGTCTCGCCGGCCACGAACCGCTCGACCACGCGCCGGGTCACCGGGGTGCCCACGAGCGCGCGGCGCAGCGCCGGGCGGCGGGAGGCCCCCAGCAGCAGGGTCTTCGTGGACAGCACCGGCCACCTCCGTCGTCGAGTGTGACCTCGAACGCTAGGAGCGCCCGATCGGGTCCGCCAGGGACGGACGTACGGACTCCGGACGTCCGGTTTCATACAGTCGTACGGTGCGCGACGACCTGCAGGACGTGGTGGACGAGGTCGCCCGGCTGCTGCGCGCCCCGGCCACGCTGGAGGACGTCGACTTCACGCTGCTCGCCTTCGCCGCCCACCCCCTCGACGGGGGCGACACCGCGATGGACGCCGTCCGCACCCGCTCCATCCTCGGCCGCGGCTCCACCCCGGACACCCGCCGCTGGTTCGAGGACCTCGGCATCGCCACCGCGCAGCGGCCGGTGCGCACCCCCGCCGACCCGACCGCGGGCATCCTCACCCGCCTGCTCCTGCCGGTCCGGCACGGCGGCCGCACCCTCGGCTACCTCTGGCTGCTCGACGGCGGCCGCACCGACCCCGACGACGACGCCGACCCGGCCCTCGCCGCGGCGGTCGACCTCGCCGCCCGCGCGGGGCGGCTGCTGGCCGGCCGGGACGACGACGGCGACCTCGGCGAGGCCCTGGCCGCCGTGCTCACCGGCACCGCGCCGGCGCGCGAGCGGGCGGCGCGCACCCTGGCCGCCCGGCTCGGCGAGGACGCACCGCTGGCGCTGGTCGCGCTGCGGGGCCCGCTCCCCGAGGGCCGGCGGCTCCCGCCGGCCGCGGCGGTGCTCGGCGAGGACCGCCGCGAGGCCGCCGTCCTCGTCCGGCTGGCCCGCCCCGGCGACCTGCGCCCGGCGGTGACCACCGCGTCCGCGGCCCTCGCCCGACTGTCCGGCGGCGCGGCCGCGGGGGTGTCCGACCCCGCCGCGGGTCCCGCGGGACTGCCCGCGTGCTGGGCGCAGGCCCGCACCGCGGCCCGGGTCGCGGCCGCGGTGCCGGGGCTCGCGCCGGTGGCCCGCTGGTCGGAGCTCGGCGGCTGGCGGGTCGCCGCGGCACTGCCCGCGCCCGACCCGGCCGTCGCGCCGCTGCTCGCCGACCCGGTGCTGGCCGCCACGGCCGAGGCCTACCTCGACGCGGCCGGCAGCGTCGCCCGGACCTCGGCGGCGCTGTCGATCCACCGGCAGACGCTGTACTACCGGCTGGGCCGGATCACCGCGCTGACCGGCCTGGACCTGGCCGACGGCGGCACCCGGCTGCTGGTGCACGCCTCGCTGCGCCGCGCCCGGCTGCCCTGACCGCCCGTCAGCGCAGCCGCTGCTCGGCGGCGGCGAGCACCCGCGGCACCAGCCGGCGGTGCACGGCCGACAGCGGCGGCCACAGCAGCCGGCCCCACGGGCGCTCGTAGGACAGGCACGTCGTCCAGGTGACCCGGCGCGCGGTGGCCTGCACGACCATGTTCGCGCGCAGCGACCGGGACGCGGTCTCCAGCCGGATCCAGTCCGCGCCGCGCCCGCCGACCCGCCAGCCGCCGACCGTGTCCGGGGAGCACCGCGGGTGAAGCCGGAAGGCGAGCAGCGCCTGCCAGACGAACCGCTCCGCCAGGCTCGGCACGTCGCCGAACACCGCCCGGGCCCACCGCTCCGGCGTCGCGGTCACGTCGGTGACCAGCGTGCACCGGTCGGCGTAGTCGATCCCGGGCAGCGAGCAGACCTCCCGCGCGGAGCCGGTGATCCCCCGGACCACCCCGGTGCTGTCGAGCAGGGTCACGGCGACCTCCCTCTCGTATACGGTGCCGTACAGACGACGGTAACGGATGTGTACGGTGGCGTACAGGAGGTGGGCGTGGCGGTCGTGCGCACCCCGCGCGAGCGGTGGGTCGAGCAGGGGCTGGCGGCACTGGCGGCGGGTGGCCCGGACGCCGTCCGCGTCGAGGCGCTGGCCAAGGACCTCGGCGTCACCAAGGGCGGCTTCTACGGCCACTTCGCCGACCGGGAGGCCCTGCTCGAGGCGATGCTCGACACCTGGGAGCGGGAGAGCACCGACGAGGTGCTCGAGCGCGTCGAGCGCGAGGGTGGGGACCCGCGGACCCGCATCGAGCGGGCCGGCGTCCTCACCTTCTCCAGCGACCGCCTGCTCCCGATCGACCTGGCCGTCCGCGACTGGGCCCGCCGGGACGAGGCGGTCGCCGCGCGCCTGCGCCGGGTCGACGAGCGGCGCATGGGGCTGCTGCGCGAGCTGATCGGCACGTTCTGCACCGACCCCGAGGAGGTGGAGGCGCGCGCCCTGATCGCCTTCTGCCTGGCGATCGGCGAGCACTTCCTCGCCACCGGCCACGGCGGGCGCACCCGGGCGCAGGTCCTCGCCCGCGCCGCCGACCTCCTGCTGGACCGCGCACCGCGGATGCTCTGACCCCGGGACAGAACTGTTGCGCACTGCACCTTCTCCCCCGCGACGGTGTCGGGGGCGTGACCTACCCTCGAGGGGCTGATGGCTGCGGGAGGAGAGGCGTTGCCTCGAGACGCGGGCGGCGCCGGCGACGTCCTCCGGGACCTCCGCACGGCCACCGCCGTGGAGCACGGACAGGTCGAGGCCACCCTCGACCTGATGGACCAAGCACTGGACCGCGGCCGCCTGGTCACCGTGCTGGCGCGGCTGCACTCCTTCTGGGCCGCGGCCGAGGCGGGGCTGGACGACTGGGCCGCCCGGCACCCCGGCGACGCCGCCGCCCTCGACTGGGACCGCCGCCGCCGCACCGGCCTCTACGCCGCCGACCTGGCCGGGCTGGGCGGCGCCGCCGACGCCGGCCGGCCGGACCTGCCCGCCGTCGCCGGCACCGACGAGGCGCTGGGCCGGCTGTACGTCATGGAGGGCTCGACCCTCGGCGGCACCGTCATCGACCGCCACCTGGCGGGCCTGCCGGGACTGCCCCGGCTGCGCTGCTTCAGCCCCTACGGCGAGGACACCGGCGCGATGTGGGCCGCGTTCCGCCGGGTCACCCGGGCGCACGTCGCAGGCACCGGGGACGCCGGGCGGGTGGTCGCCGCGGCCCGGCAGACCTTCGCCGTCCTCGCCGACTGGTGCGCCCCGGCGGCGCAGGGGGCGAACGCGTGACCGACGTCGAGGCCACCTCGGGCTCCGACACCGCGGGGACGGACGTCGCGTGGCTGTCGCCGGGTGAGCCGGTCGACCTGGACAACTGCGCCCGCGAGCCGATCCACGTCCCCGGCAGCATCCAGCCGCGCGGCGTGCTGCTGGCGGTCAGCGAGCCGGACCTGGTCGTCGTCCAGGCGTCGGAGAACCTGGCCGGGCTGACCGGCGTGGGCTGGTCCGACGCGCTCGGCCGCCCGCTCGCCGACGTCCTCGGGGTGGCGCAGACCGAGGCCGTCGTCCGCTCGGCCAGCGCGTTCGGCGACCTGCGCGAGCGCAACCCGGTGGAGGTCACCCTCGACGTCGACGGCGACCCCGTGCCGGTGGACGCCATCCTGCACCGGGCGGTGCTGGGCGGTGCCCGGGACGGGCACGGGCAGCCCGAGGACGGCGACCCGCCGCAGACCAACCTCGTCGTGGAGCTGGAGCCGGCGCGCGGGCCGCGGCCGTTCTCCTTCCCGAACACCTACCAGGCGGTGCGCGGGACCGTCGCCGAGCTCAACCGGGCCTCCACCCTGCAGGAGCTGTTCGACATCACCGCGCGGGCGATCCGCGCCCTCACCGGCTTCGACCGGGTGATGGTCTACCGCTACGACGCCGACTACAACGGCGAGGTCGTGGCCGAGGCGAAGGCCGCCGACCTCAACTCCTTCCTGGGCCTGCACTACCCGGCCTCGGACATCCCGGCCCAGGCGCGGGCGCTGTACGAGAAGAACTGGATCCGGCTGATCAGCGACGTCGGCTACGTCCCCAGCCGCATCCAGCCGGCCGCGCACCCGGCCACCGGCCGGCCGCTGGACCTCACCTACTCGACGCTGCGCAGCGTCTCGCCGATCCACGTCGAGTACCTGCAGAACATGGGCGTGCGCGCCTCGATGTCGATCTCGCTGCTGCAGGACGACCGGCTCTGGGGCCTCGTCGCCTGCCACCACTACTCCGGCCCGCACCAGCCGCCCTACGCCACCCGCGCCGCGGCCGAGTTCCTCGGCTCGACGCTGTCGCTGCGGCTGGTCGACCGCACCGCCCAAGACGAGGTGCACCGGGCGCTGCAGGTCCGCTCCACGCTGGCCTGGCTGACCGCGTCCACCCTCGACGAGGACCGCGCGCTGGCCGACACGCTGCTCGGCACCACCAGCCTGCTCGACGTCCTGCCCGCCGACGGCGTGGCCGTCTGCCTGCAGGGCAGCAGCGGCACCAAGGGCGCGGAGCTGCCGGCCGACGTCCTCGAGCGGGTCGTGGCCTGGGCGGCCGCCCGCGGCGAGGACGTGGTGGCCACCGACGCCCTGCAGCGCGAGGCACCGCAGCTGGGCGTCCCGGTCGAGGTCGCCTGCGGCGTGCTCGTGCTGCCGCTGCCCGAGGGCCAGTACGTGCTGTGGCACCGCCGCGAGGCGGTGCGGCACGTCGACTGGGGCGGCGACCCGCACAACAAGGCGATCGCCGAGCGGGAGGGCGACGACGTCCGGCTCAGCCCGCGCAAGAGCTTCGACCGCTGGCGGGAGACCGTCCGCGACCGCTCGCACCCGTGGACGCCGCAGGAGCACGCCGAGGTGCTGCAGCTGCGCAGCCACCTGCTCGAGGCGCTCTACGCCCGCTCGCGCAGCATCGTCCGCGCCGCCGAGACGCTGCAGCGCAGCCTGCTGTCCGAGCCCCCGCAGCCTGACCACCTGCAGATGGCGGTGCGCTACGTGCCGGCCACCCGCGAGGCCCAGGTCGGCGGCGACTGGTACGACGTCTTCGCCCAGCCCGACGGCTCGACGATGCTGGTCATCGGCGACGTCGTCGGCCACGACGTCCAGGCCGCCGCCTGCATGGCCCAGCTGCGCGGGCTGCTGCGCGGCATCGCCTACGACAGCGGCGAGAGCCCCGCGGCGGTGCTCACCCGGCTCGACGCGGCGATCGAGGGGCTGCAGCTCGGCGCCATGGCCACCGTGCTGGTCGGCCGGCTCGAGCAGACCGACGACGAGCGCGCCGCCGGGGTCGCCCGCCTGCGGTGGGCCAGCGCCGGCCACCTGCCCCCGCTGGTCGCCGCCCCCGACGGCACGAGCGCGCCGCTCGACGGCGGCCGGCCCGGCCTGCTGCTCGGGGTGAGCCCGGAGGCGGTGCGCACCGACGCCGAGGTGACCCTCGAGCGCGGCTCCACGGTGCTGCTGTTCACCGACGGCCTGGTCGAGCGCCGGGACGAGGGCTTCGACGACGGTGTCGACCGGCTCGCGCGGGCGCTCGCGGAGCTGCGCGACCGGCCGGTGGAGCAGGTCTGCGACGAGGTGCTGGCGCGGCTGGTCCCCGACGGCGCCGAGGACGACGTCGCCCTGGTCGCCGTCCGCCTGTCCCCGGAGGAGTGAGCGGGCCCCCTCCCGGGATCCGGGAGGGGGCCTCGGTCACGGCTGGGGATCGGAGAAGTCGGCCTCCAGGCCGTCGTCCTGGGCGCCGCCGTCCTCGGGCAGCGGCGCCTCGTCCTCGGCCGCGCGCACCTCGGCCTCGGTGCCGTCGGGCGGGGCGTCGACGCCGCGCGTCAGCTCGGCGAGCAGCCGCTCCTCGTCGGGGCGCAGGTCGCCGCTGCCGAGGTGCTCGCCCGGCTCGCCGGCGTCCGAGCCGGAGGCCATGCCGCTGTCGGGGAGGTCGGGGTCGGTCATCGCGGGAAGTTCGGCTCGAGGCGCGGCACGACCTGCATCTCCGGCACGAAGGCCGACGGGTGCAGCAGGAGCAGCGTGCGGACGGTGTCGGCCACCGCCGACGGCGGCATCATCAGGTGCCCGGGGATGCCCCACTGCTCCATCATCGGCGTGTCCATCGCGGCCGGGATGACGCTCATGACCCGCGCCGGGAAGGGCCGCTCGCTGCCGTCCTCCTGCTTCACGGCCTTCTCCCGCAGCTCGCGCTGGATGCAGCGGGTGGCGTTGAGGAAGCCGGCCTTGGAGCCGTTGTAGGCGATCGCGCCGCTGCCCGAGGTGATCGCCGACAGCGACACCACGTGCACGACGTCGGCGGTGCGGCCCTCGGGCAGGTGCTGCACCCGCTTCACGAACTCGCTGGTCAGGAAGATCGGGCCCTCGCAGTTGACCGCCATGACCCGGCGGTAGTCGTCGAGGTCGATGTCGGTGACGTAGCCCGGGCGGTCGATGCCGGCCACGTTGACCAGGACGTCGAAGGCGTCGCCGTGCTGCTCGAAGAGCCGGGCCACGACCTCGCGGCGGCTGGCGTCGTCGGTCACGTCCAGCGGGACGACCTCGGCGCTGCCGCCGGCGTCGGTCACCAGCTCGCGGGTGCGCTCGCTGCCGTCGGCGTCGATGTCGGCGACGACGACGTGCGCACCGGCCTCGGCCAGCGACACGCACGTCGCCCGGCCGAGCCCGCTGGCCCCGCCGGTGACCAGCGCCACGCGGCCCTTCAGCTCCCCTGCCACCCGTTCCTCCGTCCTCCGGCCCGCTCCCGGACGCGACCGGCGGGCCCGTGATCACGATGCGTCCCCGCCACTCTCGCCGAGGTGCGCGCGGCCCGCAGGTCGGGGCGGTCAGGCCGGGGAGGACCAGACGTCGGCGAGGGTCACCGTCTGCAGCTGCCGGGTCTCGATCAGCTCGAGCATCCGGTCGAGCACGGTGGTGATCGCCGGCTGGTTGGCGTGGCCGACGACGATCGCCCGGGCGGTGAACCACCGGTCCGCGGCGGCCATGAGGTCCTCGGCGCCGATGGCGCGGGCGTCGTCGAAGGTGCCGTTCCACATGACCGTGGTGGGGTGGCCGAGGTCGGCGGCGATGGCGTCGACGCGCTCGTCGTGCGAGCCGAACGGCGGCCGCCAGAACGGGGTGTCGGTGACGCCGAGGGTGCGGCGCATGAAGTCCTGGTTGCGCCGCAGCTCCTCGGCGACCTCGGCGTCGGAGACGGTGGTGAGGTCCGGGTGCGACCAGGTGTGGTTGCCGAAGGCGACCTGGCCGGACTCGATGAGCGGCCACAGGTCGCGGGCGTTGTCGCCCCACGTGCGGTAGCTGCCGTTGGGGAAGAACGTCAGCCGGGTGCCGGTCTCGCGGGCCAGGGTGACCAGCGCCGCGACCACCTCGCCGTCGCTGCCGTCGTCGATGGTCAGGGCCAGCTGCTCGCCCGGTCCGGGCAGCTCGTCCACGACGCCGGCCGGGGCGGGGACGGCGACCAGGCCGCCCGGGCCGGTGGGGGTGGCCGCCGCGGCGGGCGGCGGCGCGGCGAGGTCGGGTGCCGCCAGGTCCATCTCGGCGGCGCCGCGCCCGACGGCGGCCCCGGCGAGTCCGGTGGCGAGCAGGAGGAGGAAGCCCCGGCGGTCCACGCGGCGGACGCTAGGAGGGCGCTCCGGCGCGTCCGGCGCAGCGACACGAGCGGGCGGGCGCGCCCGCCACCGTCCGTGTCCCGGCGACTACCGCCTCTCGCGCTGATGGCTCCCCGGGACCAGCCCGGCCTGCTCGATCAGGCGCGCCTGCTCGCGGCACCAGGGCGACCAGGCGTCGCGCTCGGACTCCTCCTGGCGACGGCGGAACGCCGCCCACTCCAGCAGCTCCCACTCCCCGACCTCGGCCGGGTCGGGGTCGGGCGTGCCGGTGAAGCGACCCAGGTACACCGGGCACACCTCGTTCTCGACGACGCCGCGGAACTCGGCGCGGTAGCGGTAGCCGGGCAGCGCCGGGCGCAGGTCGGCCACCTGCAGGCCGAGCTCCTGCTCGGCGCGGCGGGCGATCGCGGCGCCGTCGTCCTCGCCGGGGCCGGGGTGGCCGCAGACGGTGTTGGTCCACATGCCCGGGAAGGTCTGCTTGTCCTCGGCGCGGCGGGTGACCAGCAGCCGGCCGTCGTCGGCGAACAGGTAGGCGGAGAACGCCCGGTGCAGCGGCGTCTCGCCGTGGTGCACCAGCGGCTTGGGCATCGTGCCGATCGGCGTCCCGTCGTCGTCGACCAGCACGATCAGCTCCGCCGCGGTCCCCGTCACCGGCCCATCCTCCCCGACCGCGGGGGTTCCGGCAGCCGCCGGGCGGGCACCGGGAGGGCATGCGGGAGTTCGGGAACGACGGCCTGACCTTCGACGTCCGCGACGACGGGCCGCCGGGCGGGGAGCCGGTGGTGCTCCTGCACGGCTTCCCGCAGGACGCGAGCGCCTTCGACCGGATGGCGCCGCTGCTGCACGCCGCCGGCCTGCGCACCCTCGCGTTCGACCAGCGCGGCTACAGCCCCGGCGCCCGCCCGCGCGGGCGCTCGGCCTACCGGCTGCGCGCGGTGGCCGGCGACGTCCTGGCGCTGCTCGACGCCGCAGGGCTGGAGAGCGCGCACGTCGTCGGGCACGACTGGGGCGGCGCGGTCGCCTGGGCGCTGGGCGCCTGGCACCCCGACCGGGTGCGCACGGTGACCTCGCTGTCCACCCCGCACCCGGCCGCGGTCGCGCGGGCGGTGCTCACCAGCGACCAGGGGCTGCGCTCGTCGTACATGGCCGCCTTCCAGCTCCCGCTGCTGCCCGAGCGGCTGCTGCTCGCCCGCGACGGCGCGGCGCTGCGCGGCGTGCTGGAGAACGGCGGGCTGCCCGCGGACGTCGTCGCCCGGTACGTCGAGCGCATGCGCGAGCCGGGGGCGCTGTCGAGCGCGCTGGCCTGGTACCGGGCGGTGCCCTTCGGCGCCCGCGACGCCGTCGGCGAGGTCACCGCGCCGGCGCTGCACGTGTGGAGCACCGGCGACACCTTCCTCGGCCGGGCGGCCACCGAGCGCACGCGCGACCACGTGCGCGGCCCGTACCGGCTCGAGGTGCTCGAGGACGTGCCGCACTGGATCCCCGAGCTCGCCGCCGAGCGCACCGCCGGCCTGGTCGTCGAGCACACCCGCGCGGTGGCCTGAGGATCAGACCCCCGGCGGCTCGGACAGCGGCAGCCGCACCACGAACCGGGTGTTCCCCGGCTCCGAGCGCACCTTGATCACCCCGCCGTGCCGGTTGGTGACGATGCGCCAGGCGACGTCGAGGCCGAGGCCGGTGCCCTGCCCCACCGGCTTGGTGGTGAAGAACGGCTCGAACACCCGGCGCCGCATCGTCTCCGGGATGCCCGGGCCGGTGTCGGCGACCTCGACGACGGCGTTGTCGCCGTCGACGGCGGTGCGCAGGGTGAGCGTGCCCTCCCCCGCCATGGCGTCGAGGGCGTTGTCGATGAGGTTGGTCCACACCTGGTTGAGCTCGGCGGCGTAGGCCGGGACCGGCGGCATCGAGCGGTCGTAGTCCTTGACCACGCGGATCCCCGGGCCGGTCTTCGCGCTGAGCATGACCAGCGTCGCGTCCAGTCCGGCGTGCAGGTCGGTGAGCTGGTGCGGGGTGCGGTCGACCTGCGAGTACTGCTTGGCCGCGCCCACGAGGTGGGAGATCCGCGAGGTGCTGTCGAGGATCTCGGCGAGCAGCATCTCGGTCTCGACGGTGTAGGCCAGCCAGCGCAGCGCCGGCTCGAGGAAGTCGGGCTCGACGGCGTCGGCGACCGCCTCCAGGGACGCCGGGTCCAGCCCGGCCGGGACGAACACCGACGCCAGCTCCCAGGGCCGGTCGACGTCGTGGTCCTCGAGCCAGTCGCCGAGCTCGTCCTCCCGGTCCGACCGCTCCAGCGCGCTCAGCTCGACCGCGCTGCCGATGCCCGCGACGAACCGCTCCTGCAGCTCGGTCAGCCGGCGCAGCTGCGAGCCGTCGAAGGTCCCGTCGGCCAGCAGCGCGAGCTTGTGCCGCATGCCCGCGACCCGCTCGCGCAGCGCCGCGGTGGCCCGGGACGCGGCCGCGGCCGGGTTGTTGAGCTCGTGGGTGAGCCCGGCGGTGAGCTTGCCCAGCGCCAGCAGCCGCTCCCGCTGGCCGACCAGCTCCTCGGAGTTCCGCGTGCCCAGGAACAGGCCCTGCAGCAGGTGGACGGCCATCGGGTACCAGCGGCGGAACACGGCGGCGAACTCGGCCGCGGGCAGCGCCAGGAACGTGCAGTCGGTGACCGCCCGCACCGTCGCCGGGTAGACCTGTCTGACCTGGTCACCGAGGTAGAACTGCACCGCGCCGCTGTAGACGCCCGGCTGGTCGGTGCGCGTGGTCTCCACCTCGTCGCGGCCCACCCGCCGGACCATCCGCAGGGTGCCGGTCAGGAGCACGTAGAAGCACTCGGCCGGCTCGCCCTCGGTGGACACGTCGCTGCCGGCGGGGAACGCGACGACGTCGCCGGTCTCCGACACCCACGCCAGCTGCGTCTCGTCGAGGTCGGCGAACAGGAACAGCTCGCGCAGCCGCGCGGGCTCCAGCCGGGTGGGCGCGGTCACCGCTCCTCCAGGTACCGGTGCACCAGCGTGACCGCCATGGCACCCTCGCCGACGGCGGAGGCCACCCGCTTCACCGACTGGGCGCGGACGTCGCCGGCGACGAACACCCCCGGGACGCTGGACTCGAGGAAGAACGGGTCGCGCTGCAGCCGCCAGCCCGGTGGCCGCTCGCCGTCGACGAGCAGCTCCGGCCCGGTGAGCACGAACCCCCGCTCGTCGCGGGCGAGGACGCCGTCGAGCCAGTCGGTGCGCGGCTCGGCGCCGATGAAGACGAACAGGTGCGACGTCGGCACGGTCTCCACCCGGCCGGAGCGGTCGGTGAGCTCGATCTCCTCGAGGTGGTCGTCGCCCAGCACGGCGGTCACGGTGGTGCCGGTCCGGACGACGACGTTCGGGATCGCGGCCAGCTGCTGCACCAGGTAGTGCGACATGGACGCCTCCAGCGAGGAGCCGCGGACCACCAGGGTGACGCAGCTGGCGTGGCGGGAGAAGAACACCGCCGACTGGCCGGCCGAGTTGGCGCCGCCGACGACGTAGACGGGCTGGTCGGCGCAGGCCTCGGCCTCGGTCATCGCCGAGCCGTAGTAGACGCCGCGGCCGGTGTACCCGTCGGCGCCCGCGGCCGGCAGCGTCCGGTAGGCGACGCCGGTGGCCAGCACGACCGCGTGCGCGGCGATGCTGCCGCCGTCGGCGAAGTGCACCACCCGGGCCGAGCCGCGGACCTCGAGCGCGGTCACCTTGCGGGCGGTGAGCACCTCGGTGCCGAACCGGATGGCCTGCCGCCGGGCGCGCTCGGCCAGCTGCCCGCCGGAGACGCCGTCGGGGAAGCCGAGGTAGTTCTCGATCCGGCTGCTCTGCCCGGCCTGCCCGCCGGTGGCCTGCCGCTCGACGAGCACGGTGCGCAGCCCCTCGGACGCGCCGTAGACGGCGGCGCCCAGCCCGGCCGGGCCGCCGCCCACGACGATGAGGTCGTAGAAGTCGGTGCTCGGCTCGACCGTGAGCCCGACCGCGGCGGCGAGCTCGGCCTCGGTCGGCGCCAGCAGGGCCTCGCCACCGGGCGGCACCACGACCGGGACGTCGTCCGGACCGGCGCCGGCGGCGGCCAGCAGCCGCCGCCCCTCGGGCTCCTCGACGCTGTACCAGCGGTAGGGGACGGCGTTGCGGGCCAGGAAGTCGCGGGCGGCGAACGACGGCGCCGACCAGTGGTGGCCGACCAGCTTGACGTCGTCGACGGCGGTGTCGGGGCTGGCCTCCCAGGACGCGACCATGGCGTCGACGACCGGGTAGAGCTTCTCCTCGGGCGGCTCCCACGGCTTGAGCAGGTAGTGGTCGACGTCGACGAGGTTGATCGCCTGGATGGCGGCGTCGGTGTCGGCGTAGGCGGTGAGCAGCGCGCGGCGGGCCCGGGGGAACAGGTCCATCGCCTGCTCGAGGAACTCGATGCCGTTCATGCCGGGCATCCGGTAGTCGGCAAGCACCGCCGCCACCCGGTCCCCGCGCAGCTTGAGTTCCCGCAGCGCCCCGAGCGCCTCCTCGCCGGAGGAGGCCCGGACCACCCGGAACCGCTCGCCGTAGTGGCGGCGCAGGTCGCGCGCCACCGCCCGGGACACCCCCGGGTCGTCGTCGACGGTGAGCAGGACGGGCCGGGCGCGGGCGCCGGCCTCCGGGGCCTGGGTCACGGTTCCTCCTGGGGGACGCGGGTGGGGGCGGGCCCGGCGGGCGCGTGCCCGTCGTCGACGAGTCCGGCGAGCTCGGCGTCGGTGGGGCGGCGCAGGACCCGCCCGGAGCGCCACACCACCACCGGCAGGTCGTCCTCGGTCACGCCGAGGTCGGCGAGCAGCGCGGCGGCGTCGTCCACGGTCTCGACGTCGACGACGGTGGCCGTGAGCCCGCGGTCCGCGGCGAAGCGCCGCAGCCGGGCCGTGTCGCCCGAGGCGCCCCGCCCGACGACGCGCAGGTCCGCGGCGAGTTCGAGCAGCATGGACCGCCGGATGAGGAAGGTGCGCAGGACCAGCTCCTTGAGTGCGGGGTCCGCCGCGAACGCCTCCCGGATCCGCGCGTCCGGGACGGTGACCACCTCCGCCGGCTGCAGGACGACGGCGGTCAGGAAGACCGGGCGGTCACTGAACAGGTCGAGCTCCCCGAGGAAGCGCCGCGCGCCGTGGACCGCGACCACCCGCTGGTCGGGCCGGCCGTGGTGCTCGACCACGGCGACGGAGCCGGACAGCACGAGCTGGAAGTCGTAGCCCGGGTCGCCCTCGCGGAACAGGGTCTGCCCCGGCTGCCACGTGCGGCGGGTGCCGTGCCGCGAGAGCAGCGCGACCTGGGCGTCGTCCAGGCGGGGGAAGGCGCCGTAGCGGTCCGGCGTCTCGGGCAGGTCGCCCGGCAGCGGGACGGGCGGGCCATCAGAGGGCCCCGGCCGGTCCGCCCGGCGGGTCCCCAGCACGGGCACCACCTGCGCGCCTGCCCCACCGCCGGCGGGGACCGCGGCCGGGCTCCCGTCGGCGCCGGCGAGCAGCGCGGCGGCCAGGGAGTCGGCGTCGTGCGGGCCGGTGTGCCGGCGCCCGTGGACGAAGAAGGTCGGCGTCCCCGCCACCCCGCTGGCCTCCGCGGAGTCGACGTCCTCCTGCACCCGCCGCGCGAACCGGGCGGCCCCGAGGTCGCGGGCGAAGCGCTGCACGTCCAGGCCCAGGGCGGCCGCGTGCTCGAGCAGGTCGGCCGGGGTCAGCCGGTCCTGCGCGGCGAACAGCCGGTCGTGCATGGCCCAGAACCGCCCCTGCTCGGCGGCGGCCTCGGCCGCCTCGGCGGCCAGCCGGGCGTGCGGGTGGACGTCGGCCAGCGGGAGGTGCCGGAAGACGTAGCGCAGCCGGTCGCCGAACCGCTCGCGCACCTCCTCCACCGCGCCGGTCGCCCGGCCGCAGAAGGGGCACTCGAAGTCGCCGTACTCGACCAGGGTGAGCGGCGCGTCGGCCGGTCCGCGGACGTGGTCACGGGCCGGGTCGACGGGCGGGTCGAGCCGGGACGGCCGGGTCGGGCCGGGCGGCCGGCGGCGGTCGGCGGCCCGGAACAGCGCCCAGCCCAGCAGCGCGGCCAGCACCGACGCCGCCAGCACGCCCACCCGCGCCTGGTCGCCGAGCCGGTCGTCGTCCGCGAGGGCCAGGTCCACGATGAACAGCGAGATGGTGAAGCCGATGCCCGACAGCGCGGCACCGCCGGCCAGCTGCAGCGCGGTGAGGCCGGGGGCGAGCTCCCCCAGCCGCAGCCGCACCGCGAGGCCGGCGCCGGCGAGGATGCCCACCAGCTTGCCGAGGACCAGCCCGGCGACGACACCGAGCGTCACCGGCGAGGTCGCCGCGGCGCGCAGCGTCTCGCCGGTCAGCGGGACGCCGGCGTTGGCCAGCGCGAACACCGGCACGATGACGAAGCTGGTCCAGGGCTGCCACAGCTGCTGCAGCCGCTCACCGGCCGACACCGACCGGTCCAGGGACAGCCGCGCCGCCCGGGCGTACCCCGCGCTGGGCGACTGCTGGTAGGCCCGCACCAGGCGCGCGGCGTCGGCGACCTCCTCGCGTCGCGCGGCGTAGGCGGGAGTGAACAGCGCGATGACCACACCGGCGAGAGTCGGGTGGACGCCGGACTCGTGCATCGCCACCCAGACGGCCACGCCGAGGACCAGGTAGGCCGGTCCGCGCCAGACCCGCAGGTAGCGCAGCCCGACCATCAGGGCCAACCCCACGACGGCCAGGCAGAGCGGGAGCAGCTCCAGGTCGTCGGTGTAGAAGAGCGCGATGACGCCGAGCGCGCCGACGTCGTCGGCGATGGCGAGCGTGAGCAGGAACAGCCGCAGCGGGGCCGGGCAGGCCGGGCCGACGAGCACCAGGACGCCGAGCAGGAACGCGGTGTCGGTGGAGATGACCACGCCCCAGGCGGTGGCCGCCTCGTCCCCGAGGGTGAAGGCGACGTAGACCAGCGCCGGCACCACCAGCCCGGTGACGGCGGCCAGCGCCGGCACCGCGGCCCGCCGCCGGTCGGTGAGCTCCCCCAGGACCAGCTCGCGCTTGATCTCGAGCCCGACGACGAAGAAGAAGAACACCATCAGCCCGTCGTTGACCCAGTGCTGCAGGTCCAGGGACAGCTCGGTGCTCCCGAGGCGGACGGCGAACTCGGTGTGCCAGAAGGCGGCGTAGCTGTCGCCGAACGGGGAGTTGACCCACACCAACGCCACGACCGTGGCCGCCAGCAGCAGCCCCGCGCTGCCCGCCTCGGTGCGCAGCGAGCGCCGCAGCGGCGCCACCCGCGCCAGCAGGCCCCTACCCCCGGCGACCGACTGCGCGCGGGCCCGGTCGGCCCGGAGGCGCCCCTCCGGTGCCGGACGCAGGTCCCGGCCGTCGTGCGCGGTCATGCGTTGTCCCGCGGCGCTGCCCCCGCGGGTTCCCGCGGGTACAACTGCGGGCCCTCGACGTTGCAGTGCGGGTACTCCTCGACCGGCAGCCGCCCGCCGAGGCCGGGCTCCGCCGTGCGCAGCGGCCGGCGGATCCCGGCGAGGGCGACGAGCGCGCCCGCGACCAGCAGCGCGGCGCAGACGAGCACCGCCGTCCGGAAGCCGGCGCCGAAGGCGGCGGGGTCGGTGTAGTCGTCGCCGCCGATGCCGGCCACGACCGGGACGACGGCCACCGCGAGGAGGCTGGCCGCCCGGGCGACGGCGTTGTTGACCCCGGACGCGACGCCGGCGTACCGGTCGTCGGCGGAGTCGAGGACGGTCGCGGTGAGCGGGGCGACCAGCAGGGTCAGCCCGGCGCCGAACACGACCGTGGCCGGCAGGACGTCGAGCAGGTAGGAGGCGTCCTCGCCGATCCGCAGCATGAGCAGCAGGCCGGCGGCCGACAGCAGCGGCCCGAGGGTCATCAGCGGCCGCGGCCCGATGCGCTGGGCGAGGGCGCCGGCCCGCGAGGAGAACAGCAGCATGAGCACGGTGACCGGCAGCAGCGCGGTCCCCGCCAGCAGCGGGCTGTAGCCGGACACGACCTGCAGCTGCAGCACCAGCAGCACGAAGACGACCCCGAGCGGGGCGTAGACCAGCAGCGTCACCACGTTGGCGGAGGTGAACTGCCGGCTGCGGAAGAGCACGGGCGGCACCAGCGGGTGGCGGGAGCGGCGCTGCACGACGACGAAGGCGGCCAGCGCGACCACCGCGGCGATCCCCCAGGCCCAGACCGCCGGCCCGGGGCTCGGCCCGCCGGCGGCGGTGAGGGCGTAGGTGAGCCCGCCGAGGCCGACGACCACCAGGACGGTCCCGGTCCAGTCCAGCCCGGGCGCGGCGGCGGGGTCGCGGGTCTCGGGCACGTGCCGGGCCGCGACGAAGACGATCACGACGGCCAGCGGGATGTTGACCAGGAAGACCGCCCGCCAGCTCCACTCCACCAGCCAGCCGCCGACGAAGGGCCCGACCGCGCCGGCCACCCCGCCCAGCCCCGACCACGCGCCGACCGCCGCGGCGCGGTCCTCCCCGGCGAAGGACGCCGAGATGATCGCCAGGCTGCCCGGGGTCAGCAGCGCTCCCCCGACCCCCTGCAGCGCACGGGCGACGACGAGCGTCCCGGTGTCCGGCGCCAGCCCGCACAGCAGCGACGCGGCGGCGAACCACACGACGCCGACGACGAACACGCGCCGCCGGCCGAACCGGTCGCTCAGCGACCCGCCGAGCAGGATCAGCGAGGCCAGCGTCAGCGTGTAGGCGTTCACCGTCCACTGCAGCCCGGTGAACCCGGCCCCGAGGTCGGCCCCGATGCGCTCGAGGGCCACGTTGACGACGGTGCTGTCCAGCAGCGCGAGGCTCGAGCCCAGGACGGTGGTCAGCAGCACCCACCGCCCCCGCGGGGTGCCCATCCGCAGGCCCTCCGCCGGGGTCGGCTGCACCCGGGACGTCACCTGAGCGCCACCTCGATCCCCCACCGGTGCCGGGCAGCGGGAGTCCGCTGCTCCGAGGCCCGGCGACGTCGGCGGATGCCTGTGGCCGCGAGCCTCGCCCCGCCGGTCGCGGGCTGTCAATCACCCCGCGCGGCCGGCCGGGCGCATGGACGCCGCCGGTCCGGGGCACCCCGTGGCCCCACCCCCCGACTCCCAGGGAGCCGCCATGTCGCTCGCCACCACGCCCCGCCGCCGCAGCTGGCGCCTGGCCGCCGTCGGCCTCACCCTCGCCGCGTCCCCGTTCACCGCCGCCTGCGGCTCGGACGTCGTGAACGACGAGGTGGAGCAGAACGTCGAGGAGGGAGTCGACGAGGCCGAGCAGGAGGTCGAGGACGCCACCGACGGCGAGGACTCGGACGGCTGACGGCACCAGATGCAGAGACCTCTTTGCAAAGAGGTCTCTGCATCCCTAGCCTGGGTGGGTGTCCGACACCGCTCCCGAGGAGACCGTCGACGTCACCGACCCGCGGACGCTGCGGGCGCTGGCGCACCCGATCCGGACCGGGCTGCTCGCCCTGCTGCGGTCGGAGGGCCCGTCGACGGCCTCCCGGCTGGGCCAGCGCCTGGGCGAGAGCAGCGGGACGACCAGCTACCACCTGCGCCAGCTCGCGGACCTCGGCTTCGTCGAGGAGGTGCCCGGCCAGGGCACCGCGCGGGAGCGCTGGTGGCGCGCGCGGCACCGCAGCACCCGCTGGCGCACCGAGGACCTGGTCGCCCAGCCGGGTGGCCGTGAGGTCGTCGAGGAGCTGACCCACCAGTCGCTGGGCCGGCAGCGCCGCATGCTCGCCGCGCACGCCGAGCAGCGGGAGGCCCTCGAGCCCGTCTGGCGCGACGCCGTCTCGCTCAACGACTGGGCGCTGCACCTGTCGCCGGAGGCCACCGCGGCGCTCACCGAGGAGCTCAACGGCGTGCTCGCCCGCTGGCGCGCCGAGCGGGAGGAGCCCGGCCAGCCGCTGGTGCACGTGCTGCTGGACCTGTTCCCGCTCACCGAGGACCCGGCGTGAGCGCGCCGCTGACCGTGCGCTCGGCCGGCCGCCGCTTCGTCGCGCTGACCGCGCTGCGCTGGCTGCCGATCGGGCTGAGCGCGCCGGTGGCGGTGCTGCTGGCCGCCGCCCGCGGGCTGTCGCCGGCCGACATCGGCGTCGTCGTCGCCGTCTACTCGCTGGTCACCCTGCTGCTCGAGCTCCCCACCGGCGGGCTGGCCGACGCGCTCGGCACCCGGCAGGTGCTCGTGCTGTCCGGGCTGTTCACCGCCGCGGGGCTGCTGACCTCGGCCCTCGCGCACTCCGTCGCGGCCTTCGCGGTGGCGTGGGCGCTCAAGGGCGTCGGCCGGGCACTGGACTCCGGGCCGTTGGAGGCCTGGTACGTCGACGCCGTCCGCGCCGCGGACCCGTCCGCGGACGTGACGCCGGGGCTGGCCCGCGCCGGCGCCGCCGACGGGGCCGGCCTGTGCCTGGGCGCGGTGCTCGGCGGGCTGATGCCCCTGGTGGCCGCGGGCGCGGGCGACGCGGTGCTCGTGCTGCCGGTGCTGGTCGCGACGGTGGTGGCCCTGCTGTCGGTGGCCGCCGTCGCGGCGCTCGTCGTCCCGGTCGGCCCCGTGCGGCACGCGGGGGCGGCCGCCCTGCGCGCCGGTGTCCGGGAGGTGCCGGCGGTGGTCCGCGGCACCGCGCGGCTCGTCGTCCGCGACCGGGTGCTGCGCCGGCTGCTGGCGATCTCGCTGCTGGTCGGCTGCACGCTCAGCACGCTGGAGCTGGTGGGGCCGCTGCACGTCGCGGCGCTCACCGGCGACGACGCCGAGGGCGCCGCCGTGTTCGGCGTGGTGATGGCGGTGTCGTACGCGGCGGCCGGGGTGGGGGCGCTGCTCGCGCCGCTCGCCCGCCGGGCGGCGCGGGGGTCGGCGGGTGCGGCGACGGCGGGGCTGGCCCTGCTCGGTGCGCTCGCCGTCGCGGCCGTCCCCCTCGGCGGACCCCTGGCGCTGGGCGGGCTGTTCACCGTCTTCTACGTCGGCAACGCCGCGGCGTGGCCGCTGTGGAAGGACGCGCTGCACGCCCGGGTGGCCGCGGGGCAGCGGGCGACCGCGCTCTCGGCGTCGTCGCTGACGCTGCAGGTCGGCGGCCTGCTCGCCAGCCTGCTGGTGCTGCGGCTGGCCGACGCCCTGGGCACGCCGACCGGGTTCTGGGTGGCCGCGGGGGCGCTGCTCGTCGTCGCGGCGGTGTCGGCGGGCGTGCGCTCCGGTGCGGCGGTCCCGTCCGGGCCGGCGTCCCCGGTTGCCTCGCGGCAGCGCGGGTAGCGGCGGGGCATGGCTGATCTCCCCCGCGACCACTTGAAGGGCCTCCGGGTCGCCGTCACCGGCGCGAGCGGCAACGTCGGGACGGCCCTGCTGCGGCGGCTGACCGCCCCGGGCAGCGGGGTGGCCGAGGTCCGCGGGCTGGCCCGCCGGCAGCCGCCGGACACCGCCCCCTACGACTCCGTCACCTGGTACACCGCCGACCTCGGCGAGACCTCCAGCGAGCAGGCGCTGACCAACCTGCTCGAGGACGTCGACGCCGTCGTCCACCTGGCGTGGGTGCTCCAGCCGGGCCGCAGGCCCGACGAGCTGCACGAGGCGAACGTCAACGGCACCCGCCGGGTGGTGCGCGCCGCGGTGGCCGCGGGGGTGCGGCACGTGGTGCACATGTCCTCGCTCGGCGCCTACTCCGCCGGGGGCGGGGACCGGCCGGTGACCGAGGACTGGCCGGTCACCGGCATCCCGAGCTCGCAGTACAGCCGGCAGAAGTCCGAGGCCGAGCGGGTGGTGCGCGAGGTGGTCGGGCGGAAGCGGGACGTCACGCTGACCGTCGTCCGCCCGACCCTGGTCCTGCAGCCGGAGGCGGCCAGCGAGATCGGCCGCTACTTCCTCGGGCCGGTGCTGCTCGGCGCCGCCCGGCTGGTGCCCGGGCAGGTGGCCTCGCTGCTGCCGCTCCCCCTGCCGTCGCTGCGGGTCGGGTTCATCCACGCCGATGACGTCGCCGACGCCATCACCCGCATGCTCGACCGGCGCGCGCCCGGCCCGTTCAACCTCTCCGCCGACCCGGCGCTCGACGCCGACGGGATCGCCCGGGCGCTCGGCACCACGCGGGTGCCGGTGCCGGCGGCGGTGCTGCGCGCCGGGCTGAGCGCGGCCTTCCACGCCCGCCTGGTGCCCACCGAGCCGGGCTGGCTGGACCTCGGGCTGAAGTCCCCGGTGCTGGAGACCGCCCGCGCCCGCACCCAGCTGGACTGGCAGCCGGCCTATCGCGGCGACGACGTCCTGCGCCAGTTCGTGGCCGCCCTCGGCCGCGGGGACGGCGGGCCCGGCCCGCTGCTGTCGGCGACCGGCGGCAAGGAGCACGACCCGGGCGGCGACCCGGCCAACGTGCCGGACCACCGCCCGGGCTGAGGCCCATTCCCGCCTCTGAGCAGCACTTTCCCTCCCCGCAGAGGTTGCCCGCTCACCGTCGCCGAACGTGTGATCGAGCCCGTGACGGGGTCGGCTGGACGGGTGCTCGACGCTCCTGCCGTGTCCGCCCCTCCGGTGGGCTGGGCGACCGGTCCGCTGGGCGAGGTGCAGGCCGCCGACCGGGAGATCGCCCGGCACACCGCACGCCGGTACCGGGCGATCGCCGCCTTGGCCGCCACCCGGCCGGCGTCGGCCGACCGCCCGCAGGGCTCGCCGGGCGCGATGTCGGCCGACCACCGCGGCAAGCACCAGGCCCCCGGCTGGACGTACCGGCTCACCCCGGACGCGACGCTCCTCGTCACGACTCCGTCCGGCCCGACCGCCGCGACCGCGCCCCCGCCGTACCGAGCCCGGCCGCGATCAGGACCGGGCAACCGGCCGAGGGCCCGTCCTACGGGGATCACCTGCGCGGCCACCCGTGTCTCTGGAGGCGGCCTGTGGGACTTCCTCGGGGTCTGGCGACCGCGAGGCACAGCGTCTGGCGACCGCGAGGCACAGGGCCGCGACAGGCGGGGCCATCGCCGCGTCCGGGTCCGCCGGCCGGCGAGCATGTGAGAGCGTGCAGGTCGTGGACGACTGGTCATTCGCCGAGCCGCCTGACCTCGGGGTGATCACGACGCGACAGGTCCTGGACGGCGCTCCCGTACGGCTGGTGTCCCACGACGAGGACGACGGCGGCTGGCAGTTCCTCTGCGGAACGACCAGCGACCCTGCCGATGGTCGGATCGTCCACCTCGCGCACGTCATCAACGACCGCCCACAGCTGGCAGACATGGCCGATCTACCGCTCGGGTGGGTCGCCGGATGGTGCGAAGAGCACGGTGTATGGCATCGCCGGCCTGCGGAAGACGACGCGGAGGACTGACGGGCCGTCCCACCGTGGGCCGCTTCGAGATGCAGGCGGCCTGGGCGACACGGTTCGACCCCCGAGGTCGCCCGAGAGTCCCTGCCCCTCAGTCGCCGCTTCGAGCGTGCAGCAGGCGGGGGAGGCCGAACTGCTGTACGGCCCGCACGACCTCCGCCGCCAACGTCGCCGTGGCGGTGGCTGGTGTCAGCTCCCACCACACGTCGTCGTGCGGGGGCATCAGTTCGCCCAGTCGCAGGTAGGTGCCCACGGGGCCCTGCACGGTGGCCGAGGGCTTGCCCCACCACGCCCGCCGGCCCCGCTTCCACGCCGACTTGCTGATCACAGCCAGATTCACGGTGAAGCGAACGGCCTCTGCGGTGTTGGACTGCGAACCCTGGAGTCCCACGAGGAGGTACTGGTCGGGGTCGGGCAGGACGAAGTCGCGAGCGGAGCCCTGCATGCCCAGCTCGCGGAGTGCGGGAGCGATCTCCTGGCGGAGCATCCGCTCGTACTGGTCCTGCGCAGTGGCCATGCGCGCATGGTGACCGAGTGCTGTTCGCGGCACCGCAGCGCATGGGTGGACACCCACCCGCGCCTCCTGGTCAGCTGCTTCGGGACGGAGGGCGGCGTGAAGGGCACTGGCTGTTCAGCGAGTGCAGGTAGCAGCGTCGTCGATCGCCCAGTCGTGTCGTCGGCAGTGGTCGTCGTCCGCCTCCGAGTCGCTGATCGCACCGATGAGTCACGACAACTCGAACCGTCCACGCATCAGCGCCACCTCACCCGGCAGCCGTGTAGACGGTGGAGGAGCTCGTCGATGACCCAGATCCCCGACCACCACCTCGGCGGTCGGAACAGGGTGGACGCCCCCGCGTCCACCACCGTCACGCCGGTCCTCGTCGCCGACATGCTCGTCGAGGGCGAGCGGATGCCGGTCTACGTGCACGTGATCGACCATCCCGATGCGCGCGCGCTCGTCGACACCGGCATGACGGAGCTGCACCCGGCGGGAGCCGACCTCGACCTCCGCCTCTGGCCACTGAGCGAGCAGGACTTCGACCTGGCCGGCATCGACGTCGTCGTCAACACGCACCTGCACGCCGACCACTGCGGCGGCAACCACCTCTTCGCCGGCAAGCCGATCCACGTCCAGCGGCGGGAGCTCGACGACGCGCGCAGCGAGGACGGCTACACCATCCGCGAGTGGGTCGACGCGCCCGGCGTGCGGTACGTGCCGGTCGACGGCGAGCTCGAGCTGCTTCCCGGGCTCCGACTCGTCCCGGCACCGGGCCACACGCCCGGCACGCAGGTGGTCGTCGTCGAGACCGGCGGGCGCCCGGTCGTCATCGGCGGCGACATGGCGGTCTGGTCCGGCGAGCTCGACGAGCCGCACACCGAGGGCCAGCTGCTGGTGCGTGCTCTCGACCCCGAGCTGGTCTGGCTCGCGCACGAGCACGAGCCCTGGCGACCCCGTAACGCCAAAGGCACCACGACGGTGTCCTGACCGGGTCGGAGTGCGGAGCTCCGAGCCGGGATCGACCGGTCAGTTCCGCCGGCCGGGGAGGTCTCCCAGGACGTACGCCGTCGAGCCACCGAGTGGAGACCCCGCATCACCAGTCCCGCACACCCCGGCCGGATGCTGTTCGTGAACGTGCCCGTCGCGGACCTCGAGCGCAGCAAGGCCTTCTTCGCGGAGCTCGGGTGCACCTTCGACCCGAGCTCCACCGACGAGACCGCCGCCTGCATGCTCGTCGGCGAGCAGGCCTTCGTCATGCTGCTCAGCCGGGAGGAGTTCGCGGAGTTCTCCGAGCTGCCGATCGCCGATCCCCGGACCCACGCGCTGGCCCTGTACTGCTTCAGCGTGTCCTCCCGCGAGGAGGTCGACGCGTTCAGCGCGGCCGCGCTCGCGGCGGGCGGCTCCGAGGCGGATGGCGCCGAGGACCTCGGCTTCGTGTACTCCCGCAGCTTCTCCGACCCGGACGGCCACGGGTGGCAGGTCATGTGGATGGACCCGGCGGCGGCCGAGCAGGGCCCCGAGGCGGTCGCGCCCTCGGTGCAGGAGGCCGACGCGCCGGCTTGACCCACCACCACGCTCCGCTCGTGTGCCGTCGTGGTGCGGGCAGCAGCGACGGCGCGTGTGATCCGGAGGCAGGCTCCTGGTCAGCTCCGGGACGTCCAGGCGCCGACCGAGCGGCCGGTGGCCGCGAAGACGTCGGCCGCCTGCTCCGCCCGCAGCGCCACGAACAGGCCCTCCGCCTCGGCGAGCACCACCTCGGGGCTGTCCTCGGCCACCAGCCGGGCGTGCGCGGTGGTGCGCCGGCCGACGGTCTCCCCCATCTCGGCGGTCAGCAGCAGCGGCACCCCGAGGTGCACCGGGCGCCGGTACTTGACGGTCAGGATCGCGGTCAGCCCGCCGCGGCCGGCGGCGCGCAGCGCGCGGGCCAGGACGTGGTCGAGCAGCGTGGCCACCACGCCGCCGTGCACGAGCCCGGGCGGTCCCTCGTGCGCCTTGCCCACGGTGACCCGGCCGGTCGCCGTCCCGTCGGGGGTGTCGGTGGCCACCAGCGGCGGCGCCACCGGGCTGCCCGGCCCGTACACCGGGCTGTACCAGCGCTCGCCGGTCTCCGGGTCGTCGACGCGGGCGATCTCGTGCAGGCCGCGGCCGGTCACCCGCAGCCGGGCCGCCAGCTCCCGCGCGACGGCGGCCACCGCCTCCAGCTCGGCCTCCGGCACCTCCGTGCGGACGGCGGCGTCGACCAGCTCGCGCAGCGCGTCGCCCAGTTCGCCGACGGCGACCCGCCGGGCCGCCCGCTCCTCCGGTGGGGGTTCAGCCACGGGGCATGCCAGCCGCGCGCAGCAGCCCGCCGCCGACGATGACCCGCTGCACCTCGCTGGTGCCCTCGTACAGCCGGTAGAGGCGGGCGTCGCGGTAGAAGCGCTCGACCGGGGTGGTCCGCAGGTAGCCCATGCCGCCGTGCACCTGGACGGCGCGGTCGGTCGCCCGGCCGACCATCTCGCTGCACCACAGCTTCGCCGACGACGGGCCGATCGAGGTGTCCTCGCCGGAGTCGTAGCGGGCGGCGACCTCGCGGACCATCGCCCGCCCGGCCAGGGTCTCGGCGTGCACGTCTGCGATCAGCGCCTGCACCAGCTGGAACCGCCCGATCGGCGCGCCGCCCTGCTTGGCGGTGGCGGCGTAGGCGACCGACTCGTCGAGCACCCGCTGCGCCATGCCGACGCACAGCGCCGCGATGTGCAGCCGGCCGCGGGACAGCACGGTGAGCGCCTTGGAGTAGCCGCGCCCCTCCTCGCCGATCAGCGCGTCGGCCGGCACGTGGACGTCGTCGAGGAAGACCTCCGAGGTCCACGCCCCCGACTGGCCCATCTTCTTGTCCCTGGGGCCGAGCGTGACGCCGGGCGCCTCGGCGTCGACGACGAAGCTGGAGATCCCCCGGCCGCCCTTCTCCTCCGGGTCGGTCCGGGCGAAGACGACGAACAGGTCGGCCAGCGGCGCGTTGGTGATGTACCGCTTGGCGCCGTTGAGCACCCAGCCGTCGCCGTCGCGGCGGGCGCTGGTGCGCAGGCCCGCCGGGTCCGAGCCGGCCTCGGCCTCGGTGAGCGCGAAGGAGCCGATCAGCTCACCGGCGGCCAGCCGCGGCAGGTACGCCTTCTTCTGCTCGTCGCTGCCGAACTTCGCGATCACCTGCCCGGCGATGCCGTTGTTCGTGCCGAACAGGGACCGGAAGGCCGGCGTCGTGTAGCCGAACTCGAAGGCGAGCTCGACGTCCTCGCTCATGGAGACGCCCAGGCCGCCGTACTCCTCGGGCAGCGCGTAGCCGAACAGGCCCATCTCCGCCGCTGCAGCGCGCAGCTCCTCGGGGATGCGGTCGTCGAGGTCGATCTCCTCCTCGCGCGGGACGACCACCTCCCGCACCAGCTGGCGCACCGCGTCCCGGATCTGCGTGAAGTCCTCGGCGTCCACGCCCCCATGGTGCCGTCCCGGGCGGCCTCCCGACGAGCCGGGGGCGCAACACAGCCGCGCGGGTGTTACGGACGACTGTGGACGGAAAGTCGTGGGACGGACACTCCCCGTTGCCGGTGACGGTCAGCCGCACTAGCGTCACCGACGGCACCCGAACCAGCGGCGCCGCGTCCTCCCCCCGGGAGCCCCCGTGCACCTCTCCGTCGCCGTCGTGCCCGCACCGGACCAGGTCGTCGTCCGGCTGACCGGCGACGCCTGCCGCCCGACCCTCCCCCGGCTGGCCGCGGGCCTGACCCGCGCCGCGGAGCACGGCACCCCCAGCGTCGTCGTCGACGTGGCCGGCGCCCGCTTCCTGGACCGCGCCGCGCTGCGGACCCTCGCCGGCTTCAGCGACACCCTCACCGCCGCCGGCCGGCGGTGCCGGGTGGTCGGGGCCCCCGCGGCCACCCGCCGCCAGGTGGCCGAGGCCGGCCTCGCCGGTGTCCTGGAACTCGACGGCCCGCTCACCGGGGCCGACCCGGTGCGGCCCCTGCCGCGGCCGGCCGCCGAGTCCCTGACCGACCCGCGCCCCACGCAGCCCCTCCCCGTCCAGCCGCTGCTCGCCGCGGCGGACCGGCCGGTCCCGGCGCCGGCGCCGGCGCCCGCGCCGGCGCGCGAGGCCCCCCGCCCCCCCCGCGCCCCGGCCCACCCCACCCCGGGACCCCCCCGCGGCTCCCCCCCCCCCCCCCCCCCCCCCCCCCCCCCCCCCCCCCCCCCCCCCCCCCCCCCCCCCCCCCCCCCCCCCCCCCCCCCCCCCCCCGCCCCCCCCGCCGGCGCGCGAGGACGCCCGCCGGCCGCGGGCTGCGGCCCACCCGATGCGGGGACCGGCCGGCGGGTCCCGCCGGCGCGTCCCCGTCCCGCTGGACCGCTGGCGTTAGGCCCCCTGCAGGGTCCCGCCGCGAGCGTGCGAGCGGTGGGGCCAGGGGGTCCTTCGTCAGGCGAGGGCGTCCAGGCGGGCCATGTCCTCGTCGGAGAGGGTCAGCCGCGCCGCGCCCATGTTCTCGGTGAGGTGGTCCACCGACTTCGTGCCGGGGATGGGCAGCACCACCGGCGACTTCTGCAGCAGCCAGGCCAGCGCGACCTGCGCCGGGGTGGCGTCCAGCTCGCGGGCGATGTCGGCCACCGGGCTGTGCGGGGCGGCGAGGTCGCCGGTCGCGATCGGGAACCACGGGATGAACGCGATCCCGTTGTCGGTGGCGTGGTCGAGGACGTCCTGCGACTGCCGGTTGGTCAGGTTGTAGAGGTTCTGCACGCTGACGACGTCGACGATCTCGCGGGCCGCCTGCAGCTCCTCGACCGAGACCTCGGAGACGCCGATGTGGCGGACCTTGCCCTCGTCCTGCAGCTCCTTGAACGCGCCGAGCTGGTCGGCCAGCGGCACCTCGGCGTCGATGCGGTGCAGCTGGATGAGGTCGATGCGCTCGACCCGCAGGTGGCGCAGCGACAGCTCGACCTGCTGCTTGAGGTAGGCGGGGCGCCCGACCGGCGTCCAGATGCCCGGGCCCTGGCGGGTCAGGCCGGCCTTCGTGGCGACGACCAGGCCCTCCGGGTACGGGTGCAGGGCCTCGGCGATGATCTGCTCGCTGACGAACGGCCCGTAGGAGTCGGCGGTGTCGATGAGGTCGACGCCCTGCTCGACGGCGGCGCGGACCACGCGGAGGGCGGCGTCGCGGTCGGCCGGCTCCCCCCAGACACCCGGGCCGGGCAGCTGCATGGCGCCGTAGCCGAGGCGGTGGACGGCGAGGTCGCCGCCGATGGCGAAGGTGTCGGCAGGTGCGGTGGCGGTCATGGACCCTCCCGGTGCGTGTGCCCCGGGCCGGCTGCCCGGGGACCCGCATCCCGCCAGCACGGCGGTCCGCGCCGGTCTTCCCGGCACGCCGGTGGTGTGACCGGTGACACGCGAGCGAGAGGACGGCGATGGGCGAGATCCTGGTGCTGCGGCACGGCGCGACCGAGTGGAGCAGGAGCGGCCAGCACACCGGCGTGACCGACCTGCCGCTGCTGCCCGAGGGCGAGGAGCGGGCCCGCTCCCTGGCCCCGGCGCTGGCCGAGCGGCACGTCGTCGAGGTGTGGACCAGCCCCCGTCAGCGCGCCCGGCGCACCGCCGAGCTGGCCGGGCTGACCGCCACCGCCGTCGACGAGGACCTCGTCGAGCTCGACTACGGCGGCTACGAGGGCCGCACCACCGCCGAGATCAGCGAGGAGCTCGGCCGGGAGTGGTCGGTCTGGCGCGATCCGGTGGTGGCGGGCGAGACCCCGGGCGAGTCCCTCGAGCAGGTCGGCGAGCGGGTCGACCGGGTGCTGGCCCGGGCGCGGGCCCGGCTCGCCGACGGCGACGTCGCCCTCGTCGCGCACGGGCACGTGCTCCGGGTCCTCACCGCGCGCTGGCTGGGCCTCGAGCCCGCCGCGGGGGCGCTGTTCGCGCTGCCGGCCGGTGCCTACGGGGTACTCGGGCACGAGCACGCGCGCCCGGTGCTCACGGGATGGGGACTGGGCTGAGGTCCGCCGGCCCGGCCGCGCCGGCGGGCGCGACGGGCCGGCCGAACAGCCAGCCCTGCGCGAGGTCGGCGCCGAGCGCGGCCACCTCCGCGGCCACCTGCTCGGTCTCCACGCCCTCCGCGACGACGACCGCCCCCAGCCGGTGCGCGTGCTCGGTCACCGTCCGCACCACCGCGCGGGCGCCGTCGTCGGGCAGCGCGGACACCAGCGCCCGGCCGAGCTTGACGACGTCGGGCCGGACGACGTCGAGCAGCGAGCGGCTCGACCACCCGGCGGCCACCTCGTCGAGGGCCACCCGCCAGCCACGCTCGCGGTAGGCCTCCAGGACGGCGAGCAGGTGCCCGCGGTCGGCGACGGCGGCCCGCTCGCCCACCTCCAGCACCAGCTGCCGCGGCTCCAGCCCCGCGACCTCCAGGGCCTCGACGGTGCCGGCGAGGTCGGCGTCGGGGTGCAGCACCGAGGTGGGCCGGGTGTTGACGAACAGGTCGGCGCCGCCGAGCCAGCCCGCCGCGCCGGCGATGGCGCACTCGCGGCCGACCCGGTCCAACCGGGTGAGCCAGCCCGCGGAGTCGGCGACGAAGAACAGGTCCCCGCCGTCGACGG
Organism: Geodermatophilus sp. SYSU D01045; assembly: GCF_054050295.1. Lineage (NCBI taxonomy): Bacteria > Bacillati > Actinomycetota > Actinomycetes > Geodermatophilales > Geodermatophilaceae > Geodermatophilus > Geodermatophilus sp. SYSU D01045. The sequence goes on from NZ_JBJGZB010000001.1 coordinate 52,846, forward strand.
TGCGCCCGTCGGAGTCCCCGCGCAGCAGCGCCTCGTGGGCGACGACGGCACGGTCGGCCAGCGTCACGATCGGCTGGTACGCCGACCACAGCTCGGCCTCGGCGAGCACGCCGACCTCGGCGGTCACGCCGCGGCGCGCCAGCTCCTGCGCCAGGGTCGGCGCGGTGAGCAGGCCGAGGGTGAGCGCGGTGTACTCACCGGCCGGGTCGGTGGCCACCCGCACCGCCTCGGCCTCGGCCCCGGTCAGCGCGCGGGAGAGCCGGTCGAAGAACACCTCCACGCGGACGCCGTCGCGCTCGTCGGACAGGTCGAGCAGCCCGGGGGCGGCGAACACCGACAGCCCGACCGCGCGGGCGACGGCGGCCACGGCGGGCAGCACGTTCTCCTCCGCGGTCGCCAGCAGCACGCGGGTCGCGGTCTCGGGCAGGGGCCACTCCTCGCGCCGCCGCGCCGCGCCGATCGGACTCGCCACGCGCAGCAGGATGACCGACCGGCCCGGCGCGGGCGGGCAGGCGCGCGGACGAGGTCCGACCGTTCAGGATGCCGCGCCGCGGACCGGTCTGCACGCGGCGCGCAGGCCCTAGGGTCGGTCCATGGCTGCTGTCCTCACCGAGCCGCCGACGCGCACAGGCCGCGGCGGCCGCCCGCGCGACCCCAGCCGCGACGACGTCATCCGCGCGGCCATCCTCCGGCTGCTCGGGGAGGTCGGGTACGGCGCGCTGACCATGGACGCCGTCGCCGCGGAGGCCGGGGTCGGGAAAGCGACCATCTACCGCCGCTGGCGCACCAAGCAGGACCTCGTCGTCGACACCGTCTCCGACCTCAACCGGGCGTGGACGGTCACCGCCGACACCGGGTCCCTCGAGGGCGATCTGCGCCAGCTCGTGCACCGCATGGTGGAGATGATGGCCAGCCCGGTCGGCGCAGCCACCCGCTCGCTGCTCGCGGCGATGCAGCACGAGCCGGCGCTGATCGAGGCGTTCCGCGAGGGCCCGCTGGCCGTCTGGCGGCGGGCCTACGACGAGGTGTGGACCCGGGCCCAGGCCCGCGGCGAGGTGGGCCCCGGGCTGCCGCAGTCGATCCCCGCCGAGGCCACCACCGCGCTGCTGGTGCAGCGCTGGCTGGTCACCCGCGAGCCGGTGGACGCCGCCTACGCCGACGCCGTGCTCGAGACGGTGGTCCTCCCGCTGGTCCGCCGGGGCTGACGCTCACCAGCCGAGCGTGCCCGGCTCGCCCTTGAACGGGCCGACGACGTCCGCGGTGATCCAGCCGCCGTAGAAGTCCCCCGCCTGCGCGCGCACCTGCTCGCCGTCGACCAGCGCCCGGTCGACCCGGCTCGGGTAGAAGGCCACCGCCCCGCGCAGGTGCTCGTACCCCCGGGTCGGGTCCTCGTAGGACCAGCCGACCGCCGGGTGGCGCCGCCCGTCGACGGCGGCGTCCCAGTAGGTGGCCTGCCCCTTCCACTCGCACCACGACGAGCCGGCGGCCCGCTCGAGCACCCCGGCGACGACGTCCTCGCGGGGCACGTAGTAGACCGGCGGGTGGCTGGTCTCGCAGACCCGCACCGCGCGGCCCGTCGCCGCGACCACCCGCCCGCCCAGCTCGACGACGACGCGGCGCGGCGTCACCTCGGCCGACGGCGGGCGCGGGTAGTCCCAGACCGACTCCTGACCCGGGCCGACCGGGTCGCGGCGCGGCGGGCGCACGGCCGGGTCAGTCGTTGCGGTGCCGGGCCTTCTGGACGACGACCAGCGTCACCAGCAGGCCGAGGGCGCCGACGGTGGCGCGCCCCGCCGTCGACTGCAGGAAGCGCACGACGGCGGCCTGCCCCTGGGCCCGGAGCCGCGTCGGGCTGCTCCGGTACGCCAACTGGTCCAGGGTGGCCGCCAGTGACTCACGGGCGGCGTCGATCTCCAGCTGGATCTCTCGAGGGTCGCGAGGCACGGCGACAGCCTGCCAGACACCGCGGCGACCGGCCCGTTCCGGCGATCAGCGGCACCCACGCGGGCGATGCGCCCCGGGACGCGCCCTAGACTCGGCGGCCACGCGGGAGTGGTGTAACGGCAGCCACGCCAGACTTAGGATCTGGTGCCCTCGGGCGTGCGGGTTCGACTCCCGCCTCCCGCACCCAGGGGTCAGCCCAGGCGCACGGTGAGCTCGACCTGCGGCGAGGCGAGCCCCGGGTCGTCGGCGTCGACCACCGCCAGCAGGTCGACGCGGTCACCGTCCACGCCGCGCAGGGCCAGGCCCTCGACCTTCGCCACCCGCCCGTCCACCTCCGGCACCGGCGCGACGTCGAGCACCCGCCCGTGCTCGACCAGGACGAGCGCCGTGGCCACCACCGGGCCGTCGTCGACGGCGTTCGGCGTGTCCTCCGCCGCCGCGGACAGCAGCTCCCGGCCGTCGGGCAGGGCGACGGCGTCGGTGACGGCGAGCCCGACGCCGGCGACCTCGCCGAGGTCGAGGACGTGCACCGGCCCCAGCGGCACCGCGCCGGGGTCCGCGCGCCCGAGCACGGCCGCCAGCAACGGCGCCAGCGGGACCTCGACGCAGGCGTTCGGCACCCCGGCGGCGCGGTTGCCGCGCTGGTACCAGCGGAGGACGTCGCCCGCGCGGGCGGCGCCCTCCAGGTTCCGCTGCCCGTCCGGCACCCCGAGGCGGTCGCCGACCGCGGCGTACAGCGGGCCGAGGTCGGCCGCCCGGGCGGACGGTCGGTCGCCGTCGAGGGCGACCAGCACCCCGCGGGTGCGCCTCGGCGTGGACCCCGACCCGAGCAGCAGCACCGCGGGCCGCCCGCCGGCCTCCACCGGGCTGGCCGTCTCCAGGTCGGGCTTGAGGGACTTGGTCCCGGCCGCCTCGGAGAACCGGTCGTGTCCCTCGACCGGCGGCAGCAGCCGCACCGGGACGACGCCGCCCGGGCGCTGCCAGGCCGCGGACGTGGCGTCGTCCTGGACCACGAGCCAGCCGTCGCCCAGCGGCGCGAGGCCCGAGGCCGCGGTCACCGGCGTCCCGTCGTCGAAGCGGAGCCCCCGGACGGCGGTGAGGTCGACGCGCACGGGGACGGGGTGCCCGCTCGGGCGCGGCCTCACGCGGGCGGGTGCCGGGACCGGATCACACAACTGTCTTTCCGCAGCTCAGCACGCTGAACTCCGTCCAGGGCCGCTGCACGCGCGGCGAAGCCGACGTAGCCTCGGGTCGACCGGCCGCACGACGGGGTGCCCGGGGCCGGTCCTCTTCCCCTGCACGCAGTCCTCCGGACACGACCCGTCGGAGCTCATGACCTCCCCGCGCACCGAGACCACCACCTCCCCCGGCACGAACCCCGAGCCGGTCCCCGACAAGCCCCGCACCGGACTCAGCGTCACCCAGGTGGCGGCCGGCGCCCTGGCCGCGGTGTCCGCGGCGGTCCTCGCCTCGTTCTTCGGCGTCGCCGGCACGGTGATCGGCGCCGCCCTCGTCAGCGTCGTCAGCACCGTCGGCTCCGCGCTCTACAGCGCCTCCCTGAACCGCACCGGCGAGAAGCTGAGGAAGGCCCGCGAGCAGCTGGCGCCCCGCCCCGACCCTGCGCCCGGCGCGGCGCCGACCCGGGCGATGCCCGCGGCCGGCGAGGCGGCGACCCGGGCGATGCCCGCGGCCGGCGAGGCGGCGACCCGGGAGCTGCCCGCGCACCTGGACCCGCGCCGGGCCCCGGAGCCGCGCCGGCGGATCCGCTGGCCGCGGGTGGCGGTGTACGCGGCCGCGGTCTTCGTCCTGGCCATGGGGATCGTCACCACGATCGAGCTGGTCGGGCAGAAGCCGGTGTCGGCGCTGGTCGGCGGGAACGACACCTCGTCGTCGTCCACCACGATCGGCGAGCTGTCCAACGCCTCGTCCTCGCGCGACCTGACGCCGTCGGACTCCGACCCGGCCACCCCGACGACCGAGGCGCCGGCCACGGGGACGCCCGGGGACGCCGGGGAGAGCGCGGCGCCCACGGAGGAGTCCGGGGAGTCCGCGCCGGCCACCGAGAGCGGCAGCGACGACGGCGACACCGACGGCGGCACCGAGGAGTCCGCGCCGGCCGAGCCGTCGACGCAGGCACCGGGGACCGACTCGGGCAGCGGCTCGGGCAGCGGCTCGGACAGCGGCTCGGACAGCGGCTCGGACACCGGCTCCGACAGCGGCTCGGACACCGGCTCGGACGACGGCTCGGGCGCCGAGCCGCAGGCCGAGGCGGACACCGGGGGCCAGGCGGCCGACAGCGAGGCGCCGCCGGCCGCCTGAGCCGGATCCTCCGGGATCAGTCCTTCGCGCGTCGCGGGACCAGCTTGAGCAGCGCCAGCCCGGCGAACAGCAGGGTGACGCCGGCGACCACGAACGCCAGCGCGTTGAAGCCGGTGTAGGCGAGGGCGGTCGACCCGCCCACGCCGCTGGCCGTCACGTAACCCGCCTTGCTGTACACGTGCACCTCCTCTCGGTGGATCAGCCCGCCGCGGGAGCCGCGACGTGGTGCCAGGTGGCCTCCCGGCGGCGGACGACGTCCACCAGGGAGCGGACGAAGACGGCCTGGATGAACAGGTCGTAGACGAGCTCGACGACCAGCGGCAGCGCCAGCAGCAGCGCTCGCGGGCCGCCCCTGCGGACGGTCACCAGCCGCTCGGCCAGGAAGACCAGGCCGACCGAGGCCCAGAACGGGTCCACGTGCAGCCCGCCGTCGCGGGCGAGCACCAGCACGGTGAGCAGCAGGTAGGCCTGGAAGGCGAGGACGCCGAGGCCGATGCCCAGCTGCTGGCCCCAGTAGCGCAGGGTGACCCGGGTGAGCCCGTAGTGCCGGAGGTTCTCCAGGGCGCCGCGCTGCCACCGCATCCGCTGCTTCCACAGGTCCCGCCAGGTCGGCATGATCTCGGTGACCACCGAGCACGCCGCCGGGCTGGTCATGCGCCAGCCGAGGGTCTTGAGCGCGAGGGTCAGCTCGTTGTCCTCGGTGAGCGCGAGGGTGTCGTAGACCTGCCCCTCCCGGCCCGGCAGCGTGGTGCCCCGCGCGGCGGCGACCTCCCGCAGCGCCCGGACGCGGAACAGCGTGCCCGTGCCGGTCAGCACCATGACGCGGCCGGTCCGCGAGACGTCGCGGCTGTAGCGGAGGTACTCGTTGCGCTGCAGCTGCCCGAGGACCCCGGCCCCGGGGTGCCCGTAGAACAGGCCGCCGGCGGCGCCGATGCGCGGTGAGGACTCCAGGCTGGCCGCGGCGGCCTCGAGGAAACCGGGCGCGAGCTCGGTGTCGGCGTCCATCACCAGGACGAGGTCGTCGTCGCGCAGGTCGGGCGTGGGGCCGGCGGGGACGCCGTCGTCCGCCGCGCCGCGGCGCCGGTCGGGACCGCGGCGGGGGTCGTCGGAGGCGCCCCGCCGGTCGGCGGTGGCGGTGCGGCGGAACCGCTGCACGATCGCCTGGTTGAGCGCGCCGGCCTTCTTGTCGGTGTTGCCGACGGTCTCGTAGACCTCGGCCCCGCGCTCGCGCGCGATCCGGGCGGTGTCGTCGGTGCAGTTGTCGGCGACGACGACCACGCGGTCGGGACGCCGCGTCTGCCGCTGCAGGGCGTCGAGGGTGCCGCCGATGTTCGCGGCCTCGTCGTGCGCCGGGATCAGCACGACCACCCGCGCCGTCGAGCGTCCGTCGTCGCCTGCCATGCGTCTCCCCTGCCGTCGTCCCGTCAGGGGGTCAACGGCAGCCCGGGGCCGGTCCCGCAGCCGGCGCGGGCGGGACCACCCGGAGGGGTCAAGAACCGACCAGCGCCCGGTGCAGGACGGCGACGAGCTCGGCGCGGGTGACGATCCCGGCGAGCCGGTCGTCGGAGTCGACCACCGGCAGGTGCCGCAGCCCGCGGTCGGCCATGAGCCCGACCAGCTCGGAGACCGGGGTGTCGGCGTCGACGGTGGTGACCGGGCTGGTCATGACCTTCGCGACCGGGTCGAAGTCCACGACGTCGAGGTTGAACAGGTCGTGGACGGTGACGATGCCGACGACCCGGCGGTCGGGCGTGACCACCGGCAGCGCCTTCACCGCGTGCTGGTTCATGAGCATCCGCGCGCGGTACAGCGTCTCGTCGGGCTGCACGGTCCGCACGTCCCGCTCCATGAGCGCGCCGACGCGCAGCTGCCCGAGCCGGCGGTCCAGGGCGTGCGCCTCGGCGTCGCGGACCAGCGCCAGCACGTCGCCGGGCAGCACGTCCAGGCCGCGGTCCAGCCGCTGCATCGCCGCCGTGACGTCCTCGGCCTGCAGCCCGACCCGCTCGGTGGGCGGCGCCTCGGACCCGGTGCGCGGCGGCTCGGGCACGTGCGGGTAGGGCCGGCCGGTCAGGTTGTTCACCAGCGCCGCCACGAGCAGCAGCACCAGGGTGTCGACGCCGACCGGCCACAGCGCGAACGCCCACCCGTGCTCGGCCACCGCCGCCTCGCCGACCGCCGCGAACAGCGCGCACGCGCCGCCCGGCGGGTGCACGCAGCGCAGCACCATCATCAGCGGGATCGCCACGCCGACGGCGACCGCTGCGGCGAGCGTGACGTCGTCGAGGAGCTTGCCCGCCGCGACGCCGACCAGGGTGGACAGCGTGTTGCCCGCGAGCACGGGATAGGGCTGGGCCAGCGGGCTGGCCGGCGCGGCGAACAGCAGCACCGCGGTGGCGCCCATCGGCGCGACGATCCACGGCAGCCCGGCCGGCCCGCCGGGGACCGCGTGGGCGGTCAGCGCGGCCAGCGCGATGCCGGCCAGGGCGCCCAGCCCGCCGCGGAGCACCTCGGAGCGGCGGTAGCCCACCGGCGAGGGCCGCAGCCCGGTCCTCCACGCCCTGACGTCCGCGCGCACCCCGCTCCCCTCCCGCGGGCCCCCGCCCGCCGCGGGCGTGGACCCTACGTCGTCGGGGCGGGATCCAGGTGCCGCCGCGGCGCGGAGGTCAGGCCGCGCCGAGCGCCTGGGCGATCACCGGGACGAGCGCGGCGAAGGCCTGACCGCGGTGGCTGCGGGCGTCCTTCTCGGCGGGCTCGAGTTCGGCGGCGGTGCGGTCCAGGCCGTCGGCGACGAACACCGGGTCGTAGCCGAAGCCGTTGCTGCCTCGCGGCTCGCGGACCACCCGGCCGCGCCACTGCCGCTCGACGACCGACTCCGCGCCGTCGGGGGTGACCAGGGCGGCGGCGCACACGAACGCCCCGCCGCGCCGCTCGTCGGGGACGTCGCCGATCTGGCCGAGCAGCAGCGCGGTGTTGGCGGCGTCGTCGCCGTGCCGGCCCGACCAGCGCGCCGAGAGCACCCCGGGCATGCCGTTGAGCGCGTCGACGGCGAGGCCCGAGTCGTCGGCCACCGCCGGCAGGCCCGTGTACCGGACCGCCTCCCGCGCCTTGAGCAGCGCGTTCTCCGCGAACGTCGCGCCGGTCTCGGGGGCCTCCGGGTACTCGGGGACGTCGCGCAGGCCGACCACCTCGATCCCCGGGACGGCGTCGGACAGCAGCCGCTGCAGCTCGGCGAGCTTGCCGGCGTTGCGGGTGGCCAGCAGCAGGCGGGTCGTCATCGCTGCAGCGCCTCCTGCTGGACGCGGGTGAGCTCGGCGCACCCGGCGACGGCGAGGTCGAGCAGCCGGTCGAGGGTGGGCCGGTCGAACACCGCGCCCTCGGCGGTGCCCTGCACCTCCACGAACCCGCCCTGCCCGGTGCAGACGACGTTCATGTCGGTGCCGGCGCGCACGTCCTCCTCGTAGGCGAGGTCCAGCCGCGGCTCGCCGTCGACCACGCCGACGCTCACCGCCGCCACCGACTGCACGATCGCGGTCTTCCTCGCCTGCTTCCGGCGGTCGGCCAGCCACGAGACGGCGTCGGCGAGGGCGACGTAGGCGCCGGTGATGGCCGCCGTCCGGGTGCCGCCGTCGGCCTGCAGGACGTCGCAGTCGAGGGCGATGCTGTTCTCCCCCAGCGCCGCGAGGTCGATCGAGGCGCGCAGCGAGCGGCCGATGAGCCGGCTGATCTCGTGGGTACGCCCGCCGATCCGGCCCTTGACCGACTCGCGGTCGCCCCGGGTGTGCGTGGCGCGCGGCAGCATGGCGTACTCGGCGGTGACCCAGCCCAGGCCCGAGCCCTTCCGCCAGCGCGGCACGCCCTCGGTGACGCTGGCCGCGCACAGCACGCGGGTGCGGCCGAACTCGACGAGCACCGAGCCCTCGGCGTGGTCGAGCCAGTTGCGGGTGATGGTCACCGGGCGGAGCTGGTCGGCCGCGCGGCCGTCGGGGCGGGTCACGGGCACCGAGCCTATCGACGTCGGCACGCCGTCCTCCGGGCGAGATGCCACGATCGCCCCGTGCGATCGGAGCTGCGGACGGTGCGGACCGGCGGGCAGCCGGTGGTGGTCGACCTGACCGGCGAGTGCGAGGACTTCGTCCGTCAGGAGGACGACGGCCTGCTGTCCGTGTTCGTCCCGCACGCCACGGCCGGGCTGGCGGTCATCGAGACCGGCGCGGGCAGCGACGACGACCTGCTCGCCCAGCTCGACGAGCTGCTGCCCCGCGACGACCGCTGGCGTCACCGGCACGGCAGCCCCGGCCACGGCCGCGACCACGTGCTGCCGGCGTTCGTGCCGCCGCACCTGGGCGTGCCGGTGCTCGGGGGCCGGCTGCAGCTGGGCACCTGGCAGCGGATCTGCCTGGTCGACCCCAACGGCGACAACCCCGAGCGGCAGGTGCGGCTGTCGTTCCTCCGCGGCTGACGCCCCGATCCCCTCCCCCGCCGGACGGGCACGGCATCATCGCTGCATGACCGAGACCGCGCCCGCTCCCGTCCGCCTCGCGCCCGGTGACCCGGCGCCGGACTTCACGCTGCCCGACGCCGACGGCACCCCGGTCTCCCTCGCCGACCGCCGCGGCCGCCGGGTGGTCGTCTACTGCTACCCCGCCGCCCTCACCCCGGGCTGCACCACCCAGGCCGTCGACTTCACCGCCGCGGCCGGGGAGCTGGCCGAGGCCGGGCTGGACATCATCGGCATCTCCCCCGACCCGCCGGAGAAGCTGCAGCGCTTCCGCGAGCAGGAGGGCCTGGGCATCACGTTGCTGTCCGACCCGGACAAGCGCGTGCTCACCGCCTACGGCGCCTTCGGCACCAAGAAGCTGTACGGCAAGGAGGTGCAGGGCGTGATCCGCTCGACCTTCGTCGTCGACGCTGAGGGCCGCATCGAGCGGGCCGCCTACAACGTCAAGGCCACCGGGCACGTGGCGAAGCTGCGCCGCGACCTGGGCCTGGGCTGAGCGCTCAGTCCCCGCGGACCCCGAGCACGCCGGTCACCAGCGCGTCGACGACCGTCGTCGCGGCCTTGAGGTCGGGCTCGCGGGCGACCATGACGTCGGAGTAGAGGAACGACTCGCCCAGCCGGACGACGGCGTAGGCGAGCACCGGCAGCGGCACCTCCGGCGTCAGCCCGCGCTCCTCGACGTCGCGCTCGAACAGCGCGGTGTAGGCCTCGACCAGCCGCGGCTGCACCCGGCCCCGCGGGTCGGTGAGGATGCGCATCGCGGTGGTCGGCTCGTCGTCGAGGAAGCGGTGCAGCGGCGCCGCCGTGCCCAGCGCGTGCCGGTAGTCCTCGACGACGGCCAGGCTGCGCAGCCGGCCGGCGGGCTCGGCGCCCTGGGGCCGGGCGTCGTACGCGTCGGCGGCCTGCTGCAGCTGCCGCTCGGCGAGGTACCAGAGGGTCTCGCCCAGGATGGCGTCGCGGTTGCCGACCCGGCGGAACAGCGTCACCCGGGAGATGCCGAGGTCGGCGGCCAGCGTGGTGGTGTCGATCCGCTCGCCGCGCAGGAAGGTCCGCGCCGCCCGGCGGACGACCTCTTCACGCGGCGCGATCACGGACGCAGCGTAGGCGCGGGCGTCCGGCGTCGACACGGCCGCGGCACCGGCCTCACCCGCACGCGGGAGGGCGGCCACCGTGCGTGCCCGTGGCCGCCCCCGTCGTCAGGACGCCGGGTCCGGCCGTGACGACCGGGTCCGCCGGGGTGCCGCTCCGGGCGCCGGTGGACGAGCATCGGCGGGCATGAGCGACGCGGACGCGACCCCTCCCCCCGACGGCGACGTCGGCGTCACCGGGCTGGCCACGATGGGCGCCAACCTGGCCCGCAACCTCGCCCGCCACGGCTGCCGGGTGGTGCTCCACAACCGGACGCAGGCGCGCACCGAGGCGCTGGTGGCCGCGCACGGGGACGAGGGCGCGTTCGTGCCGACCGGCTCGGTCGAGGAGTTCGTCGCCGCGCTGGCCCGGCCGCGCAAGGTCGTCGTCATGGTGCAGGCCGGGGCGTCGACCGAGGCGGTGGTCGAGGAGGTCGCGCGCCTGCTGGAGCCGGGCGACGTCCTGGTCGACGGCGGCAACGCCCGCTACACCGACACCATCCGCCGGACGCAGGCGCTGGCCCGGCGCGGCGTGCACTTCGTCGGCTGCGGGATCAGCGGCGGCGAGGAGGGCGCCCTGCTCGGGCCGAGCATCATGCCCGGCGGGTCGGCCGAGGCCTACGCGATCGTGGGGCCGCTGCTGGAGTCGATCGCGGCGGTGGTCGACGGGACGCCGTGCTGCACCCACGTGGGCACCGACGGCGCCGGCCACTTCGTGAAGATGGTGCACAACGGCATCGAGTACGCCGACATGCAGCTCATCGCCGAGGCGTACGACCTGCTGCGCACCCGGCTGGGCCTGTCCCCCGCCGAGATCGGCGAGGTGTTCTCCGGGTGGAACGCCGGGGACCTGGAGTCCTACCTCGTCGAGATCACCGCCGAGGTGCTGCGCCACGTCGACGCCGCGACCGGCCGGCCCTTCGTCGACCTCGTCCTCGACCAGGCCGAGCAGAAGGGCACCGGGCGCTGGACGGTGCAGTCGGCGCTCGACCTCGGGGTGCCGGTCAGCGGGATCGCCGAGGCGGTGTTCGCCCGCTCGCTGTCCGGGCACACCGCGCAGCGCGCCGCCGCCCGGGCGGTGCTGCCCGGCCCGTCGGCGGCGCCGGAGCCCGTGGCCGACCGGGACGCGTTCGTCGAGGCGGTCCGGCAGGCGCTGTACGCCTCGAAGGTGGTCGCCTACGCGCAGGGGTTCGACCAGATCGCCGCCGGCGCCCGCGAGCACGGGTGGGACGTCGACCCCGGCGCGCTGGCGACCATCTGGCGCGGCGGCTGCATCATCCGCGCCCGCTTCCTCGACCGGATCCGGCAGGCCTACGCCGACGAACCGGACCTGACGACCCTGCTCACGCACGGCTACTTCCGCGACGCCGTCGCGGACTGCCTCGAGGGCTGGCGGACGGTCGTCGTCGAGGCCGCCCGGGCCGGGATCCCGGCGCCCGGCTTCTCCACCGCGCTGGCCTACTACGACGGGCTGCGCGCCGAGCGGCTGCCCGCCGCGCTGGTCCAGGGCCTGCGCGACCTGTTCGGCGCGCACACCTACCGGCGGACCGACCGGGAGGGCGTCTTCCACACGGTCTGGGCCGAGGACCGCCGGGAGGTGCGGACGGGCTGAGGCCGGCGGGCGGCGGTCACCCGTGCTCGGCGGCCGCCTCCGCCCGCACCCGCGCCCGCGCGTCGGCGTAGCGGACCACCTCGAAGGTCAGCATCGCCACCAGGACCGCGGCGAGCACCGCGAGCTGCGTCAGCGCCGGCAGGGGCGTCACGGCCAGGGGCGCGAGCAGCAGCACCACCGCGACGACGGCGCGCGGCCGGTTGACCGACCCGACGTTGCGCAGCCGGAAGGCCAGGTGCGCCAGCAGGTACACCGCGACGCCGGCGTAGAGCGACCACAGGGCGGTCCCCTTGAGCGGGTCGGTCAGGTCGTGGTGCTCGACGTCGCCGACGTACTCGGCGACCTTCTTCAGCCCGAGGGCGAGGAAGATGATCCCGGCGATCATCGGGAAGTGCAGGTAGGTGTAGGAGTCACGGGCCAGCCGGACCCGGTCCACCCCCTGCTTGCCGGCCAGCACCCGCTCCGCCACGGGCGCGACCACGTCGAAGTAGGACCACCACAGGCACACGGTGACCGTGAGCCCGAGGAGCGCGACGGCGGCGATCGGCAGGGTCAGCGGCAGGTCGACGACCCCCACGCCGACCGCGATGATCGACTCGCCGAGGGCGATGATCACGATCAGGCCGTGCCGCTCGGCGAAGTGCCGCGGCGCCGGCAACCGCCAGTCGGCGCCGGAGAGGTAGATGCCGGTGTAGTCGACCAGCAGCGCCAGGACCCACAGCAGCGTCTGGGCGGTCCCGCCGACCAGGGCCCCGGCCACCAGGAGCCCGGCGGCCAGGACGACCGGGACGGCGGCCCGCAGCAGCTGCCGGCGCAACCCGGCGTCCTCCCCCGCCGCGATGGAGTAGACCGCGAGGTGACCCAGGCGCACGACGACGAGGCACGCGGCCAGCACCAGCGGGGCGCTGAACCCGTCGCCCTCGTCGCGCCAGGCCTCCGGGATCGCCAGCGCGACGAGGAACAGCGCGCCCATCACCGTGATCAGCGCCCCGCGGACGACCCCCTCGTCGGCCCGGGCCTGGTTGCCCAGCCACGCGTAGCTGCACCAGGCCCACCACAGCAGCGCGAGGACGAGCAGGCCGCGCACCGCGCTGCGCCAGCCGATGTCCTCGGCCATGAACGCGGTGACCTGCGTGATCGCGAAGACGAAGACCAGGTCGAAGAAGAGCTCCAGCGTGGTGACCGTGTGGTGCTCCGTCGTCGGCAGCACGCGGGCGCGGGCACGCACCCCGGACGGTCGATCGGCTCGCGCGGTCACGTGCACCTCCCGCCCGCCGGGCGCGCCCCGGCCTGCCGCGACGCGGGCCATCCTGGTCCCTCCCGGCGCCCGGGACGAGGGGCGTTCTCCCGGAGCGGACTCAGGCCGTCCACGTGCCCGGCCGGGGCTGCCCGTACCGGCCGCCGTCCCAGCCCGGGTCCCACGGGAAGCACCCGGCGGGCGAGGCCCAGGTGAGGACGTGCGCCGGCACCGAGTACTCGGCCGGCCGCCGGTACCAGCGGTTGGCGCCGAGCAGGACCTCGCCCGGGTTGGGGCACTCCTCCACGACCAGCTCCTCCCGGCCGGCCTCGAGCAGCTCACCGGGCACCAGCGAGCGGCCGGCCACGACCTCGCCGGCCACAGCGTCGAGCAGCGCGTGCGTGGCGGAGGTCCCGCGCCCGACGAGCACCAGCTCGGGGTGCCCGAGGCCGAACAGGCCGATGGTGTAGCCGAACGCCGGCTCGTCGGGACGGTCCCCCGGCCCCACGTACTGCACGGCGAAGCGGGCGCGGCGGATGACGGCGGCGAGGTGGGCGTCCTCCTGGTCGAGCCAGGCGGTGGTCTGCGGGTCGTGCGTCATGCCCGGGAGCGTGCGGGTCGGCACCGACAGGACGCGCCCGCGCACAGCCGGTGGTGGACGCGGGTCCCTCCTGTGGACGACGGCGGCGGGGGTGTCGGTCCCCGGGTCGCCCGCTCAGCCCTCCGCGGACCGCTTGGCCCGCGCCCGCCGCTTGCCCTCGTGCATCGCGGCCACCCGCGCCACCGGGATGGTGTGGCCCTCGGCGACCAGGTCGGCCGGCAGCTCCCGCGGCCCGGGCAGCAGCTCGGCCCACGGGTCGCCGTCCCCCAGCCGGTCCAGGGCGGTCGTCACGGTCACGTCGCCCGGCCGGACCGAGGGCAGGTCCTCCCACGCGACCGGCGCCGACACCGGCAGGCCGGGCCGGATCCGGGGGCTGTAGGCGGCCACGACGGTCGAGGACCCCGACCGGGTGGAGTCGAGGAAGACCCGGCCGTGCCGGTCCTCCTTGATGTAGGCGGTCGTGGCCAGGTCCGGGTGGAGCGCGGCGGCGCGGGCGGCGAGCGCGCGGGTCGCGGCCGCGGCGTCCTCGGGCCCGGCCCCGCGCACCGGGACGACCACGTGCACGCCCTTGGACCCGCTGGTCTTCACCGCCCCGGCCAGCCCGGCGTCGGCGAGCGCCCGCCGCACCAGCTCCGCGGCCTGCACGACCACCGCGAAGTCGGCGCCCTCCGGCGGGTCGAGGTCGAGCACGATGCCGGTCGGCTCGGTCTCCGCGCCCGCGCGGAAGAACGGGACGTGGAACTCCACGGCGCGCTGGTTGGCCAGCCACAGCAGGGTGCGCCGGTCGTCGCAGAGCACCTGGTGCACCTCGCGGTGGGCGCCGAACGACCACACCGGCACGGTGCGCACCCAGTCCGGCGCGCCCTTGGCGACGTTGCGCTGCATGAACGGCTCCTGGCCCGGCCGCACCCGCTTGACCGACAGCGGCCGGCCCGCCAGCTGCGGCACCAGCCGGTCCGCGAACGCGTCGAGGTGGTCGACCAGGTCGCCCTTGGTGACCTCCAGTCCGTCGCCCAGCGGCGCGTCGAGGCTGGTCAGCCGGACGCCGTCCCGTTCGTCGTCGACCACCGGCCCACCGTGCCCGCCCCGCCCGGGGACGGCAAGCGCCTAGACCTCGTGGACGGCTCCCGGGAGGGCCAGCTCCGCGCCGGGGAACGCCGTCCGCGCCGCGGCCAGCTGCGCGGCGGGGTCCACCCACGCCGGCACGTGGGTGACCAGCAGCCGGCGCACCCCGGCCGCGGCCGCGGCCTCCCCCGCCTGCCGGCCGGTGAGGTGCAGGTCCGGCGGCAGCCCGTCCCGCTCGGGGTGGGCGGCCTCGGCCAGCAGGAGGTCGGCGCCGTGCGCCAGGTCGACGACGGCCCGCGACGGCCCTGTGTCGCCGGTGTAGACCAGGGAGCTGCCGTGCGCGGCCAGCCGGACGGCGTGGCACTCGACCGGGTGCGCGGTGCGCGCGGTCTGCACGGTGAACGGGCCCAGGACGGCCGACACCGGGGTGACCGCGAAGTCGAAGACGTCGGTCAGCGGCGCGCCCCCGTCGTCGTAGACCAGGGCCAGCCGCCGCTCGGCGCCCGCGGGGGCGATCAGCGGGATGCGGCGCCCCGAGGAGCGGCCGGAGTAGCGGTGCCACACCACCAGCGGCGCGACGTCGAGGCAGTGGTCGGCGTGCAGGTGGGAGAGGTAGACGGCGTCGATCGAGTCGGGGTCGGCCAGCGCCTGCAGCGCGCCGAACGCGCCGCTGCCGAGGTCGAGCAGCACCCGGAAGCCGTCGTGCTCGACGAGGTAGCAGGAGGCCGCCGACGTCGGGCCGGGTCCGCTGCCCGAGCAGCCCACGACCGTGAGCCTCATGCCGCACTCCCCGGCCGGTCGCACGTCCATCCGCTTCCCATGGCGGGCGCCAGGCTAGCCGCCGGTCGCCAGCAGGGCGGCGGCCGGGACGGACAGGACGCCGCCGGTCCAGGACAGGCCGCGGAGGTCACGGACGACGACGTCGGCCCCGGCGCCGAGGGCCCGCTCCCCCACGCCGACGACCCGCGCGCCGGCCGCCCGGCCGGCGGCGATGCCCGCGGGGCTGTCCTCGACGACCACGGTGTCCTCCGGCGGCACGCCGAGCAGGCGGGCGCCGAGGCGGTAGCCCTCGGGGTCGGGCTTGCCGGTGCGCACGTCCCGGGCGGTGACCAGGGCGCCGGGCAGCGGCAGCCCCGCGGCGGTCAGCCGGGCGGCGGCCAGGTCGGGGGTGCCGGAGGTGACCACCGCCCAGACGCCGGCGGGCAGCCCGGCCAGGAGGTCGGCCGCCCCGGGGACGGCGGCCACGGTGGTGGCGTCCTCGAGCTCGTACCGGTCGATGAGCGCCGTCGCGGCGGCCCGCCCGGGCCCGGGCACCAGGTCGGCGACGGTGTCGGCGGACCGCCGGCCGTGCACGACGGCGAGCACGTCGGCGGGCGCCAGGCCGTGCTCGGCGGCCCAGCGCGACCAGGAGGAGGTGACGGCGGCGTCGGAGTCGACCAGGACGCCGTCGTTGTCGAACAGCAGGCCCCTCGCGACCAACCGTCGGCCACCCTGCAGGGGCCCGCCGCGAGCCTGCGAGCGGTGGAGGGCAGGGTGGCCCTCCATCAGGCCCAGAGCTGGCCCTCGAGGGCCGAGGTGGCCTCCTCGAGGGTGCCCGCGTAGGCGCCGGTGGACAGGTACTTCCAGCCGCCGTCGCAGACGATGAACACGATGTCGGCCCGGCGCCCCGCGGCGACCTCGCGGTCGGCGACGCCGAGCGCGGCGTGCAGGATCGCCCCGGTCGAGATGCCGGCGAAGATGCCCTCGCGCTCGACCAGCTGCCGGGTGCGGTGGACGGCGTCCTCCGGACCCACGGAGAACCGGGAGTCCAGCAGCGAGGAGTCGTAGAGCTCGGGGATGAACCCCTCGTCGATGTTGCGCAGGCCGTAGACCAGCTCGCCGTAGCGCGGCTCGGCGGCGATGACCTGGACGCCGGGCTTGTGCTCGCGGAAGTAGCGCGAGCAGCCCATCAGCGTGCCGGTGGTGCCCAGGCCGGCGACGAAGTGGGTGATCGACGGCAGGTCGGCGAGGATCTCCGGGGCGGTGCCGGTGTAGTGCGCGTCGGCGTTGGCCGGGTTGCCGTACTGGTAGAGCATCACCCAGTCGTCGTGCTCGGCGGCCATCTCCTTGGCCATCGCGACGGCCTGGTTGGAGCCGCCGGCCGCCGGCGAGCTGACGATCTGCGCGCCGTACATCTCCAGCAGCTGGCGCCGCTCGACGGAGGTGTTCTCCGGCATGACGCAGATGAGCTTGTAGCCGCGCTGCCGAGCCACCATCGCCAGCGAGATGCCGGTGTTGCCGCTGGTCGGCTCCAGGATGGTGGCGCCCGGCTGCAGCGTCCCGTCCTTCTCCGCCGCCTCGATCATCGAGATCGCGGCACGGTCCTTGATCGACCCGGTGGGGTTGTGGTCCTCGAGCTTGGCCCACAGCCGAACGTCCGGCGTCGGCGACAGGTTCGGCAGCCCGACCAGCGGGGTGCCGCCGAGGGAGTCGACGAGGGAGTTGAAGCGGGCCATGCGGGAGCTCTTCCGGGTGAGGGGGCGGGACGGCGGGACGGCGGGGCGGTGAGCCTCAGCAGCCGCCGGCGACCGCCGGGAGGATGGTGACCGAGTCGCCGTCCTTGACCGCGGTGTCGAGGGCACCGGTGAAGCGCACGTCCTCGTCGTTGACGTAGACGTTGACGAAGCGGTGCAGCTTGCCCTCCTCGGTCACGAGGCGGCCCTTGAGGCCGGGGTGCTTGGCGTCGAGGTCGTCGACGAGCGCGCCGAGGGTGTCCCCGCTGCCCTCGACGGTCTTGTTGCCGCCGGTGTGGGTGCGCAGGATGGTCGGGATCCGGACCTCGATGGCCATGGCGTGCGGTTCTCCTCGGGAGGGTGGGGGGACGTGCGGGAGCGCTCGGGCGAGCGCGTGTCGGTGCGGGCAACGCCCGCTCGCCGCCGGGGATTCCGCACCCGGCGGCACGGCACCGTTCAGTCGTAGACGACGGTGGTCGGCGAGTGGCCGAACAGGTAGGACTCGACGACCTCGACGTCCTCCTCGCTCACCTCGCCGTCGACGATCCGGAAGCTGCGGAACTCGACGTCGTCCCCGGCCAGGCCGGTCTCGCGGCCGGAGTGGCGGGTGGAGACGAGGACGTAGTGGGCGTTCGGCTCCGAGGCGTAGCTGACGTCGGTGCGCGAGGGGTACGCCTCGGTGGCGGTGTGCGAGTGGTAGATCACCACCGGCTCCTCGTCCCGGTCGTCCATCTCCCGGTACAGGCGCAGCAGGTCGGCCGAGTCGAACTCGTAGAACGTCGGCGACCGGGCGGCGTTGAGCATCGGGATGAACCGCTCGGGGCGGTCGCTGCCCTCGGGTCCGGCGACGACGCCACAGGCCTCGTCCGGGTGGTCCTCCCGGGCGTGGGCCACGATGGCGTCGTAGGTCGCGCGGTCGATGCGCAGCACACCGCCAGTCTAGGCGGCGCGCGGCAGCGGCACCGCGGGCACCGGAGGACGCTCGCCCGACCGGGGCAGGACACCCGGTCGTCACCGACCGGATACGGTGCGGACCCGTGGTGCTCGAGCTGATCATGGCGGCCGGTGTGGTGGTCGTCGCGCTGCCGACGCTGTGGCTCGGTGTCCGGGGGCTGACCCTGCGCAGCGGGCACTACAGCAGCGACGTCGCCGCCGACCGCCTGTCGCTCGCCCTGCTCGTCGCGCTGCGCGTGCTGGTGCTCCTGCTGGTGCTGGTCCTGTCGGCGGTCACGCTCGTCTCCACCGTCGGGGCGGCCGTCCGCGACCTGGAGCTGCCCAGCCTCGTGCTGGTCTTCTTCGTGCTGGACCTGCTGCTGGCGGTGCTGGTGCTGCTCACCTTCGGGCGTCGCGCCCGGCGGCGACCGCGTCGACGAGCGACCCCTGCAGCCCGGTGAGCCAGTAGTAGACGGCCAGCTGCTGGCCCTCCTCGCCGGCCGGGTCCTCGGGCGGCTCGGTCTCCTCGGTGATCCCGATCCGCTCGCCCAGCGCCAGCCGCAGGTCGTTGGTGGTGCGCAGCCACGCGCCGGCCTGGTCCCGGTCCAACCGCACCTCACCGCCGTCGGCGGGCAGGGTGGCCCGGACGGCGGCCAGGTCGTCGGTCTTGCCCGCGCGCAGCGCCGACTCGGTCAGCTCGCGGTAGTCGGCGGCGAGCTCCGGGTCGGTGCGGTGCCCGGCCGGCAGCAGCCGCGCGACCACCGGGTCGCCCTCGACGTCCTCGGGGTCGGCGCCCAGCAGCTGCTCGAGCTGGTCGAGCAGCAGCCCGAGGACGCCGGCCTCGGCCGGCTCGAGTCGCGCGACGACGTCGGCCCCCTTGCGGCGGAACGGCCTCATGCGTCCTGCTGGTAGGTGGCCCACAGGCCGTAGGCGTGCAGCCGGCTGGTGTCGTGCTCCATCCGCTCGCGCGGCCCGGAGCTGACCACCGCCTTGCCGTCGTTGTGCACCTGCAGCATGAGCGTGGTCGCCGTCGGCTCGTCGTAGCCGAACAGCTCCCGCAGCACGTGGGTCACGTAGGTCATGAGGTTCACCGGGTCGTTCCAGACGATGGTGACCCAGGGCCGGTCGAGGTCGGCGGTCTCCTCGACCGTGGATTCGGGCGTCCGTGTCGGCGCGAGTGGTCCGGCCACCCGACCACTCTAGGACGGTCGCTCCCCCGGTCCCCCGGGTGCGGCCACGGCGGCCGACCTAGGGTCGGGATCATGCCGACGGGTACCGCCCTGCTCACCGACCGGTACGAGCTGACCATGGTCGCCGCCGCCCTGGCCGACGGCACCGCCGACCGGGACTGCGTCTTCGAGGTCTTCGCCCGGCGCCTCCCGCACGGCCGCCGCTACGGCGTCGTCGCCGGCACCGGCCGGCTCCTGGAGCTGCTGCCCTCCTTCCGGTTCGGCGACGACGAGCTGGCCACCCTCCGCGAGCAGGGCCTGACCGACGCGCGGCTGCTGGACTGGCTGGCCGACTTCCGCTTCTCCGGCGACGTCGCCGGCTACGCCGAGGGCGAGCTGTTCTTCCCCGGCTCCCCGGTGCTCACCGTGCGCGCGCCGTTCGCCGAGGGCGTGCTGCTGGAGACCCTGGTCCTCTCGGTGCTCAACCACGACAGCGCGATCGCCTCGGCCGCGGCCCGCATGGTCGGGGCCGCCTGCGAGCGGCCGGTCATCGAGATGGGTTCGCGGCGCACCCACGAGCAGGCCGCCGTCGCCGCGGCGCGGGCGGCGTACCTGGTCGGCTTCACCGCCAGCTCCAACCTGGAGGCCGGCCGCCGGTACGGGGTGCCGACGACGGGCACCAGCGCGCACGCGTTCACCCTCCTGCACGACGACGAGGCCGCCGCCTTCCGCGCGCAGGTCGACACCCTCGGCGTCGGCACCACGCTGCTGGTGGACACCTACGACGTCGTCCAGGGCATCCGGACGGCGGTCGAGGTGGCCGGGCCGGACCTCGGCGCCATCCGGCTGGACTCCGGCGACCTGCCGACGCTGGCCACCGCCGCCCGCCGCCAGCTCGACGAGCTGGGCGCCACGAAGACGCGGATCATCGTCACGAGCGACCTCGACGAGTACGCGATCGCCGGGCTCATGGCCGCGCCGGTCGACGGCTACGGCGTCGGCACCTCGCTGGTCACCGGGTCGGGCGCGCCGACGGCCGGGATGGTCTACAAGCTGGTCCAGCGCGACGGCGTGCCGGTGGCCAAGCGCTCGGAGGGCAAGAACTCCACCGGCGGCCGCAAGACCGCCGTCCGCCGGCACGACCCCGACGGGACGGCGACCGCCGAGGTGGTCAGCAGCGGGCGGGTCGAGGCGCGTGACGGCGACCGGCAGCTGGTGGTGGAGCTGGTCCGCGGCGGCGAGGTCGTGACGCCGTCGTCGCCGGCCGACGCGCTCGAGGCGGCGGCCGCGCACCACCGCCGGGCGCGCGAGGCGCTGCCGCAGGAGGCATGGGCGCTCTCCCGCGGGGAACCCGCACTGGAGACGGTGACGGCGTGAACGGAGGTCCCGCGGTGACGCGCGCACTGCTGGTGGTGGACGTGCAGAACGACTTCTGCGAGGGGGGCAGCCTGGCGGTGGCCGGGGGTGCGGCGGTGGCGGCGGCGATCACCGAGCACGTGAGGTCCGCCGACTACGCGTACGTCGTCGCCACGCGCGACCACCACGTCGACCCGGGCGACCACTTCCACGAACAACCCGACTACCTGGAGACCTGGCCGGCGCACTGCGTCGCCGGCACCAGCGGGCTCGAGCTGCACCCGTCGCTGGACCGCGGGCCCCTCGACGCCGTCTTCGACAAGGGCCACTACGCGGCGGCCTACTCCGGCTTCGAGGGACGGTCCGACGGCGTGCCGCTGGCGGACTGGCTGCGCGAGCGGGGCGTGGACG
Source organism: Geodermatophilus sp. SYSU D01045 (assembly GCF_054050295.1). Taxonomy (NCBI): domain Bacteria; kingdom Bacillati; phylum Actinomycetota; class Actinomycetes; order Geodermatophilales; family Geodermatophilaceae; genus Geodermatophilus; species Geodermatophilus sp. SYSU D01045. Next base: position 73,610 of record NZ_JBJGZB010000001.1, read on the forward strand.
CCGTCGACGTGGTCGGGATCGCGACCGACCACTGCGTGCGGGCCACCGCGCTCGACGCCGTCGCGGCGGGCTTCGCGACCCGCGTGCTGCTCGACCTCACTGCAGGGGTGTCCGAGGCCTCGACCGAGGCGGCGCTGGACCAGCTGCGCACCGCCGGCGTCGAGCTCGAGGGCGCGGTCACCCGCGGCTGACCCCAGCCGCCGACGAGGTGAGCCGCCCTGCGGGGCGGGCCGAGGAGTGGGGGCCGGAGGCCTCCGCGACGAGGACCGGGTGGGGCTCAGCGCAGCAGGGGGACGGCACGTGGCCGCGGTGCCGTCCGGTGGGACGGCAGATCACACCGTGTCACAGCGCGTCCATCACCTCGTCCCTCGTGAAGCCGAGGACCTGCAGGACGGCGTCCAGGTAGGGCTGGTTGAGCGCGGTGTGCGCCTGCTCGCGCACCACGGGCTTGGCGTTGAACGCGATGCCGAGCCCGGCGGCGTTGAGCATGTCGAGGTCGTTGGCGCCGTCGCCGACCGCGACCGTCTGCTCCAGCGGGATGCCGTGCTCGGCGGCGAAGCGGGCCAGCGCGCGGGCCTTGCCCGCCCGGTCGACGATCTCGCCGACCAGGCCGCCGGTCAGCTTCCCGTCGGCGACCTCGAGGGTGTTGGCCGCGGCGAAGTCGAGGCCGAGCGCGGCGGCCAGCGGGTCGGTGATCTGGCTGAAGCCGCCGCTGACGATGCCGCAGCGGAACCCGAGCCGCTGCAGCGTGCGGATGAGCGTGCGGGCACCAGGGGTGAGCTCCAGGTGCTCGCGCACCTCGTCGAGCACCTCGACCGGCAGGCCCGCCAGCGTGGCGACCCGCGCCCGCAGCGACTCGGCGAAGTCCAGCTCCCCGTTCATCGCCGCCGCGGTGATCCGGGCGACCTCGGCCGCGCGGCCGGCGCGGGCGGCCAGCTCGTCGATGACCTCGCCGCGCACGAGCGTGGAGTCGACGTCGAGGACGATCAGCCGCTTGCTGCGCCGGGCCAGCCCGACCCGCTCGACGGCGATGTCGGCGCCGGTGGCGGCGGCGACGGCGGCCAGCGCGGTGCGCAGCTCGGTGGCCCCGGCCCCGGAGACGGTGAGCTCGAGGGACGTGACCGGGTGGTCCGACAGCCGCCGGATGGCGTCGATGTTGCCGCCGACGCCGGCGATGGCGGTGGCCGCGCCGGCGACCGCGGAGGGCGGCACCGGCCGGCCGAGCAGGATCACGTGGTGCGGCCGGCCGGTGGGCGTCCTGCCGGCACCGCGGCCGGACGCGGTCTCGACGTCGACCCGGACCCCGGTGGCCCGGGCGACCTCGGTGGCCAGCCGGCCCAGGCAGGCGAGGAAGCCGGCCTCGTCCGCCTCGTCGTCGGCCGGCCGGGCGCCGATGACGACCCCGAGGACGAGCTGGCCGTGCACGACGACCTGCTCGACGTCGACGACCTCGACCGGCGGGAGCCCGTGGTCGCCGGAGGCGAGGGCCCCGAACAGCCGGGCGGTCACGCCGGGCCGGTCGGCGCCGGTGACCGTGAGGACCGCGCGCGGCCCGACGGGGGCGGCCTGCGGACGCGTGCGGGGTGCGGGGTCGAGCGGCACGGCGGCCATGGTGCCGCACTCCCCCGGGGGCTCCGGGCGGTGGTCCCGGAGACGCGGCGACGCCCCGCCGGCCGGGGCCGACGGGGCGTCGCTGGTGACGTGCGCTCGCGCGGGAGGGGGCAGTGCCCCCGGGGGATCAGAAGGGGTCGGGGTCGTTGGGACCCTGCCGCGGGCCGGTGCCCTCGGCCAGCTCGCTGACACCCGCGTAGGGCTGGTGCCGCTTGCCGACGTGCGCCTCGGCGTGCAGCCGTTCGACCAGGTGCGGGTAGTGCGCCTCGAACGCCGGGCGCTCCGACCGGATCCGCGGGATCTCGGTGAAGTTGTGCCGCGGCGGCGGCGAGGAGGTGGCCCACTCCAGCGAGTTGCCGTGGCCCCACGGGTCGTCCCGCAGCGCGAGCCGGCCGTACTTCCACGACTTCACCACGTTGTACAGCCACGGGATGGTCGAGGCGCCCAGGACGAACGACCCGATGGTGGAGATCACGTGCAGGGTCGTGAACCCGTCGGTGGGCAGGTAGTCGACGTACCGGCGCGGCATGCCCTCGGTGCCCAGCCAGTGCTGGACCAGGAACGTCGCGTGGAAGCCGATGAACACCAGCCAGAAGTGCAGCTTGCCCAGCCGCTCGTCCATCATCCGGCCCGACATCTTCGGGAACCAGAAGTAGATGCCGGCGTAGGCGGCGAACACCACGGTGCCGAACACGACGTAGTGGAAGTGCGCGACGACGAAGTAGCTGTCGTTGACGTGCCAGTCCAGCGGCGGGCTGGCCAGCAGCACACCGGTGAGCCCGCCCAGGAGGAAGGTCACCAGGAAGCCGATGGAGAACAGCATCGGCGTCTCGAACGTCAGCTGGCCGCGCCACATGGTGCCGATCCAGTTGAAGAACTTGATCCCGGTCGGCACCGCGATCAGGTAGGTGAGGAACGCGAAGAACGGCAGCAGCACCGCGCCGGTGGCGTACATGTGGTGCGCCCACACCGTGAGCGAGAGGCCGCCGATGAGCAGCGTCGCGCCGACCATGCCCTTGTAGCCGAACAGCGGCTTGCGGGCGAAGACCGGGATGATCTCGGTGATGATGCCGAAGAACGGCAGCGCGATGATGTAGACCTCGGGGTGGCCGAAGAACCAGAACAGGTGCTGCCACAGCATCGGGCCGCCGTTCTCGTCCGAGTAGACGAGGGCGCCGAGGTTGCGGTCGGCCAGCATGCCGAAGATCGCGGCGGTGAGGATCGGGAAGGCCAGGAGCACCAGCAGGCTGGTGACCAGCGTGTTCCAGGTGAAGATCGGCATCCGGAACATGGTCATGCCCGGCGCCCGCAGGCAGGCGATCGTGGCCGTGAAGTTGACCGCGCCGAGGATGGTGCCCAGACCGGAGACCGCCAGGCCCGCGAACCACAGGTTCGCGCCCACCCCCGGGGAGTGGACGGCGTCGGACAGCGGGGCGTAGGCGTACCAGCCGAAGTCGGCCGCGCCACCGGGCGTGAAGAAGCCCGAGACCGCGATGATGCTGCCGAAGAAGAACAGCCAGAACGAGAAGGCGTTCAGCCGGGGGAACGCCACGTCCGGGGAACCGATCTGCAGCGGCATGATCAGGTTCGAGAACGCGAAGAACAGCGGCGTCGCGAACATCAGCAGCATGATCGTGCCGTGCATCGTGACGAGCTGGTTGTACTGCTCGGGCGAGAGGAACTGCAGCCCGGGCTGGCCCAGCTCACCGCGGATCAGCATGGCCATGAAGCCACCCACGATGAACCAGGCGAACGAGGCGGCCATGTACATCAGGCCGATGGTCTTGTGGTCCGTGGTCCGCAGCAGGTTCGAGAGCCGCGCACCCCGCTGGACCTCGCGAGCCGGGCTGGGCCGGCTCACGATCGGTGCAGGCGCGATCGTCACGAGCGCAGCTTAGACCGAGGGCCACGGGGCCGTCGGGCCCGACCGGGGAGGCGCGCCGGTGCCGGCGGCCCCGGTGCGGGCGGCGCTCAGGTCACATCATGATCAAGACGCGTTTCCGCGCTGCTCACCAGGGGAACAGGACCGTCCGAGCCTGGAGATCCCAGCGCCTCGGCCACCCGGCCATCCCCTCAGGAGGTCTCCACCGTGGAGCTTCTCTGGAACATCATCGTGCTCATCGTCGTCGGCGCCATCGCCGGCTTCGTCGCGCGGGCCGTCGTCCCGGGCAAGCAGTCCATGAGCGTCGGGATGACGATCGTCCTGGGCATCATCGGGTCCTTCGTGGGCAACCTGCTCGGGAGCCTGATCAGCGGCAACGGCTTCGAGCTCGGCGCCGCCGGCATCATCGGCTCGATCATCGGCGCGATCATCGTGCTGCTGGTCTACGTCTTCGCCACCCGCGGACGCACCCGCACCCGGATCTGACCGGCGCAGGGCTCCCGGCACCTCGGGGGACGACGAGAGCCCTGCGGTCCCGTCACCCAGGAGGGGCCCGGCCGTCACGGCCGGGCCCCTCCTGCGTCCGCGGGCAGCGCCCAGGTGGTGACGTCGACGGCGAGGGTGACCCGCACCCGCGGCGGCAGCGCGGCGACCGCGGCGGCCAGCCGCTCCGGCGTCAGGTGCCGGGCGTGCGGCCCCATCCCCACGACCGTGGTGACGGTGCGGGGGTCGAGCTCCAGCTCCTCCCGGTGCCGCACGCGCCCGGCCGGCACCAGGTGCGGCTCCAGGGCCGCGGACAGCCGGGCCTCCTTCTCCGGGTCCACCCGGAGCAGCCCCAGCGGACCGACCAGCTCGGCGAGGTGCTCGGGCGCCGGGGTGGCGACCACCAGCCGGCCGCCGGGGCGCAGCACCCGCGCGGTCTCCGGGCCGTTGCGCGGGGCGAACACCACCATCACCCGGTCGACGGCGGCGTCGCGGACCGGCAGCCGGGCCCAGGTGTCGGCGACGACGGCGAGCGCCCGCGGCGAGGCGCCGGCCGCGCGGCGGGCCGCGTACCGCGACGAGTCGAGCACCACGCCGACGGCGCCGGGCAGCGCGTCCAGCACGCCCGCCAGGTGGTGCCCGGTGCCCCCGCCGAGGTCGAGGACGGCGTCCACCGGGCCCTCCCCCGCGGCGACCGCGCCGGCCAGGACCCGGGTGAGCCCGGCGTAGGCGCCGGCGGACAGCACCTCGGCGCGGTCGGCCACCATCGCCGCGGTGTCCCCGGTCGGCGGCGTGTGGCCCGGCGGCAGCAGCGTCACGTGCCCCTGCCGGGCGCGGTCGAAGGCGTGGCCGGCCGGGCAGCGCAGGCCCGCGTCGCCGGGGAGCGCGGCCAGCCCCGCGCCGCACACGGGACAGGCCAGCACGGCCACCGCCCCCGGCGGCCAGGGGCGCCACCGGCTCACGACGCACCCGCCGGGACCGGCGGCGCCGGCTCGGCCGCCCGGGCGGGCACGACGGCGAGGTGGCGCCGGCGGGCGGCGGGAGGGGACACCGGGGCGAGGGCCGTCACCGGGCGACCGGGTGGAAGACCACCTCGGTGAGCACCCCGCCGCCGGCGACCGCGGTGACGAAGGTGCCGTGCGGCTGCCGGCGCCGGTCGGTGGGCGAGCCGGGGTTGACCAGCCGCAGCCCGGTGTCCGCGGTGGTGTCCCACGGGATGTGGCTGTGGCCGAAGAACAGGACGTCGGTGTCGGGGAAGCGCGCGGCGCAGCGCCGCTCGCGGCCCCGGGCGTCGCCGGTCTCGTGGACGACGGCGACCCGCAGCCCGCCCACCTCGGCGCGCGCCACCTCCGGCAGCCGCTCGCGCAGGGGCCCGTGGTCGTTGTTGCCGTACACCGCGAGCAGGGCCCGGGCGCGGGACTCCAGGACGTCGAGCAGGGTGACGTCGACCCAGTCGCCGGCGTGCACGACGAGGTCCGCGGCGTCGATCGCGGCCCAGAGGGATCGGGGCAGGTCACGGGCGCGCTTCGGCAGGTGTGTGTCGGCGGTCACCACCAGCGAGACGGGCACGAGCCCATGGTCGCAGGGGGCTAGGTTGCTCCCTCGGCCGACGACCTCGGCCTCGCGTCACGACCCTGAGGACCCCATGACCCACCCGTCGTCCACCCCTGCCGCCGGGCCGGACACCCCGGCCGCGGAGCCCTACGAGAAGCGCTGGCTCGCCCTCGGCGTCATCGCGATGACCGTCCTGCTGGTCATCCTCGACGCCACGATCGTCAACATCGCGCTGCCGGCGGTGTCCGCCGACCTCGGCATCTCGGCCGCGACCCAGCAGTGGATCGTCACCGCCTACACCCTCACCTTCGGCGGCTTCCTGCTGCTCGGCGGGCGCATCGCCGACTTCTGGGGCCGCAAGCGCACCTACCTGGTCGGCGCGGCCGGCTTCGCCGTCGCCTCCGCGCTCGGCGGCATCGCGCAGAACGAGGCGATGCTCTTCGGCGCCCGCGCGCTGCAGGGGGTCTTCGGCGCGCTGCTGGCGCCGGCGTCGCTCGCGCTGCTGACCGTGCTGTTCACCGACCCGAAGGAGCGGGCCAAGGCGTTCGGCGTCTACGGCGCGATCGCCGGCGGCGGGTCGGCGGTCGGCCTGCTGCTCGGCGGCGTGCTCACCGAGTACGCCGACTGGCGCTGGTGCTTCTGGGTGAACCTGCCCGTCGCGCTGCTCGCCGTCGTGCTGGCCGTCCCGATCGTCCCGGAGAGCCGGGCGCCCGGGGACACCAAGTACGACATCCCGGGCGCCGTGCTGGTCACCCTCGGCCTGGCCTCGATCGTCTACGGCTTCACGCGGGTCGCCGAGGCCGCGCAGACCAACGCCGCCGAGGCCGCGGCCGCCAACGCCCGGGCCGCCGCGCAGGGCAGCACCACCCTGGTGTCGCCCGAGAGCGGGTGGGCCGACGGCCCGGCGTGGCTGTTCATCGTCGCGGGCCTGGTCCTGGTGGCGCTGTTCGTGCTGCTGGAGCTGCGTACCCGCAACCCGCTGCTGCCCATGCGGATCGTGCTCGACCGCAACCGCGGCGGCGCCTACCTCACCTCGACGCTGGTCGGCGCCGGGCTCATCGGGGCGTTCTTCTTCCTGAGCCTGTACTTCCAGCAGGTGCTCGGCTACGAGCCGGTGGTCGCGGGCGTCGCCTCGCTGCCGACGACGCTGGGCGTGTTCCTCTCGGCCGGCGCGGCCAGCGCGCTGGTGCCGCGGGTCGGCCCGAAGCCGCTCATGGTGCTCGGCGGCCTGCTCGCCGCGGGCGGGCTGTTCACGCTGTCGTTCGTCGGGCTGGACACGGGCTTCTGGGCGCTGCCCTTCCCCGGCCAGCTGCTGCTCGGCCTGGGCCTGGGCTTCACCTTCGTGCCGCTGTCCAACCTGGCGCTGGTCGGCGCCGGCGAGCACGACGCGGGCGCCGCGAGCGCGATGCTCAACGCCACCCAGCAGGTCGGCGCCTCGATCGGCACCGCCGTCCTGGCGTCGCTGTCGGTGGGTGCGATCAGCGCCTACACCGCGGACGCGCTGACCGCGGGGGCGGACCCGCGGGACCCGGCGGTCGGCCTCCAGGGCCAGGTCGAGGGCTACACCACCGCCTTCACCTGGGCGGCCGCGCTGCTCGTCGTCGGCGCGCTGGTGGCCGCGGTGCTCATCAGGGCCACCCGGGAGGACCTGCCGGCCGGCGACGTCGCCGTCCACGTCGGCTGACCGCTCCTGCGCAGCGCACCGCCCGCGTCCCCGCCCGGGGACGCGGGCGGTGCCGCGTTCAGGAGCCGGAGCGGGTGGCGAGCTGCTTCAGGCGCGCGTTGTACGCCTCGAGCTCGGCGTCGTCGGTGCGCCGGGCGACGCGGTCCATCCGGCGCCCGCGGCGCTCCTCGGAGCCCATCCAGCTGAACAGGACGACGACGAGGACGAGCACCGTCGGCAGCTCGCCGAAGGACCACGCGATGCTGCCCGCGGCGTTCTGGTCGGCGAGCGGGTCGACGCCCCAGCCGGCGGGCGGGTCGGCGAAGGTCCGCACCACCAGCGACGTCGACATCATGATGGCGACGCCGAAGAACGCGTGCAGCGGCATGGGGATCAGCAGCTCGAGCATCCGGCCGGCGTGACCCACCTGCCGGGGCCACGGGTCCTGGGCGAGGATCGGCCCGAAGAACAGCAGCCCGGTGACGGTGAAGTGGGCGAGCATGAACTGGTGCCCGACCGGGTCGCCCATCAGCGCGTCGAAGACGGGCGTGAAGTAGACGCCGTAGAGGCTGACCAGGAACAGCGGCAGCGTGAACAGCGGGTGTGACAGGAAGCGCGCGACCCGGCTGTGCAGGGCGTCGAGCAGCAGCGCCCGCGGGACGCCGGCCACTCCCCTCCCCCGCGGCAGCGAGCGCAGCGCCAGCGTCACCGGCCGGCCGAGCAGCAGGAGCAGCGGCGCGACCATCGACAGCACCATGTGCTGGGCCATGTGCACGCTGAACAGCACCATGCTGTAGCCGTTCAGCCAGGTCCCGGTGACGGCGAACAGCGACAGGCAGCCGGCCACCCAGGACGCCGCGCGCCACCACGGCCAGGCCACGCCCGAGCGGCGCAGCCGGACCAGGCCGACCAGGTAGGCCAGCACGCCGAGCAGGGCGAGGACGGGCAGCACCGACCACGCGTCCAGGTGGGGCAGGAAGACCCGCCCCCACGTGGGTGGCTCGCCGGGCACCCACATGCCCGAGTGGTGCCCGTGCTCCACCTGTACCTCCGGTCCGTCGGTCGCGCGCTCCCCACTGTCCCACCGGCGGCCGCGCCCGGGGTCGCGGCCTCAGTCGTGGACCGGCGCCTCGTGGCCGGCGTGCGCCTCGGCCTCGATCTGGAAGGTGCAGTGCGGGACGTCGAAGTGGTCTCCGAGGCAGGCGCACAGCGCGTCGAGGACCCGGCCGCCGTGCCCGGCGGCCAGCGCCTCGTCGGTGACGACGACGTGCGCGGACAGCACCGGCAGGCCCGAGGTGATCGTCCAGGCGTGCAGGTCGTGGACGCCGATGACGCCGGGCACCCCGAGGACGTGCGCGCGGACCTGGTCGAGGTCGACGTCGCGCGGCGCGGCCTCCAGCAGCACGTCGAGGGACTCGCGCAGCAGCGCCCACGCCCGCGGCAGCACCAGGCAGCCGATGAGCAGCGCGGCGATCGTGTCGGCCGGCGTCCACCCGGTGAGCGCGACGACGCCGGCCGCGACGAGGACGGCCACCGAGCCCAGCGCGTCGCCGAGCACCTCCAGGTGCGCACCGCGGACGGCGAGCGACCCCCGCCGGCCGCGGTGCAACAGCGTCAGCCCGGCGAGGTTGGCGGCCAGGCCCCCGGCGGCGACGGCGAGGACGACGCCGGAGGTGATCTCGGGCGGGTCGCCGATCCGCCGCACCGCCTCGACGAGGACGAACACCGCGACGCCGGCCAGCAGCAGCCCGTTGGCCACCGCGGCGAGGATCTCCACCCGCTGCCAGCCGAAGGTGCGCCGCCCGCGGGCCGGGCGCTGCGCCAGCGTCACCGCCCCGAGGGCGAGGCCCACGCCGAGCGCGTCGGTGGCCATGTGCCCGGCGTCGGCGAGCAGGGCGAGCGAGCCGGAGACGACCGCGCCGACGAGCTCGGCGACGAGGACGGCGAGGGTGAGCCCGAGGACGACCGCCAGCCGCCCCCGCGAGGCCGCCGCCGCGGTGGCGTGCGCGTGCCCGTGCCCGGCTCCCATCGGCCCACCTCCCCCTCCAGTGTCCTCCGACGCACACGCGCCCCCTGCCCGGAGCTGCCGGGAGGGGGGCGCGTGTCCCGTGACGTGCTGGAACGGCCACCCTCCAGGGTCCGCGCCGTGCTCGCGAGGCGTGGGGAGGAAGGGTGGTCCTTCGTCAGATCGCGACGCCGCGGTCCCGCAGCCACGGGATCGGGTCGATCCGCTCGCCATCGATGCCGCCGACGTGCACCTCGAAGTGCAGGTGCGGGCCGGTCGACTGCCCGCGGTTGCCCAGCAGCGCGATGGTGTCGCCGGCGCGGACCACCTGGCCGGGCTGCACGAGGATCTCCTCCATGTGCCCGTAGACGGTGACGTCGCCGTTCTCGTGCTGGACGTACACCGCCAGGCCGAAGCCGCTGGCGGGGCCGGCCTCGAGGACGACGCCGTCGGCGGCCGCGTACTCCGGCGTGCCGATGGGCGCGGCGAGGTCGATGCCGGCGTGCAGCGTGCCCCAGCGCGCGCCGAAGCCGCTGGTGAGCCGTGCCCCGCTGACCGGGAGCACGGTCCTGGGCCGGGCGGCCTCGGCGGCCGCGGCCGCGGCGGCCTCCTGGGCGGCGCGGTCGGCGTCGGCCTGCGCCTGCGCCGCGGCGGCCTCCCCGGCCTCGCGGGCGTTGCGGCTGGCGGTGACCGCGCCGAGCAGGGTGGCGTCCGAGCGCAGGGTCGCGACCTCGGCGGCCGCGGGGAGGTCCTGGTCGGCGATGCCCAGCTCCTCGGCGACGCTCACCGAGGAGCTGACCGCCTCCGGGCCGTCGGCCTGGGCGACGCGGTCGCCCACGGAGAAGGAGCCGATGCCGACCGCGCCGACCAGCGCGGCGGCGAGGTAGAAGGCGGGCTGGCGGCGCGGCAGCCGCAGCAGCCGGGCCATCGCCCGGTGCCGGCCGTGGCCGGCGACCACGGTGACCGGGACCCGCTCCTCGCCGGCGTCGGCCTCCTCGGGCCCGTCGGCGGCGGCCTCGTCGGTGCCGGCGGCCGCGACGGCGGCCAGCGCCTGGGCGTCGGCGGCCTCGACGAGCTCGGCGGCGTCGGCGACCGCGAGGACCTCGGCGGGCTCGGCGGCCTCGTCGGCCTCGGGAGCCCCAGCGGGCTCGTCCCCGGCGACCACGACGGTGCGGGCCTCGAGGCCGGGCACCGGGGCCGCGGGGGCGGGCGCCGGCTCGGCGGTCGCCTCGGGAGAGGTCCGCGGCGACGGCGTGGGCCGCGGCCGGGGGCTCGGACGGCGGGCGGGGCGGGACTCGGGTCGGGACTCGGTGCGGTCCCCGCTCGGCGACGTCTCCCCCTGACGTCGGTGCGGGGTGGGCCGCGGGGCCGTCTTCGCGGCGCCGGCGGGTCGCCGGTCGGGCGACGCTGCCGCTGCCTTGCGGAGGGGTGCGCCGGCCGCGGGCTTCGCGGCCGTCCCTCCGTCGAGGAGGCGGTCCGGGTGGAGCTCGGTCATGCACCTGACTTCCGTCGGGGACAGGGACGTCGTGCTGCGCCCGGGGGAGCGGGCGGGGCCCATGTAAACACGCCGTGACCGTTACGTGATCTGCAGACCTGGGTATGGAGGTCCGGATGTGTGGCATGGGTCACTGGGCTGCACGGTTGTCATTCGACGATGCGTCGAACCGATGTGACGGAGAGTGATCAACACGCCGGTTGAGCGTTGAACGAGGGGCGAGGAGGCCCACACCGGGCACGAGGCCCCTGGACAGGCCGATCGACGCCGCTTCCGGCCGACGACCCGAGGAGAGGATCTCGTGCGCGCAGTGACCTGGCACGGACGTGCCGACGTACAGGTGGACACCGTCCCCGACCCGACGCTGCAGGAGGACACCGACGTCGTCGTCGAGATCACCTCGAGCGGCATCTGCGGGTCCGACCTGCACCTGATCGAGGTGATGGCGCCGTTCATGAGCAAGGGCGACGTCATGGGGCACGAGCCGATGGGCGTCGTCCGCGAGGTCGGCTCCGCGGTGACGGCGGTCAAGCCCGGCGACCGCGTCGTCGTGCCGTTCAACATCTCCTGCGGGACCTGCTGGATGTGCTCGCAGGGCCTGCAGTCGCAGTGCGAGACCACGCAGAACCGCGACCAGGGCTTCGGCGCCTCGCTGTTCGGCTACACGAAGCTCTACGGGCAGGTGCCCGGCGGCCAGGCCGAGTACCTGCGGGTGCCCTTCGGCAACACGCTGCCGATCAAGGTCCCGGACGGCCCGCCGGACGACCGCTTCGTCTACCTCTCCGACGTCCTGCCCACCGCCTGGCAGGCGGTGCAGTACGCCGCGACGCCGCCCGGCGGCACGCTGCTGGTGCTCGGGCTCGGGCCGATCGGCGACATGTGCACCCGGATCGCCCACCACCTGGGCATCGAGGACGTGTACGCCTCCGACGTCGTCCCGGAGCGGCTGGAGCGGGCCACCGCCCGCGGCACGCACGTCATCCGCTCCACGAAGAAGGACGACGTCGTCCGGCAGATCCAGGACGCGACCGCCGGCCGCGGCGCCGACGCGGTGATCGACGCCGTCGGCATGGAGGCCCACGGCTCGCCGCTGGCGCAGATCGCGCAGAAGGCGACCGCGGTCGTCCCGGACGCGATCATGGAGAAGGTCATGCAGGTCGCCGGCATCGACCGGCTGGCCGCGCTGAACACCGCCATCGACGCGGTCCGCCGCGGCGGCACCATCTCGCTGTCCGGCGTCTACGGCGGCGCCACCGACCCGCTGCCGCTGATGCGGATGTTCGACAAGCAGATCCAGCTGCGGATGGGCCAGGCCAACGTGTGGCGCTGGGTGCCCGACATCCTGCCGCTGCTGGTCGACGGCGACCCGCTCGGCGTCGACGACTTCGCCACCCACCGGGTGCCGCTGGAGCGGGCGCCGCAGGCCTACGCCGACTTCCGCGAGAAGAAGGACGGCGCGGTCAAGGTGCTGCTGCAGCCCTGACCCGGGTGTGAGCACACCCACCGGCCGCGCGGGGCATGTCCCGCGCGGCCGGTGCCTTCCCTCCCTGTAGGACCAGCACGGACGACGACGTCCGCACGCCCCGCCACGTCCGCCGTCGTCCCTCCTGGAGTCCTCCCGTGCCCCGCGGTCTGCTCGCCCTCGCCATCGGCGCCTTCGGCATCGGCACCACCGAGTTCGTCGTCATGGGCATGCTGCCCGAGATCGCCGGCGGCCTCGGCGTCTCGGTGTCCGCCGTCGGCCTGCTCATCTCCGCCTACGCCGCCGGCGTCGTCATCGGCGCACCCACGCTCACCGCGCTCGGCGTGCGGTTCTCCCCGCGCCAGACGCTGGTCGCGCTGATGGTCGTGTTCGTCGTCGGCAACGCGCTGTCGGCCGTGGCGCCCACCTACGAGACCCTGGCCGCGGCGCGGGTGCTGACCGCGCTGGCGCACGGGTCGTTCTTCGGCGTCGGCGCGGTGGCCGCGCGGCGGCTTGTCCCGCCGGAGCGGGCCACCCAGGCGATCTCGCTGATGATGGTCGGGCTGACGCTGGCCAACGTGGTCGGCGTCCCGCTCGGCACGTTCGTCGCCCAGCAGCTGAGCTGGCGGCTGGTGCTCGGCGCGATCGCCGGCATCGGGCTGGTCACCATCGCCGGGCTGCTGGCCTGGCTGCCCGCCGGCACCGGGGAGCGCGGGGACCTGCGCGCCGAGCTGGCCGCCTTCCGCCGTCCCCAGGTGTGGCTGGTGCTCGGCCTGACGATGGTCGGCTTCGCCGCGCTGTTCGCCGTCTACAGCTACGTCAGCCCGATCCTCACCGACCTGGCCGGTCTGCCCGAGGGCTGGGTGACGCCGGTGCTCGCGCTGTTCGGCGTCGGCACCACCGTCGGCACGCTGGCCGGCGGCCGCCTCGGCGACCGGTTCGGCTGGACGTTCGTCGTCGTCGGGTTGCTCGCCACCGCGCTGCTGCTGGCCGCCTTCGCCTTCCTCGCCCGCACCCCCGCGGCCGCCGTCGTCCTGCTGGTGCTGTTCGGCACGGTCGCCTTCGCGATGGGCCCGGTCGTGCAGAACGGCGTGATCGTGGCCGCGCGGGTCTCCGGCGGCAGCCTGGTGTCGGCGGCCAACCAGGCCGCGTTCAACGTGGCCAACGCCGTGGGCGCCGCGCTGGGCGCGCTGGTCATCTCCCTCGGCCTGGGCTACACCGCGCCGATGTGGGTGGGCGCGGGCCTGGCGCTCCTGGGCAGCGGCCTGGCGCTGGCCGCCCGGCGGGCCGACCGGCGCGAGACCGCGCGGGTGACCGCCGACGTCGGCCGGTGGCACGCGGAGGTCGGCAGCCGGCTGGCCGCCTGAGGGTTCCCCCGGGCTCCCCGGGTAGGGAGCGGGCATGACGACGACCACGGCCGAGAGGTCGGGACAGTTCGCGCTCGGGGACCGCACGGTCCACCGCATCGGCTACGGCGCGATGCAGCTGGCCGGCCCGCACGTCATGGGCCCGCCGGCCGACCGCGAGGCCGCCGTCGCCGTCCTGCGCCGGGCGGTGGAGCTGGGCGTGGACCACGTCGACACCAGCGACTACTACGGCCCGCACGTGACCAACGAGGTCATCCGCGAGGCGCTGCACCCCTATCCGGAGCAGCTCACGATCGTCACCAAGGTCGGTGCCCGGCGGACGCCGGACGGCGCGTGGCCCGAGGCCCTCTCCCCCGAGGAGCTCAAGCAGGCCGTGCACGACAACCTCGACCACCTCGGCGTCGACGTGCTCGACGTGGTGAACCTGCGCATGCCCGGGTTCGACGCACCGGTGGAGCGCTCGCTGGCCGAGCCGTTCGAGGCGCTGGCGGAGTTGCAGCAGCAGGGGCTGGTCCGGCACCTGGGCGTGTCCAACGTGACGACGCAGCAGCTCGCCGAGGCGCGGTCGATCGCGCCGGTGGTGTGCGTGCAGAACCACTACAACCTCGTGCACCGCGCCGACGACCCGATGCTCGACGCGCTGGCCCGCGAGGGCGTCGCCTACGTGCCCTACTTCCCGCTCGGCGGGTTCACGCCCCTGCAGTCCGCGGCGCTGGAGACGGTGGCGCGGCGGCTGGAGACCACGCCGATGCAGGTGGCGCTGGCCTGGCTGCTGGCCCGCTCCCCCAACGTCCTGCTCATCCCGGGGACGTCGTCGGTGGCGCACCTGGAGGAGAACCTCCAGGCGGGCGCGCGGGTGCTCGGGCCGCTGGAGATGCAGGAGCTCGACCGCATCGGCGGCACCGGCGAGCCCGACGTCGACCTCTGACCCGGCGGGGAGCGGCAGGAACGGCCGTTCCTGCCGCCTAGGGCTGGGCGGCGGAGGTGACCAGCTGGTCGACCGCGGCCTCGAGCACCGCGCGGGTGGCGGCGGTGTCGCGGTCGACCAGCCAGGTCGTCGTCGCACCGTCGACCACGGTGACCAGCAGCCGGGCGAGCTCGGGCACCGGCCGCCGCCAGGTGGCGCCGGTCGCGGCGGCGGCCTCCTCCAGCAGCCGGGTCGCCGCCGCGGTGTAGGCGCGGTACTGCGCAGCGGCTACCGGCCGCAGCTCCGGGTCGCGCACCGCGTGCAGGGTGAGCTCGAGCATCAGCGCCTCGGCGCCGGGCTCGCGCTCCAGGTGGTCGAGGTAGCCGGCGGCGGCCGCGCGCAGGCAGCCGGCCAGGCCCGCGGCCGGGTCCAGGGCGGCGGAGGCGGCGGCCAGCTCGCGGCCGACCACGCGGGTCACCAGCTCGCGCAGCAGCTCGTCGCGCGAGGAGAAGGCGTAGTGGAAGGCGGCCAGCGGCATGCCGGCCTCGGCGACGACCGCGCGGGTGGTACCGGCGGCCAGGCCGTCCCGGGCCATCACCCGCAGCGCCGCCTCCACCAGGGCGGCGCGCCGCTGCGCGGCCGGCAGCCGCGGCACCTCAGGCCTGCCCGGCGGGCTGCCCGGCCGGGCCGAGGACCCGGGCGAGGTGGGTGTTGGTGAACACCCCGGCGGGGTCCAGCCGCTCGCGCAGCGCGGCGAACTCGCCGAACCGCGGGTACCGCTGCGCCAGCGCCGCGGCGTCGAGGCCGTGCTCCTTGCCCCAGTGCGGGCGCCCGCCGGCGGCCAGCGCGATCGCCTCGAACGCGGCGAAGTACCCGCCGGGCTCGCTGCGGGCGGGCACGTGGACGGCGACGTAGGCGGTGTCGCGGCCGTACGCCGTCGACAGCGGGACGTCGTCGGCGGCGGCGACCCGCACCTCGACCGGGAACGGCACCCGGTGCGGGCCGGCGTCGACCACCCGTCGCAGCTCCGCCAGCACGGCCGGGGCGGCGTCCCGCGGGAGGGCGTACTCCATCTCGCGGAACCGCACCCGCCGGCGGGAGACGAAGACCCGGTGCGCGACGTCGGTGTACGTGCGGGCGCCCAGCGCCCCGGCGGAGAACCGCGCCAGCGGCGGCACCAGCGCGGGCACCCGGTGGCCGGCCGCGACGACGGCGGCGAGGCCGGCGTTGGCGAGCACCTCGTCGTCCCAGAACGCCCGCGCCCGGCCCGGCGGCGCGACCTCCTCCAGCGGCACCCGGGTGTTGCGCAGGGTGCGGCACCGGTCGGTGTGCGGGAACCAGTAGAACTCGACGTGGTCGGTGGAGGACGTGAAGCCGGCGAAGTCGGCCAGCAGGTCCGGCAGCGCGGCGGTGCCCTCCTCGGCGCGCAGGGCGAACGCCGGCACCGCCTGCAGGGTCACGGTGCTCAGCACGCCGAGGGCGCCCAGGCCGACCCGCGCGGCGGAGAGGACGTCGGGGTTCTCGTCCGGCGCGCAGCGCAGCACCGTCCCGTCGGCGGTGACCAGCTCCAGCGCGCAGACCTGCGTGGCCAGCCCGCCGAACCGGGCGCCGGTGCCGTGGGTGCCGGTGGAGATCGCGCCGGCGACGGTCTGCCGGTCGACGTCGCCGAGGTTGGTCAGCGCCCAGCCGCGGGCGGCCAGCTCCGCGTTCAGCCGGTGCAGCGGCATGCCGGCCTGCACGGTGACCAGCCCGGCGTCGTCGACGCCGACCAGGTCCGCGTGCCGGTCCAGCGCCAGCGCGACGTCCTCCGGGCGGCCGACGCCGGTGAACGAGTGGCCGCTGCCCAGCGCGGTGACCCGGCGCCCGGCCGCGGCGGCGTCCCGCACCGCGGCGGCGATCTCCCCGGTGCCCGCCGGGTGCACGACGGTCACGCCGTCCGCCCGCTGGTTGCCGGCCCAGTTGCGCCAGGTGCCCACGCCGCCTCCTCCGTCGTGCGCGGCAGCGTCCCGCTCGCGCCGGACCGGGTCAAGTGACTGGGACGCTTGACCCGGTCGGCGGTCCGCGAGGATGCTGCCGCGCCATGACCTCCCCGGCCGCAGCCCGGGCCCGGCTGGACCGGGCGACGGCGGACCTCGACCCGCCGCTGGCCGTCCTGGACCTCGACGCGCTCGACGCCAACGCCGCCGACCTGGTGCGCCGCGCCGCCGGGCGCCCGGTCCGGGTGGCGAGCAAGTCGGTGCGCAGCCGCGCGGTCCTGCGGCGGGTGCTGGCCCGCCCCGGCTTCGCCGGCGTGCTCGCCTACACGCTGGCCGAGGCGCTCTGGCTGGCCGGCGGCGACGACCCGGTGTCCGACGACGTCGTCGTCGCCTACCCCTCGGTGGACCGCGCGGCGCTGCGCCGGCTGGTGGCCGACCCCGCGCTCGCCGCGCGGGTGACGCTGGTGGCCGACTCCCCCGACCACCTCGACGCCGTCGACGCGGTGGCGCCGCCCGGGTCGCGGCCGCCGGTGCGGATCTGCCTGGACCTCGACGCGTCGCTGCGGGCCGGGCGGGTGCACGTCGGGGTGCGCCGGTCGCCGGTGCACGACCCCGCGGCCGCCGCGGCGCTGGCCCGGGCGGTGTGCGACCGGCCCGGCTTCGCCCTGGTCGGGCTCATGGCCTACGAGGCGCAGGTCGCCGGCGTGCCGGACGCGCCGCCCGGGCGCCCGCTGCGCGGCCTGGCGGTGCGCGGGGTGCAGGCGCTGTCGGTGCGGGAGCTGACCGGGCGCCGCGCCGCCGCGGTGGCCGCCGTCTCCGCCGTCGCGCCGCTGGCGTTCGTCAACGGCGGCGGCACGGGGAGCCTGGAGCGGACCGCGGCCGACCCGTCGGTCACCGAGGTCGCCGCGGGCTCGGGGCTGTACCAGCCGACGCTGTTCGACGGGTACCGCGCCTTCCGCGGCCGGCCGGCGCTGCTGTTCGCGCTGCCGGTGACCCGCCGGCCCGCCCCCGGGACGGTGACCGTCGCGGGCGGCGGGTGGATCGCCTCCGGGCCGCCCGGCGCCGACCGGCTGCCGCGCCCGGTCCATCCCGCGCGGCTGCGGGTGCTCGGCACCGAGGGCGCCGGGGAGGTGCAGACGCCGCTGCGCGGCCCGGACGCCGACGGGCTCGCCGTCGGGGACCGCGTCTGGTTCCGGCACGCCAAGGCCGGCGAGGTGTGCGAGCACGTCGAGGTCCTGCACACGCTGGCCGGGGACCGCCTCGCCGGCGCCGTCGCCACCTACCGCGGCGAGGGCCGGGCCTTCGGCTGAGCCCCGTACTCGCAGGTGTCGATCGTCGGGTCGTCGCCGCTCGCGCCGGCGCGCCCGCGCGTGCCTGCGGCGAGAACTCGGTGACCGACCGCCCGACCAGCCCCCGGGCGGCAGGGACGGCCATTTCTGCCGCCCCCGGGAGCCGCGTCAGTCGGCGTCGTTGGCGAGCAGGGCGCGGGCCTCGGCGGCCTCGTCCTCGGTGAGCCCGCCCGAGCCGTCGGGGTGGTCGACCTGGGCGTCGATCCAGCGCCGGTGCGCCTCCCACGCCGACTGCCGGGTGGCGCCCAGCGCCCGGCCGATCTGCGCCCAGGACGCCCCGGTGGCCCGCGCCGTCCGGACGGTGAGCTGACGCCCCTGCGCCGCTCGCCGGGCGACCACCTCGCCCAGCGCCAGGAGCTCCAGCGCCTCCTCGCGGGTCAGCGGCCGGGGGCCGGCCGGGTCGTCGGGGTCGGCCAGCGAGTCGCGGGTGCGCAGCTCGTCGTAGCGGCGGACGGCGCTGGCGAGGGTGTGCCGTCGTTCGAGGTCGTCGACGTCCATGACCCAGCGTCCGTCAGGCTCCCCTGACAGTCAAGGAGACCTGACGGCCGGACGGCGCCGGCGGGACGGGTGGTGCTCCTGCGGCGGCTGGGATGCCTCCGGGCGTTTTCGGATCGCGATCGGGTGCGGTCCGGCCGAAGAACGACACGGTCTCGATCCGAATCCACCCAGCCCTCGCGAGGAGCCGTTCCGTGTCCCACCCCCCGCAGGCGCCGTACCAGCAGCCCTACGCTCCGGTCCAGCCGCCGTACGTCCCCCAGCAGAAGGGCGCCGGCCTGGCCGTCGCGTCGATGGTCCTGGGGATCATCGCGCTGCTGCTGAGCTGGGTGCCGATCGTCAACAACGTCGCCGCTGTGATCGCCGTCGTCGGCCTGGCGCTGGGCATCCCCGCGCTGCTGCGCGCCCGTCGCGGCACCCACCGGGGCAAGGGCCTGTCGATCGCCGGCCTCGTCACCTCGGTGGTGGCCATCGCCGTGGTGTTCGCGACGCAGGCCTTCTACGCCAGCGTGATCGACGAGGTCGCCGACAGCCTCGACGAGGACCTCGGCAGCGCCGCCCCGTTCGACGGCGCGACGTCGGAGCTGCTGGAGTCCGCCCCCGAGGAGGCCGCCCCGGCCGACGAGGTCGTGCCGCTGGGGGTCCCGGCCCAGGTCGGCGACTACCTGGTCACCGTGGACGCCGTGGAGCTCGACGCCGACGAGTCCGTGCTCGCCGCGAACGAGTACAACGAGCCGGCCACCGGCCAGTACGTGCTCACCCAGCTGACCGTCACCTACACCGGTACGACGGAGGGCATGCCCGGCTTCGACCTGACCACCGTCTTCCACGGTTCCGACGCCCGTCAGTACAGCGACTCCGAGTGCATGGCCGTCCTCGCCGACGACGCCATGGACACCCCCACCCTCAACCCGGGGGGCTCGGACACGTTCGAGTTCTGCATGGACGTGCCGCCGGCCGCCGTCGCGGGCGGTCAGCTGTCCGTCGAGCCGACGATGAGTTTCGACTCGGACGACCGCGTCTTCTACGCCCTCCCGTAGCCCCACGCCGCGCGTTCCCGGCCGGACCTCCCACGACGGAGGTCCGGCCGGTTCCGTTCACGGGTGCTCAGCGGGCTCGGACGACCCGGGTCTCGTCGAACACCGGCTCGGCGGACTCGTACACCCGCCCGTCGGCGCCGAAGACGAGGAACCGGTCGAAGGAGCGGGCGAACCAGCGGTCGTGGGTCACCGCGAGCACGGTGCCGTCGAACGCGGCCAGCGCCTCCTCCAGCGCCTCGGCGGAGAGGACGTCGAGGTTGTCGGTGGGCTCGTCGAGCAGCAGCAGCGTGGCGCCGGACAGCTCCAGCATCAGCACCTGCAACCGCGCCTGCTGCCCGCCGGACATGGTCCGGAACGGCTGGTCGGCGGAGTCGGTGAGCCCGTAGCGGCGCAGCACCGCCATGGCCCGCCCCCGGTCGACGCCCGGCCGGCCGGGTTCCCCGTGCCACAGCAGGTCCACCGGCGTCCGGTCCTGCCACTCCGGGTGCGCGTGGGTCTGGGCGAAGGAGCCGGGGGCGACGCGCGCCCCGAGCCGCCAGGCCCCGGTGTGGGCGACGTCCTGGCCGGCCAGCAGCCGCAGGAAGTGGGACTTGCCCGCGCCGTTGGCGCCGAGGACGCCGACCCGGTCGCCGTACCGGACCTCCAGGTCGAACGGCTGCATGAGGCCGGTCAGCTCCAGCTGCTCGGCCACGACCGCGCGCACGCCGGTGCGCCCGCCGCGCAGCCGCATCGTCACCTGCTGCTGCGGCGGCCGGTCCGGCGGCGGCCCGGCCGCCTCGAACTTCGCCAGCCGGGTCTGCATCGCCCGGTACCGCGAGGCCATGTCCGGGGAGTTGGCCGCCTGCTGCTGCAGCGTGCGGACCAGCTCCACGAGGCGCTCGTGCTCCTCCTCCCAGCGGCGGCGCAGCTCGGCCATCCGCTCGTGTCTCGCCTCGCGGGCCTCGGGATAGGAGGACCACCCGCCGCCGTGCACCCACGCCGTCCCGCCCTCGACGGTGACCACCCGGTCGGCCACGGTGGCGAGCAGCTCGCGGTCGTGGCTGACGAACAGCACCGTCTTGCGGGTCTCGAGCAGCCGCTGCTCCAGCCACCGCTTGCCGGGGACGTCGAGGTAGTTGTCCGGCTCGTCCAGCAGCAGCACCTGCTCGGGCCCGCGCAGCAGCGCCTCGAGTGCGAGCCGCTTCTGCTCGCCACCGGACAGCGTGGACAGCTCGCGGTACTTGCACCGGTCGTAGGGGACGCCGAGCGCCGCGACGGTCACCGTGTCCCAGGTGACCTCGGCGTCGTAGCCGCCGGCGTCGCCCCACTGCGCGAGCGCGTCGGCGTAGGCGAGCTGCGCGGGCTCGTCGTCGGTCTCCATGAGGGTCAGCTCGGCGGCGTCGAGGGCGTCCCAGGCCGCGCGCACCGCGGGCGCGGAGAGGTCGACGAGGAAGCGCTGGACGGTGGTGTCGTCGCGCACCGAGCCGATGAACTGCCGCATGACGCCGAGGCCGCCGCTGCGGGCCACGGTGCCTGCCTCGGGCACCAGGTCACCGGCGACGATCCGCAGCAGCGTCGTCTTGCCCGCGCCGTTCTCGCCGACCAGCGCCGCGCGGGCGCCCTCGCCGATCCGGAACGAGACGTCGTCCAGCAGCACCCGGCCGCCCGGCAGCGTGTGCCGGACCCCGCTCACGTCGACGTAGCCCACCCCGACATCGTCCGGGGCCGGGCAACCGGATTCGGCGGGTCCCCCTCAGCCGACGGACTGCAGGCGGGTCCGGGCCAGGCGCTCCACCATCTCCGGCAGCGCGGTCACCGGGACGCCGCTGAGGTCCTGCCGGCACATGCGGACGACGTTGCCGACGACCTGGGGTCGCAACCGCGTGCCGAACTCGTCCACCAGCCGGGTGACGGCCTGCTCGACGCTGGGGTCGGAGAGCTGCTCGATCGAGGTCATGGGCGCGCGGGACTCCTCGTTCGGTCCGTGCGGGGAAGTGCGTCCACCGTGGCGGCTGGGACGGGTGTGATCCAGGGACCTAGGTCCCCGGCCGAGGACGGATCCGGCGTGTCGGTCAGGACGCGAAGAAGGTGTTGCCGCCCGAGGACGTGACCGCGGCGGCGTCACGCACCAGCGCGGACAGCTCCGCCTCGTCGACCCGGTCGAGCGAGGTGAACCGGATGCAGCTCTTCCCGCAGGACACCCGCCCCAGCCGCGCGGCGCGCGCCTCGGGCAGGTACTCGCCGCCGACGACGGCGCAGACGTACAGCGACAGGTGGCGCTTCTGCGCGGCGAGGGCGACCAGCGGCCAGCGGGTGGTCTCCCTCGCCGACCGCGGCCGGTAGGGCAGCAGGCCGTAGCCGAGCACGCGTCCCGACCCGGCCGGCACGAGTTCGCGGTCCAGCCCGGGCGCGGCCTCGCGGACCAGGGCGTCGACCCGGCGCAGCTCCGCCTCGCGCGGCCCGGCCGCGGCGAACCACTCCTCGATGGTGTCGGTCACGGACCGGACGCTAGCGCCGCGGGCCGACAGGTCCGGGCGGTCGGCGTCCCCAGAGCAGGGTGTCCAGCGCGGTGCCGTCGGGCGTCTCCCGGCGGACCTGCTCGAGCCGGTCGACGTCGAGCAGGGCGGCCACCGGGGCCAGCCGCCGGGTGCTGTGCAGGATCGCCGGGTCCTGCGGCCCGCCGACGCCCGCGGTCACGTTCTCGGCGTCGTGCCCCAGCAGCAGGAACCGCCCGCCGGGACGCAGCCAGCCGACGGCCCGGCGGAGCAGGCCGGTCATCGGCGGGTCCGGCAGGTGCAGGTAGGCGACCAGCACCAGGTCCAGGGAGCCGGGCGGTGGCGACCAGGTGGTCGCGTCGGCGGTCACCCAGGTGACCCGGTCGGCGTCCGGCTGCGCCCGCCCGCGGGCCAGGCCGGTGGCCGAGAAGTCGACGGCGGTCGCGCGCCAGCCGCGCCGGGCGAGCCACAGTGCGTGCCGCCCCTCCCCCGCGGCCAGGTCGACGGCGTCCCCCGGCGGCAGTTCCCCCACGAGGGCGGCGACCAGCGCGTTGGGCTCCCCCGACCACTGCTGCCGCTCGGCGTAGCGCGCGTCCCAGTCCTCGGCCTGCACGGGCCGGAGTGTGGCAGCGACGACGTGCGCGCCGCCCGGGCCGGGGTCAGGGTGGGCGGGTGAACACCCTCCGGCTGGTCCGCTTCGAGCCGGAGCACCTGCCCGCCGTCACGCCGTGGTTCGACGACGACGAGACGCGGCGGCGGCTGGGCGGCCGCGAGTGGCCGGTGCGGGAGATCGCGCTGCGCAGCACGCGGTGGACCGACGAGTTCCGCGGGCGCCGGTTGCTGCGCAGCCACTCCTTCGTCGCCCTCGACGACACCGGCCGCCCGGTGGCCCAGATCGGCGGGGACGTCTACGACCGGTGGACGACGTGGGACCCGGTGGCCGAGCGGGTCCTCGCGGCCGACACGCGCCGCACGATGGGCGTGGCCTACGTCGTCGACCCGGCCTGCCGGGGGCGCGGCCGCGGCAGCGCGGCGCTCCGGGCGCTGGTGGCCGCGCCCGAGACCGCCGACGTCGAGCAGTTCGTGCTGGGCATCGAGCCGGACAACGCGGCGAGCCTGCGGGTGGCCGCCGCGGCCGGGTGCACGCCGCTGACCACGGAGCCCGACGCCGAGGACATGGTCTACCTGCACCTGGAGCGCTGACCGGCGCGGGGCCGTGGCCGAGGATGGCCCCGTGCCCCCACACGTCTCCGACCCCGACGACCTCGTGCTGCACGGCCTCCGGGTGCTGGGCTTCGCCTCGCCGGGGCGGATCGCGGCCCGCTTCGGGCTCGACCGCGACGAGGTCGAGGACCGGCTGCTCGGGCACGCCACCCGGGGCTGGGTCACCCACACCCGCTTCGCCGACAGCGCCGGGTGGTCGCTGACCGAGGAGGGCCGGGCCGAGGACGGGCGGCGGATGGGCGCGGAGCTGGAGCTGACCGGCGCGCGGGACGTGGTCACCGAGGCCCACGGCCGGTTCGTCCCGTTGAACCGCAGGTTCGGCAAGGTCTGCACCGACTGGCAGCTGCGGCCGACCCGCACCGAGCCGATGGCCGCCAACGACCACACCGACTGGAGGTGGGACGAGCGGGTGCTCCGGGCGCTGGGCACGCTCGGCCGCGACCTGGCCGCGGTGACCGACCCGCTGGCCCGCTGCCTGCAGCGCCTGGACGGCTACTCCGACCGCTACGCCGCCGCGCTCGCCCGGGTCGACCGCGGCGAGCGGCACTGGGTGGACTCCCCCGAGGTCGACTCCTGCCACACGGTGTGGATCCAGCTGCACGAGGACCTGCTCGCCACCCTGGGGATCGAGCGCGGGCAGGACGCCTGACGGTCACCCCCGGCTGGCACGCTCCCGGCATGACGACGGTGACGCCCCGCGAGGTCGCGCTGCTGCGCCTGGTGGCCCAGCGGGTGGCCGGGACGCCGTTCCCCGACGCGGCGGCGGCGGTGCGGGCGCTGGGCGCGGTGCAGGGCCAGGACCTGCCCGGCGCGCTGACGTCGGTGGCGCTGCGCACCGCCGGCCGCTCCCGCGCGGGGGTCACCGCGGCCCTCGACGCCGGCAGCGTCGTCCGCTCCTGGCCGATGCGCGGGACGCTGCACCTGGTCGCCGCCGAGGACCTGCACTGGATGCTCGAGCTGCTCGGCGGGCGGGCGCTGGCGGGCGCGGCGAAGCGGCGGGCCGTCGTCGGGCTGACCGAGGAGGGCCTCGAGCGCTCGCGGGAGGTCGCCGTCGCCGCGCTGACCGGCCGGCGGCGGCTGGGCCGGCAGGCGCTGCTGGCCGCGCTGACCGACGCCGGCTGCGACGTCGCGGGCCCGAAGGGCTACCACACGCTCTGGTACCTCTCCCAGACCGGGACGCTGGTCCTCGGCCCCACCGACGACGGCGACCAGGCGTTCGTGCTGCTCGACGAGTGGGTGCCCGCGCCGCGCCGCCTGGACCGCGAGGGGGCGCTGGCCGAGCTCGCGCTGCGGTTCTTCACCGGGCACGGGCCGGCCACGGTCGCGGACCTGGTGCGCTGGGCGGGCACGACGGTCCGCGACGCCCGCGCGGGCCTCGCGTCGGTGCGGGACCGGCTGGCCACGGTCGACGTCGGCGGCACCGAGGCCCACCTCGACCCGGAGACCCCGGAACGGCTGGCCGCCTGCCGCGCCGACGCCGAGGGGCTGCACCTGCTGCCCGGGTTCGACGAGGTCGTGCTCGGCTATGCCGACCGCAGCTGCACGGTGCCGCCCGAGTTCGCCGACCGGATCGTGCCCGGCGGCAACGGGGTGTTCCGGTCCACCGTCGTCTGCGGCGGGCAGGTGGTCGGCACCTGGCGGTGGACCGGCAAGGGCGCGAAGCGGGTCGCGACCGCCGAGCCGTTCACCGCCTTCCCCGACGGTGTCGCCGAGCGCGTGCCGGAGCTCGCCGCCGCCCTCCCCTGAGTGCCCGAGGTGCTCCGCCGCCGCTGGGAGGCGACCACCGCGCCGCCGGGGAAGGCTGGGCGCATGGAGTACGTGCGCCTGGGCGCCACCGGCCTGGAGGTCTCGCGGATCTGCCTCGGGATGATGAGCTTCGGCGAGCCCGGGCGCGGGATGACGCCGTGGAGCCTGCCCGAGGACGAGGCGATGCCGCTGGTCCGCAAGGCGCTCGAGGCCGGCGTCACCTTCCTCGACACCGCCAACGTCTACTCGGCCGGCTCCAGCGAGGAGATCACCGGGAAGGCGATCCGCGAGTTCACCACCCGCGACGACGTCGTCCTGGCCACCAAGGTGCACGGCCGGATGCGCCCGGGGCCCAACGGCGGCGGGCTGTCCCGCGTCGCGATCCTGCGCGAGCTCGAGGCGAGCCTGCGCCGGCTGCAGGTGGACCACGTCGACCTCTACCAGATCCACCGCTGGGACCCGGCCACGCCGGTCGAGGAGACGCTGGAGGCGCTGGACTCGGCCGTGCGCAGCGGCAGGGTCCGGTACCTGGGCGCGAGCAGCATGTGGGCCTGGCAGTTCGGCAAGGCGCTGCACCTGGCCGGCGAGCGCGGCTGGCACCGGTTCGTGTCGATGCAGGACCACTACAACCTGCTCAACCGCGAGGAGGAGCGGGAGATGCTCCCGCTGTGCGCGGACCAGGGCATCGGCGTCATCCCGTGGAGCCCGCTGGCCCGCGGCCGGCTGACCCGCGACTGGGACGAGACGACGCACCGCTCGGAGAACGACGCGTTCGGCGGCCGCCTCTACGACGAGTCCAGTGACCGCGCGATCGTCGAGCGGGTGGCCGAGGTGGCCCGCGAGCGCGGCGTCCCGCGGGCGCAGGTGGCGCTGGCCTGGCTGCTGGCCAAGCCGGTGGTCACCGCTCCGATCGTCGGCGTCACCAAGGCCGCGCACCTCGACGACGCCGTCGCCGCGGTCGACCTGCGGCTCACCGACGAGGAGGTCGCCCGCCTCGAGGAGCCGTACCGCCCGCACGCCGTCGCCGGCTTCTGAGCCGCCGGTACTCGCGCAGCACGAGCGCGGTCAGCAGCAGGTCGAGGCCGCCCGCGGCCCACATCCCCCACGAGCCCCGGTCCACCGCCAGGTACACCTCGTAGACGCCGAACACCCCGAGCACGGCGGCGGCGACCGGGTAGGCGGGCCGCACCTCGCGCAGCAGCGCGACGACGAGGCCCAGCTTCACCAGGCCGTGCAGGGTCAGGTAGACGACGGCGAAGGTCCGGTCGGCGCCGAGCGCGGCCTCGCCGGCGAGGACGCGCCCGGCCGGGGCGCCGTCCGGGCTGCCCAGCAGGTGGTGCCCGACCACCCCGCGGGTCAGGCCGTCCAGCGCGCGGGGGCCCGCCGCCAGCAGCGCCAGGCCCGCCAGCAGCTCCGTCGCGCCGTCGAGTCCCTTGACGAACAGCGCGGCGCGCAGCAGCCGGTCGGTGGTTGTGCCGGGCATGGTCCCGGAGCCGGCCGGGGCGCGTCCAGGGACCGGGATCACGCCCGCGGCGCCCGGCCGGGCCCGGGGAGCGCGGCGACGATGGGCGGGTGACCGCCGTCCGCCCGCTCCTCGGCCCGCCGGTCCCCCCGCTCCGGGCGCTGTGGCGGGCCGGCGGGCGCCGCGGGGTGACCGCCGCGGCCTGCCTCGTGCTGACCCTGGCCGCCGGCACGGCGCTGGGGCGCCCGGACCTGGGCTCGGCGGCGGGCCTGGCGTCGTTCACCGCGGTCTACGGCCACGCGCTGCCCTACCGCCGCCGCGCGGGCGTGGTCGCCGTCGTCGGGGTGGTGCTCGTGGCGAGCAGCACCCTGGGCGCGCTGGCCGGCGGGCACCCGGTCGCGCTGGTGCTCGCCTGCGCGGCGCTGACCGCGGCGGCCACGGCGGCGGGCGTCGTCTGGCGGGTCGGCCCGCCCGGCCCGCTGGGCGTCGTCCTGGTGGCCGGCGGCTCCGGCGCGCTCGGCACCCCCCTGGACGGGCTCGGCGCGCACACCCTCGCCGCCGCGGCCGGCGCGGCGCTGGCCTGGGCCGGCTGCATGCTGCCCTGGCTGTGGGACCCGGCCGGCCCCGAGCGCCGCGCGCTGGAGGCGGCCGAGGCGGCGGTGGGCGGCGCCCCGGCCGGGGCGGCCCGGGCGGTGCGCCTGGCCGACGTCGCGGTCCGCGGCGGCAGCGCCCGCGGCGACGGCCGGCTGCGCGCCCGCCTCGACGACGTCGAGCGGCGGTTCCTCGCCGCGCTGCCCGCTCCGCCCCCGCCGGCACCCGCGCCGCCCCTCGACCCCGCACCGCCGCGGTGGTGGCACGCCCCCGCCGCCGCGACCGCGCTGCGCCTCGGCGCCGGGTCGGCCGCCGCCGGCCTGGCCGCCGTCGCCCTCGGCCTGTCCAGCCCCTACTGGGCCGTGACGACGGCGGTCGCGGTGCAGATGGGCACCGACGCCCGCGCCACCCGCACCCGGGGGCTGCAGCGCGCGGTCGGCACCGCCCTCGGCGTGCTGGTCGCGGGGCTGCTGGTCGCGCTGGACCCGCCGGTCGGCGTCGCCGTCGCGCTGGCCGGGGTGCTGCAGCTGGCCGTCGAGCTGCTCGTCGCCGCGCAGTACGTGCTCGCGGTCTCCTGCATCACCCCGCTGGCGCTGCTGCTGGTGCACCTGGGCAACCCGACGCTGTCCGCCGGGCAGCTGGCCACCGAGCGGCTGGCCGAGACCGGCGTCGGCGTCGTCCTCGCGCTGGCGGTCGGGCTGTCGCTGCTGCCCCGCGCGTCGAGCCGGCGGCTGCCCGCCGCGGTGCGGGAGGTGACCGCCGCGGCGGCCGCGGGCGACGACCGCCGGCTGCACGCCGCGCTCGACCACCTGGCCGAGGTGTCGGCCGCCGCCCGGGCCGAGCTGCTGCCCACCCCGGCGCTCACCGCCCGGGTGCACGCCGCTCGGGTCGTGGCCGACCTCGGCTGGGGCCTGCTCGGCGCCCGCGCCCGGGGCGACGACGCCGTGGCCGCCGACCTCGGCCGCCGGCTCCCCGCGTCCTAGCCCGCGAGCTCGGGCGCGAGCTCCTCGAGGTCGTCGAGCACCAGCCCGGCGCCCAGCGGGCCCAGGCCGAGGAACCAGCGGTCGTCGTCCACCGCGACCGCACGCCCCCCGGCGACCGCGGGGATCGACCCCCACAGCGGCCCGGCGGTGACCTGGTCGGCCGCCGTCACGCCGTCGGCCCCGTACGCGCCGTAGAAGAGCAGGTCGCCGTCGGCCCGGGACACCTGCTCGGGCGAGACCTCGACGAAGGTCTCCGCCGTCCGCTGCAGCTCCGGCCGGGCGAAACCGACCTCGGCCAGCACCGACCCGATGAACGAGCCCTCGCCGTAGAGGCGGATCAGCGTGCCGTCGAGGAAGCGGACGACGCTCACCTCGGTCTGCGCCGGGTCGCCGTAGAGGCCGCCGACCTCCTCGGCCCGCGCGGCGAACCCGTCGAGCAGGTCCTGCGCCTGCTCCTCGCGGCCGAGGGCCTCGCCGGCGAGCAGCAGGTTCTCCTGCCAGCTCTCGCCGATGGCCTCGGCGAACACCGTGGGGGCGATCTGCGCGAGCTGGTCGTAGACGTCGGCGTGGCGCACGGAGTTGGACAGGATCAGGTCCGGCTGCAGCGCCGCGATCGCCTCCAGGTCGGGCTCGGCGATCGTGCCGACGGCGGCGATGTCGGCGGGGTCGACGCCGGCCTCCGCCACGAACCCGGGCAGCTCGTCGCTGACGTCGGTGCGGACCGCGCCCACCGGGGTCACGCCGAGGGCGAGGGTCGCGTCGAGCTCACCGGTGTCGAGGACGACGACCCGCTCGGGGGTGCCGACGACCTCGGTCTCCCCCATCGCGTGCTCGACCGTGCGCGTCTCCGCCGCGGGCGCCGCCGCGGCCACGGGATCGGTGTCCGCGCACCCCGTCAGCAGCGCCGCCGCCAGCAGCCCGCCCGCCGTCGTCCCGGTGACCCGCCGGCCCGTCTCTCCCCAGAGCACCCTTGCCCTCCTCCCGGCGCCGGACCACCCGGCTCCGGGAAGGAACTTAGGACAGCCTTTCCTCAGTCGAGCGGGCGGGTCAGCCCTTCCGCTCGACCAGGAAGACGGGGATCTCGCGGTCGGTCCTCTGCTGGTACTCGGCGTAGGGCGGGTAGGCGGCCACCGCGCGCTCCCACCACTCGGCCCTCTCCGCGCCGGTGATCTCGCGGGCGACGCCGTCCCAGGGCTCCGGGCCGTCCTGCACGGTCACCTGGTCGGGGTGCCTGCGCAGGTTGGCCACCCAGGCCGGGTGCTTCGGCGCCCCGCCCTGCGAGCCCACCATCGCGTACACGCCGTCCTTCTCCACCCGCATGAGCGGCTGCTTGCGGACCTTCCCGGTGGTCGCCCCCCGGGTCGAGAAGACGACGACCGGCAGACCGGTGTCGAGCAGCGTGTTCGCCTCGCGCCCGCCGGTCGCCTCGTAGCGCTCGACCTGGTCGCGGACCCACTGCTGCGTGCTCGGCTCGTACTCACCCTCCAGCGGCATGTCCCGACCGTAGGTCGGCACGCCCCGCCCCGCCGCCTACCGGGCGTCGACGGTGTGCGGGACGAAGAAGCTGAGGTTGTCGGTGATCAGCCCGTCGCTCTCGCGGATGCCCAGGCCCGCGGGCTCGCCGTCGACCACCCAGGCGCCGAGCACCGGGTGGTGCGGCCCGTCGACACCGGCGAAGTCCGGCAGTGGCGCGAACTCCTGGACGACGAACCCCTCGGTGCCGTAGCGGCCGGGCATCGCGGTGACCACCTGCCCCCCGCGGACGACCTGCACGTTCGCCCCCTCGCGGCCCCACAGGGGCTTGCGCACGTAGTCCCGCCACGACGAGGGCATCTCGTCGGCGAAGTAGGCCGGCAGCAGGTACTGCCCGAGCACCGGGTCGCTCCCGAACAGCTGCCACAGCACCGGCAGCAGCGCCTTGGTGCTCCACAGCATCTTGTAGACCGGCTCGACCCAGGTGGTGCCGCCCGGGCGGGCGGCGTCGGCGAGGACGGCCGCGCCGAACTCGTCGTCGACCAGCCACTCCCAGGGGTAGAGCTTGAAGACGACGTCGAGGTGGCGGCCGGCGGGGTCGTAGAAGCGGCCGTCGCCGGAGTCCAGCGCGACGTCCTCCACCAGGACCTCCACCGCCTCGTAGCCGGCCTGGACGACGGTGTCCATGAGGTAGGCGACGGTCATCCGGTCCTCGCCGGAGGTCTCCGCGCTGGTCCACGCCAGGTGCACCCGCGGTCGCACCCCGGTGCGCCGCTCCCAGCGGGTCAGGTTGCGCTGCCAGGCGGCGACCAGCCTCTCGTGCAGCGCGTTCCACTGGTCGCGGCCCTGCCCGGTGAACAGGTGCCAGTTCCACTGGGTCACCGCCGCCTCGACCAGGCCGGTCGGGGTGTCGGCGTTGAACTCCAGCAGCTTCGGCGGGCCCTCGCCGTCGTAGCGCAGGTCGAAGCGGCCGTACACGCTCGGCGGCTCGGCCTCCCAGGAGGCGCGGATGCCGGAGCGGGCGATCAGCGGGATGCCCATCCGGTCGAACAGGTCGTGCTCGATGACGTGGTCGCCGGCGGCGACGCACATCTCGAACAGCTGGGCGACGGCGCTCTCGAGCCGCTCGACCTCCGCGGCGGTGAAGTCGTAGTACGGGCCCTCGCGCCAGTAGCTGCGGACCTCACCGCCCGGCGTCGTCGTGCGGTTGTAGACCAGCCCCTGCGCCTCGACCTCGGCCTCCCAGCCGGGCCGGACGACGCCGCCCTCGATGCGCCGCACTCAGGAGCCCGAGCCGCCGCCGACGCCCGAGCCGATGCCGCCGGTCACCCGCTGGCCGGCGGACACCTTGCCGGTGGCGGGCAGCCCGTAGCGCTGGCGGGCCGCGGTGTCGGTGGGGTTGACGCGGGTGCCGCCGGCCGGCAGCACCGTGCCGACCGGCAGGCCGGGGCGGAAGGCGCCCAGGTAGAGGAAGAACAGCCCGGGACCGCGGTAGCCGTCGTCGCAGTAGTCCTCGTCGACGATCTCGCCGTCCTCGTTCGTGCAGTAGGCGACCTGCTCCTGGTCGTCGTCGGACCCGCAGCCGGCGAGGAAGCCGGTGGCGGCGGTGGCCAGCACCGTGGTGGTCAGGGCGCTGCGCACCCGGTTGCCGAACGCCATGGGCTCCTCCCCGCTCGATCGTCGGCCCGACCCTAGGTGCTGACCTGCGCAGGTGGCGTCCCCGGGCAGCGCGGACGGAGGTGTTCCACTAGCGTCCCGGGACGACCCCGCTGTCCCGGGAGGCCCGATGACCGCGAAGGAACCCGCCGAGGTCGCCAGGGTCGCGAGCGCGACCGGCGCCAAGAAGGTGCACCGCAGCTGGGACCGGGTGCTCGTGAGCGCCTTCCTCGCCGGCGCCTACATCTCCTTCGGCGCGCTGGTGGCGATCACCGTCTCCTCGGGCCTGGACGTCGGCACCTGGGGGACGCTGCCCACGCTGTTCATGGGGGCGGCCTTCACCCTCGGCCTCGTGCTGGTGCTCATCGCCGGCTCCGACCTCGCCACCGGCAACATGATGCTGGTCCCGCTCGGCGCGATGAACGGCAAGATCACCGGCGGCGACGTCGTCCGGAACCTGACGCTGGTGCTGCTGGGCAACCTGCTCGGGGCGCTGTTCGTCGCCTTCTTCCTCGCCGTCTCCACCGGGGTGATCGGCGACCCGGACAGCACCGGCAGCGCGGGGCTGACCTTCACCCGGCTGGCGGAGATCGCCGACGGCAAGACCCACCACACCGCGTGGGAGACGTTCCTGCGCGGCGTCGGGTGCAACTGGCTGGTGTGCCTCGCGGTGTGGATGTCGCTGGCGTCGACGAGCGTCTCGGGCAAGATCCTGGCGGTCTTCTTCCCGGTCATGGCTTTCGTCGCGATGGGCTTCGACCACGTCGTCGCCAACATGTTCTTCCTGCCGGCGGCGGTGTTCGCCGGCGTCGAGGGCGCGAACTGGGGCGACACCCTGACCAACTGGCTGCTGGCCGGCGCGGGCAACCTGATCGGCGCGGTCGTCTTCGTCGGGACGTCGTACTGGTACCTGTTCCTGCGCGAGGACCGCGACGCCGCCCCGCGCACCGGCGCCGAGCCCGCCGAGCGCGCCTGACCCCGCCTCCCTCCTCCCCGCGATCACGGCGCCGTGACCACGGTCGCGGGTTCCGGGACGGTCACGGCGCCGTGATCGCGGGCCCCTGACGCTCCGGTCGCGGAGCGCGGGGGCCGGTGGCACGGTCGGACGACGGCCGGCCACGGGGAGGACTGCAGCGGATGAGGTACAGGGAGGGCGGCGACCTCGACACGTCGTCGATCCAGGACCGGCGCGGACGCGGCGGGGGCCTGGGCGGGGGCCGCGGGCTCGCGGTCGGCGGCGGCGGGATCGGCCTCGTCGGGCTCCTGGTGATCGTGCTGTTCCAGGTCCTCGGCGGCAGCGGGGGCAGCGCCGGGGCCGGGCTCGGCGCGCTGTCCGGCGGCCTCGGCCCGGGCGAGACGGCCGACAACAGCGCCCTCGAGCAGTCCTGCGACGACAGCGGCGACGCGAACGACTCGGTCGAGTGCGCCGTCGTCGCCGACATCGACTCGATCCAGGACTACTGGTCGCAGACGCTCGGCGCGGACTACGTCCCCACCGACACGGTGTTCTTCTCCACCGAGACGCAGACGCAGTGCGGCGGCGCCACCAGCGGGTCGGGGCCGTTCTACTGCCCGGCCGACCAGCTCGTGTACATCGACCTCACCTTCTTCGACACGCTGCGCAGCCAGTTCGGCGCCGAGGGCGGCGCGTTCCCCAACGCCTACGTGCTCGCCCACGAGTACGGCCACCACGTGCAGAACCTGCTCGGCGCCAACCGCCAGGTGACCCCGGGCGAGACCGGCCCGACCAGCGGCACCGTGCGGCTGGAGTTGCAGGCCGACTGCTACGCCGGCGTGTGGGCCAACCACGCCGAGACGGTGCCCGACGAGTCCGGCGCCCCGCTGATCACCGAGATCACCCAGGACGACGTCGACGCGGCGCTGGACACCGCGGGCCGCATCGGCGACGACTTCATCCAGGAGAACCTCGGCGGCGGCACCGTGGACCAGGACACCTTCACCCACGGCTCCTCCGAGCAGCGCCGGCACTGGTTCCTGACCGGGTACGAGACCGGCGACCCGCGGCAGTGCGACACCTTCGCCACCGACGACCTGGGCTGAGCGCGTGACCTCGTCCGACCCTGCCGACCACCTGCGGGTCGGCCGCGACGGCGCCGTCGCCGTCCTGACCATCGACCGCGCGGACAAGCGCAACGCGCTCACCGCCGGCATGTGGGCCGCGCTCCCCCGCGTGCTGGCCGGGCTGGCCGCCGACCCGGCGGTGCGCGTGCTCGTGCTCACCGGCGCCGGGACGAGCTTCTGCGCCGGCGCGGACATCTCCGACCTGCTCGGCGGGCCGGACGCCGACGACCCGATGGCGCACCTGCGCCGGGACAACCTCGCCGCGCAGGCGGCGCTGCGGGACTTCCCGCGGCCGACGATCGCGATGATCCGCGGCCACTGCATCGGCGGCGGCGTCGAGCTGGCGACCTGCTGCGACCTGCGGTTCACCGACCCGACCGGCGTCTTCGGGGTCACCCCGGCGAAGGTCGGCATCGTCTACACGCCGACGTCGACCCGCCAGCTGATGGAGCTCGTGGGCCCGGCGACGACCCGCTACCTCCTCTACTCCGGGGAGCTGGTCGACGCCGAGACCGCGCTGCGCACCGGCCTGGTCGACCGGCTGCTGCCCGCCGGGGACCTGGCCGGCGAGGTGCGCCGGTTCGCCGAGGTGCTGGCCGGCCGGTCGGCGCTCACCCAGCGCGCGGCCAAGGAGGTCACCGCCGCGCTGGCCGCGGGCGGCGACGGCGAGGAGGTGGCCCGCCGCTGGTACCGGGAGACCATCGCCGCCGGCGAGCTCGCCGAGGGCGTGGCCGCCTTCACCGAGCGGCGCACCCCGCGCTTCCCCTGGAGTCCCTGAGGCGTGGAGTCCCTGAGGCGTGGAGTCCCTGAGGCGCCCCGGTCAGGCGACGCCGAGCCCCTGCTCCTCCGCCTCGACGGCGGCGTTCCACTCGCGCTTCTCGGCCTGCCAGCGGTCCTCGGTGCTGCCCAGCCGCCAGTAGCCGGACACCGACAGCCGCTCGCGCGGGGCGCCGAGCCCGGTGCGCACGAACCGGCGCAGCTCCCGCACGGCGCCGGCCTCGCCGTGCACGAAGACGTGCACGTCGCCGTCGGGCAGGTCCGCCGCGACGACGGCCGCGACCAGTGCCACCCCGGGGGCCGCGCCGCGGTGCACCCAGGTCACCCGCACGCCCGGGCCGGAGGCGAGGTCCTGCTCCTCCTCGGGCCCGGCCACCTCGACGAAGACCTCCGCCCGCGCCCCGGCGGGCAGCGCCTCCAGCGCGGCGGCGATCGCCGGCAGCGCCGTCTCGTCGCCGGCCATCAGGTGCCAGGCGGCGTCGGCGGCCGGGCTGTAGGCGCCGCCGGGACCGAACATCTGCAGCGTGTCGCCGGGGCGGGCGGCCAGGGCCCACGGGCCGGCCACGCCCTCGTCGCCGTGCACGACGAAGTCGACGGTCAGCTCGCCGGCCGCGGCGTCCCACGAGCGGACCGTGTAGGTGCGCGTGGCGGGCCACTGCTCGCGGGGCAGGCGGGCCTGCACGTCGTCGAGGTCGAACGGGGCGATGTAGGGCGCACCGGCCGGCGGGAAGAGCAGCTTGACGTAGGAGTCGGTGTGCTCGGGCGCGAAGCCGGACAGCCCCTCCCCGCCGAGGACGACGCGGACGACGTGCGGCGTCACGCGGCTGGTGCGCACGACGGTGCCGGTACGGGGCGTCCGCCTGCGGCGCGGGGACTGGTCGGCCATGGGCCCTCCTCGGATCAGGGAAGGCTCACCTTACCTGCGGTCCCTGGGGGCCCCGCCGCGGTTTCGGACCCGTGCGTCCGGGTAGCCCGTGGCCTGCGGGAACGGCGACTCCGCCGGGCACGGACGTCCGGGCCGCCGGCTCCCCGACCGCGTCTTCCCCACGGTCCACCGGCCGGCGCCACTCGTCGCCGGCCCCGCTCCACCCGCATCCGTCCCGGCGACGGCCGTCGCCGGGATGTGTGTGAGTGATCCAGTTCTGGGTAGCGCCAGCCTCGACCGAGATCCACTCAGGAGGAACGATGACCCACTCCATCGACGCCCCCCTCCCGCCGCCGCCCTCCTCGGGCGCCAGCGGCTACGGGGAGACGAGTACGACCTCGACCACCACCTCGGGCTCGCCGTCGACCACCGACGTCGCGAAGGACGAGGCCCGCAACGTCGGCCAGACCGCGAAGGAGGCCGGCTCCCAGGTCGCCTCGACCGCCGCGGACGAGGCCAGGAACGTCGTCGCCGAGACCAAGCAGCAGGCGCAGAGCCTGGTCGAGCAGGGCCGCACCCAGGCCCGCCAGCAGGTCGTGTCGCAGCAGCAGAAGGCCGGCCAGAGCCTGTCGAGCCTGGCCGAGCAGCTGCGCGGCATGGTCGACGGCAACGCCCCGGCCCCCGGCCCCGCCCGCGACCTGATCCAGCAGGGCGCCGGCAAGGTCCAGGAGTTCGCGGAGATGCTGCAGAACCGCGAGCCGGCCGACCTGCTCGAGGAGGTCCGCTCCTTCGCCCGCCGTCGGCCGGGCACCTTCCTGCTCGGCGCCGCCGTCGCCGGCGTCCTCGCCGGGCGGCTGACCAGCGGCGTCAAGGCCGCGCACAGCAACGGCTCCTCGTCCGGCTCGCAGCAGTTCGCCTCGACGCCGTCCACGTACCCCGCCGGCAACTACGTCGACCCGGCCCCGACCTACTCGGGCTACGAGACGACCTCCTCCTACGGGACGACCGGCGGCTACGAGACGACCACGGGCTCCTACGGCGAGCACGCCGCCACCTCCGGCACCCCGGTGCCGCCCCCGCCGTACGGCACGGTCCCGCCGGCCGGCAGCGTGGTGCCGCCGTCGGCACCCGCCGGCTGGGACGACCCGACCCGCCGCCCGGGCCAGGGGGTCTGACCATGAGCTCCCCCTACTCCGGCGCCACGCCGGTGGGCGGCCAGCAGGGCTACCCCCCGGAGCCGCCGCAGTCGAACTACGCCGTGACCCCCGGCTACGAGCAGGGCTACTCCGGTCAGCAGGGCTACGCGGGCCAGCAGGAGTACGCCGGCCAGCAGGAGTACCCGACTGAGTCCTACGGGGCGCACGCCGGCGAGCGCGGCACCCCGATGACCGAGGCCGGCCGGCCCGAGGTCTCCGGCACCTCCGTCGGTGAGCTCATCAGCGAGGTCACCACGGACCTCTCGGTGCTCATGCGCCAGGAGCTCGAGCTGGCCAAGGCCGAGCTCAAGGTCGAGGCCAAGAAGGCCGGGCAGGGCGCGGGCATGTTCGGCGCCGCGGGCTTCGCCGGCTACATGACGGTGCTGTTCCTCTCCTTCGCCCTGTGGTGGGCGCTGGAGAACGTGATGGACGCCGGCCTGGCCGCACTGATCGTGGCGGTCATCTGGGGCGTCATCGGGGCCGTCGCCTACGCCATGGGACGCAAGAAGTTCCGGCAGGTGAACCCGAAGCCCGAACGGACCGTGGACACCCTCCAGCAGGTCCCCGGCGCCCTCAAGCCCCACTGACCCTCGGCCCGCGACCCGACCGGTCAGGCCACCACACCCCCTGGAGCAGACATGACCAGCAGCAGTGACCCGGACGTCATCCGGCGGCAGATCGAGGAGACGCGTCGCGAGCTGAGCTACGACGTCGACGCCCTCAACGAGAAGGTCAACCCCGCCCGCGTCATCGACCGGCGGATGTCCTCGGCGAAGGGCCGCTTCGCCAACGTCAAGGACAAGGTCATGGGCTCGGCCCACGACACCCGGTCCTCGGCGCGCGGCACCGCGCAGGACGCCCGCGGCATGGCGCAGCACGCCGTCGGCTCGGTGCAGGGTGCGGCGTCCAACGCGGCCGGCACCGTGCAGGGCGCGGCGTCGAGCGCGGCCGGCACCGTCCAGGACGCCGCCTCCCAGGCGGCGCACGCCGTCCAGCAGGCCCCCGACGCGGTGGTCCGCCAGACGCAGGGCAACCCCCTCGCGGCCGGGCTGATCGCCTTCGGTGTCGGCTGGCTGGTGTCGAGCCTGCTGCCCGCCACCGAGAAGGAGCGGCAGCTGGCCGAGCAGGCCGAGAGCGCGGTCCGCGAGCACAAGGACGAGCTGCTCGCCCCGGCCAAGCAGGCGGTGCAGGAGGTCGGCGAGCAGCTCAAGCCGGCCGCCCAGCAGGCTGTCGAGGAGGTCAAGTCGACCGCGCAGGACGCGGCGCAGAACGTCAAGCAGGAGGGCCAGTCGGCCGCGCAGGACGTGCAGGGCCAGGCCCAGCAGTCCCGCGAGTCCGTGCAGAGCCAGGCGTCCTCGAGCTAGTTCCAGCAGGTCGACAGCGCCCCGCCGGGTCCCCCCGGCGGGGCGCTGTCGTGTCTCCCCTCGCCGGGTGACCCGGCCCGGGACCGGCTGCAGCCGCGCCCGGCCGCGGCCGACGCTGCCGGTGTGACGGACGCCGAGGTCGCGGAGCTGCGCGCGCAGGTCGCCGCGCTGCGGGCCGAGCGGGCGACGCTCACCGCGCTGGTCGACGCCCGCGGCGAGGAGCTCGCCGTCGCCGCCCGCATGCTGCGCGCCCGCGCCGCCACGATGACCAGCGTCGTCGACGCGATCACCGAGCAGTCCGTCGTCGGCACCGACCGCGACGGCGTCGTCCGCGTGTGGAACCCCGGCGCCGAGCGGCTGCTCGGGGTCCCCCGCGCCGACGTCGTCCGCCGGCGCCGGATCACCGACTTCCACGACCCCGCCGAGCTCGCCGGCCGCGGCCTGGACGCGCTGGTGTCCGTCGCCGCCGTGCGCGGCAGCGACGTCCGCGACTGGACCTACGTGGCCGCCGGCGGCACCCGGCGCACCGTCTCGGTGGCCGTCACCCCGCGCGCCGACGACGACGGCGGCCCCGCCGGCTGGACCTTCGTCGGCACCGACATGACCGAGGTGCGCGCCGCCGAGCGGCTCAAGGACCAGTTCGTCGCCCTGGTCAGCCACGAGCTGCGCACCCCGCTGTCGGCGGTGCTCGGCTGGCTCGAGGTCGTGCTCGACGACCCCGCCCTCGACGCCGGCCACCGCCACGCGCTGGACGTCGTCACCCGCAACGCCCACCGCCTCGAGCGGCTGGTCGGCGACCTGCTGTTCACCGCGCAGGTCGAGGCCGGCCGGTTCGCGCTCACCCCCGGCGAGGTCGACCTCGCCGCCCTCGTCGCGGCCGCGGAGGAGTCCGCCCGGGTCGCCGCGGCGGCCGCCGGGGTGACGCTGACCACGCGGCTGCCCGCGGCCGGGCCGGTGGTCCCCGGCGACGCCGTCCGGCTCGCCCAGGCGGTGGACAACCTGGTCTCCAACGCGGTCAAGTTCACGCCGCGCGGCGGGCGGGTGGAGCTCTCCGTCGACGCCGGGGACGCGGGCGTGCGCGTGCACGTGCGGGACACCGGCGTCGGCATCGCCGCCGCGGACCGCGAGCGCATCGGCGAGCGGTTCGAGCGGGCCGCGAGCGCCCGCCGGGCGGGCGTGCCCGGCGTCGGGCTGGGGCTGTCCATCACCCGGGCGATCGCCGCCGCCCACGGCGGCCGGCTGGAGCTGGCCGGCACCGAGGGCGGCGGCACCACGGCGACGCTGGTGCTGCCGCGCTGAGAGCACACGTCCCCGCGGCTCCGTCGCGGGGGTCCCGCGGAGGGGCCGCGCAGCCGGTGGCAGGCTCCCGGTCGTGAGCACGCAGGACGGCGGCACCGCGCAGAGGAACCCGAGTCCCGGCAGTGAGCTGCCGGCCCGGCTGCTGGCCTTCCTCGACGACTCCGCCGCGGCGCCCGCCGCCCCGCAGTCCCCGGCCGCCGACCCGGTCCTGGTGCGGCGGCTGCGCGCCCGGGCCACCTGCTGCACCGGCCGGGTGCCCGAGCCGCGCGGCGGTCAGGCCACCAGCCGGTAGCCCACCCCGCGGACGGTGCGGATCTGCGCCGCCCGCAGCCCCGCCGCGGTCAGCTTGCGGCGCAGGTTGGACATGTGCGCCTCCACCAGGCGCAGGCTGCCGGCCCAGTCGGTGCGCCACACCTCGCGCAGCAGCGTCTCCCGCTGCAGCACGCGGCCGGGCCGGGCGGCCAGCGCCGCGAGCAGGTCGAACTCGGTGCGGGTCAGGTCGACGACGACGCCGTCGACGCGCACCTCGCGGCTGTCCTCGTCCACCTCGAGGTCGGCCAGCCGGACGACGGCGTCCTCGGCCGGCGCGAGCGCGAGCCGGGGGCGCCGCAGCATCGCCTGCACGCGGGCGACCAGCTCGCGCGGGGAGAACGGCTTGGCCATGTAGCCGTCGGCGCCGACGGCGAGGCCGACGAGCAGGTCGACCTCCTCGGCGCGGGCGGTGAGCATGAAGACGTAGCAGCCGCTCTCGGCGCGCAGCCGGCGGCAGACCTCGGTGCCGTCCTGGTCGGGCAGGCCGAGGTCGAGCACGACGAGGTCGGGCGTGGACCGGCGTACCTCGGCGAGGCACTCGACACCGGTGGCCACGGCCCGCACGTCGAGCCCGGCGCGGGCGAGCACCGTGGTGACGAGTTCGCGGATCTCCGGGGTGTCCTCCACCACCAGCACCGACTGCCCGGCCACCGCGCGCCTCCGTCCCGGCGACCCGGACGGCCGCCCCCGGTGGGAGCAACGGCGGCGGCGCGGCCGGCCTCCACCCGGGCCGCGGCCGCCTCACCCGGGCGGGGTGGCGTCAGACGAAGGCGCTCATCCCGGTCAGCGCCCGCCCGACGATCAGGCTGTTGATCTCCCGGGTGCCCTCGTAGGAGTACAGCGCCTCGGCGTCGGCGAAGTACCGCACGACGTCGTTCTCCAGCAGGATCCCGTTGCCGCCGAACAGTTCCCGGGCCAGCGCCACCGTCTCGCGGGCCCGGCCGGTGACGAACGCCTTGGCCAGCGCCGCCTGCTCGTCCTTGAACACGCCCTCCTCCTGCAGCTGGGACACCCGCACCGCCATGCCGAGGCTCGCGGTGACGTTGCCGGCCATCCGGGCGAGCAGGTCCTGGACCAGCTGGAAACCGCCGATCGGGCGGCCGAACTGCTCGCGCTCCCTGGCGTAGGCGACCGCCGCCTCGAAGGCGCCCATCTGGCAGCCGACCGCCGACCACGCGACGCCGCCGCGGGTCAGCTTGAGCACCCGGTTGACGTCCTTGAACGAGTTGCCGTGTTCGAGCTTGTTCTCCGCGGGCACGCGGCAGCCGTCGAAGACGATGTCGGCGTTCTGCACGGTGCGCAGGGCGTACTTGCCCTCCATCTTCGTGGGCGTGAACCCGGGCGTGCCCTTCTCGACGACGAAGGTCTTCACCGCGTCGTCGGCGACGTCGCGGGCGAACACCACGACGACGTCGGCGATGGTGCCGTTGCCGATCCACCGCTTGGCGCCGTCGATCACCCACCCGTCGCCGTCGCGGCGGGCGGTGGTCTCCAGCCCCCGGGCGACGTCGGAGCCGCCGTGCGGCTCGGTGAGCGCGAACGCGCCGATCCTCTCCAGCGCGACCATGTCCGGCACCCACCGGGCGCGCTGCTCGTCGGAGCCCAGCAGCACGATCGAGCCCATCGACAGGCCGTTGTGCACGCCGAGGAAGGTGGCCATCGACGGGTCGACCCGCGCGGCCTCCAGCGCGATGAACCCGGTGAACAGCCGGGAGGCGCGCGGCCGGTGCTCCAGGTCGTAGCTGCGCCCGACCATGCCCTCCTCGGCGAAGCGCGGCACCAGGTCCATCGGGAACTCCGACGACGCCCAGGCGTCGTTGACCCGTGGCCGGACCTCCTCGGCCAGGAAGCGCCGGATGCCCGCCAGCTCCTTGCGCTCCTCGTCGTCGAGCAGCGTCTCGTAGCCGTAGAGGTCGCCGGGCAGCTCGTCGGTCATCGCAGGGTCCTCCCGTCGGTGGGTGGCCCCTCCCCTACCCGGGACGGCGCACCTCGACCGCGGCCGTCGGGAACGGCGCGGTGGCCGCCTCCGCCGTCGTGGTCACCTCGAACCCGCGCTCCCTCGCCGTCCGCGCCACGGCCGCCCGCACGCGGTCCCGGTCGTCCGGGCGCATCACCGAGAACCCGAGGACCACGCGGCCGCCGGGGGCCAGCACCCGCGCGACGACGTCCCACTCCGGCGCCGGGGGCGTCCAGAACGCCCGGACGTCGACGGCGACGACGGCGTCGAAGCGCTCGCCGGCGAGGTCGGCGTCGAGCAGCGGCGCCGCGAGGACCCGCACCCGGCCGGCGTCGACCGCCGCCCGGTTGCGCCGGGCGGCCGCGGCGGCCATCCGTGCCGACCGGTCCACCGCGACCACCTGCCCGTCACCGACCGCGGCCACCAGCTCCGTGACCAGCGCGCCGGCGCCGCAGCCGACCTCGAGCACCCGCTCCCCCGGCGCCGCCGCGACCACGCCGGCGACGAACGCCAGCCGGCCGGAGGTCGGGCGGGCGGTCACGCGGGCGCCCTCAGACGTGGGCCTGGCCGGTGGAGGCGCTGGTGCCGCCGTCGACGGCCAGCACCGCGCCGGTGACGTACCGCGCGCCCTCGGAGGCGAGGAACAGCACCGACGGCGCGATGTCCTCCGGCTCCCCCGGCCGGCCCAGCGCGATGCGGTTGCGGAACGGCGCCAGCGACTGGTCGTCGCGCGGCGCGTCGGCGTTGAGCTCGGTGAAGGTGAAGGCCGGCGCGACCGCGTTGAGCCGCACGCCGCGCGGGCCCCAGTCCAGCGCCAGCGAGCGCACGAAGTTGGTCACCGCGGCCTTGGTGGCGTTGTAGCCGGCCTGCCCCCAGTCGCCGCGCAGCCCGGACACCGAGGAGACGGCGACCAGGTTGCCGCCGGACTCCGCCAGGTGCGGCAGCGCGGCCTTGGCGAGGTGGAAGAACGCGTCGACGTTGGTGGCGCGCATCTGCTCCCACGCGTCGTCGGTGAGGTCGGTGACCTCCCCGCTCTCGTAGCCGGCCGCGTTGCTGACCACGACGTCGAGCCGGCCGAACCGGTCGACGACGTCGGCGACCAGCTGCCGCACCTGGGCCGGGTCGGAGACGTCCGCGGGCAGCGCCGCTCCGCGCTCGGCCGGCACGCCCTCGAGGGCGGACTCCAGCCGCTCCCGCCGGCGGCCGGTGACCGCGACGGTGGCGCCGGCGTCGAGGAAGGCCCGGGTGATCGCCAGGCCGATGCCCGTCCCGCCGCCGGTGACGAGGACGACGGAGCCGGTGAAGTCGAAGGTGGTGGTGGCCATGCCCTGCTCCTCCCCCGCGGTGCCCGCGCGGAACCGCGGCTCAGGCCAGCGCGGCGGCGAGGACCGCCACCAGCCGGGCCACCTCGCCGGGGTCCGGCGCGTGGTCGGGGTTGACCTCGGTGAGGCACAGGCCGCCGAAGCCGTCCTCGGCGCACAGCCGGCGCAGCACCGCGGCGACGGCGTCGAGCGGCAGCCCCCGCCCGTGGTCCGGCACGTCGGCCAGCGGCAGGTCGAGGAACTCCACGACGTCGACGTCGAGGTGCACGAGGAAGCCGTCGGGCCGGTCCACCTCCGCGGCGGCCCGGGCGGCGGCGCCCTCGGGGTCGGCCGCCACCGCGCCGGCCGGGACGGTGCCGAGGCCGATCCGGGCCGCGGTCGTCGCGTCCGGCTCGACGTCCCGGACGCCCACCGCCACGACGTCGTCCACCGCGAGCAGCGGCCGCACCGGTCCGACCGCGAGCAGCTCGGGGTCGGACCCCGGCAGGGCCAGCACGTGCGCCAGCGCCATCGAGTCCGCGACGCCGGTCGGGTTGTCGGCCGGGGTGCGCAGGTCGACGCCGCCGTCGACGTAGACCAGCCCCGGGGACCGGCCCGCGGCGCGGGCGCCGGCGACCAGCCCGACCGTCGTCGTGCACTCGCCGCCGACCACGACCGGCAGCCGGCCGGCCCGCAGCGTCGCGGCTGCGGCGTCCTGCACCGCGGCCAGGCCGGCGACGACGCGGGCGGCGTCGCGCACCCGCCCCGCCGGGGCCGGGCCGGCGGCCCACCGGACCGGCGGGAACAGCTCCCGGACGGCGACCTCCCGCGTCCGCCCGAGCTCCTCCGCCAGCCCCGCCGCGGCCAGCGCCGCCCAGGCGCGCTCCTGACCGGGCCAGTGCGCCGCGGCGCTGGAGGGGGCGGCCAGCAGGTCGAGCGGGCGGCGCGGGCTCATGCCGGTGTCCTACCGCCGGGTGCCGACAGGTGCGCCGGTTTGACACCGTGACACCGATCGGTGTCACATGGAGGGCGTGTCCGGCACGAGCGTCCTGGCGACCGACGGGTTGAGCCTGATCGCCACCGCCGGGTTCTTCGTGCCGGCGGCCGTCCTGGTCGCGGTCGTCGTCGCCGCCGTGGTGCGCGACCGGCGGCTGGCCGCCCGCGAGCGCGACGGGCTCGACGGCTCCCACGAGCGCATCGACGAGCCGTCGGCCGGGCGCGACCGCCGGCCGGCCGACTAGCACACCTCGCGCCCCGGGCGGGCCGGTGCCACGCTGGCGACCGCACACCTCCGGCGGCGAGTGGCGGGAGTCGCCTTGTCGAGCGCACGGATGCCGGCGGCGCCGGACCTGGCCTCCCGGCTCGCCGGCGTCGTCGACCGGGCCGAGTACCTGCGCGTGGTCGCCGAGAGCCTGGTGGACCTCCTCGGCGCCGACTTCGTCGGTCACGTCGCGCTCGACCTGGCAGTCCGGTCGGCCGAGGTGCAGCGCCACCCGCGGGGCGGTCGGCCCGCCGGCGACCTGGCGCGGCAGTTGCTCGACGTCGCCGACGGCCACCCGGTCGTGCGCAGCTACCGCGCCGACCGGTCCCGCGGCATCCCGGCCCCGCGGCGGCTGAGTGACGTGGCGACGCGCGCGGAGCTGCTGCGGAGCCCGGCCTACGTGGAGATGCTGCGCCCGGGCGGCGCCGAGCACCAGCTGACGATCATGACCGCGCGGCGGGCGGCCGGCGGCAGCCGGGTGTGGACGGTGAACCGGTCGGGTGCCGACTTCACCGACGACGAGCTGGCGTCGGCCCGCGCCCTGCAACCGGTCCTGGCGCTGCTGGACCGGACGGTCGGCACGGGGACGACGACGGCACCGGCGGGCGCCGCGGCGGCCGAGCGGCCGGGGCTCACCGCCCGGGAGGTCCAGGTGCTGGGCCACGTCGGCAGCGGGCTGACCGCGGGCGCCGTCGCGCGCCTGCTGGGGGTCAGCGACCGCACGGTGCACAAGCACCTGGAGAACGCCTACCGCAAGCTGGACCGCCACGACCGCCTGCTGGCCGTCGACCGGGCCCGCGAGCTGGGCGTCCTCCCGCAACCACGACCCCGGGCCGGCTGACGGGACGGGCTTCGGCTCACTCCTCGGCGAGCGCGCCGAGCTCGGCCTGCACCGCGGCGCCGACCGCGGCGGCCATCTCCGTGCGGAAGCTCGCCAGCAGCGCCTGCGCGGCGGCCGGCTGCAGCCGGTCGACCATGGCGCGGACCCGGTCGAGCCGGTCGGGCCGGGCGCCCTCCTCGAGCAGCGCGCGCC
Source organism: Geodermatophilus sp. SYSU D01045 (assembly GCF_054050295.1). NCBI lineage: Bacteria > Bacillati > Actinomycetota > Actinomycetes > Geodermatophilales > Geodermatophilaceae > Geodermatophilus > Geodermatophilus sp. SYSU D01045. The sequence goes on from NZ_JBJGZB010000001.1 coordinate 117,955, forward strand.
ACCCGGTCTCGACGAACATGCCGACGTAGGTGGCCGCGATCTCCCGCACCAGCTCGATGACCCGGGCCTGGGCGGCGATGAGCGCCGACGGCGGCACGCCGAGCTGGACGACCTGCAGGCCGGCGGTGAGCAGCGGCGGGTCGTTGACGCGCAGCCGGCCGTCGTCGAGCCGCTCCACGAGGCCGAGCCGGACCATCTCGTCGACGGTGGCCGCGTCCACCGGGACGCCTGCCCGGGCGGCGAGCTCCTCGGGGGTGGTCTCCTCCGGCTCCGGCGGCAGCCAGGGCGCCAGCAGGGCGCGGTGCAGCGCCAGAGCGGCCGAGCCGCCGACGGCCGGGGCGGTGGCCAGCGTCCGCTCGATGACGGCGAGCGAGTAGCCCTCGGCGAGCATCTCGCGCACCAGCAGCAGCCGGGTGACGTGCTCGGGGCCGTAGTAGCCGGTGCGCCCCACCAGCCGGGGTGGGGGCAGCAGCCCGCGGGCCGCGTAGGCCCGCACGTTGCGCACGGTGATGCCCACCCGCGCGGCGAGCTCGTCGACCGTCAGCTCCCGGTCACCGTCACCGGTGGTCGCGGCAACCCGTTCCTCAGCCTCCATCAGGACCTGATCGTAACGGTGTCCCGATGTGCCACTTTGCGATGTCACGTCAAATGGTGTTCCATACCCGGCGTGACGTCCCTGGGACCAGTGCTGCTCGCCGTGGAGGACCGTCCCGCCGGCGGTGCCGCCCTCGGCGAGGTCGTGCTCGCCTCCGCCATCGGGTTCGCCCTCACCGCCGTCCTGCTCGGCCTGGTGTGGGCGCACCGCACCCGCCGGACGACGGTGCTCGCCCGCGCCGGGGACGCCCTCGGCCGGGCCACCCATGTCCCCGGCTGGGTCGCCCTCCCGACCGTGCTGACGACGGCGTCCCTGCTGGTCGCGCTGCTCGGGATGATGTGGGACATCGCGCTGCACATCGGCGTCGGCCGCGACGAGGGCCCGCTGGCCAACCCCGCGCACTACCTCATCCTGTTCGGCCTGTTCGGGGTCTTCGCCGGCGGCGTCCTGGCCTGCTCGATGCCGCTGGACGAGCGCCCCGGCCCGGCCGCCGTCCGCTTCGTCCGCGGCTGGGACGTGCCGGTCGGCGGCGTGCTGCTCACCGCGGCGGGCTTCTACGCCCTGCTCGGCTTCCCCCTCGACGACGTCTGGCACCGCCTGTTCGGCCAGGACGTCACGCTGTGGGGCCCCACCCACCTGATGCTCATCGGCGGCGCCGGCCTGTCGATCGTCGGGCTGCTGGTCCTGGAGATGGAGGGCCACGGCGGGCTGTCCACCGACGACGGCGGCCGCAAGGTGGGCAACCGCGCCCGGTTCCTGCGGCAGGCCTCGGCGATGGGCGGCCTGCTGCTGGGCCTGTCGGTGTTCCAGGGCGAGTTCGACTTCGACGTCCCGCAGTTCCGCCTGGTGCTCGAGCCGTTCCTGATCGCCGGCGCCGCGGGGGCCGCGCTGGTCGCCGCCCGGCTCTGGATGGGCCGGGGCGGGGCGCTGGCCGCCGCCGGGTTCTTCCTCGTCGTCCGCGGCACGATCGCCGTCGTCGTCGGGCCGGTCCTCGGCGAGGTCACGCCGCAGTTCCCGCTCTACCTGGGCTCCGCGCTGCTGGTCGAGCTGCTCGCCCTGGCCTGGCCGCTCGCCCGCCGCCCGCTCGCGTTCGGCGCGGTCGCCGGCGTCCTGGTCGGGACCGTCGGCACCGCCGTCGAGGGCCTGTGGACCCGGGTCACCCAGGTGCTCGAGTGGAACGGCGACGTCCTGGTCGAGGGCACCCTCATGGCCGTCGTCGGCGGCGTCGCCGGTGGGCTGGTCGGCGCGCTGCTCGCGCTGGGCCTGCGCCGCCGGCTGCCCCGCCCCGCCGTCGCGCGCGGCGTGCTCGTCCTCAGCCTGCTGGCGGTCGCCGGCGGCGTGACCAACGGGCTGGTCGCGACCGTCCCCGACGACCTCGAGGCCACCCTCGCGATCGAGGACGTCACCACCGACCCGCGGACGGCGGACGTCACCGTGCGGCTGGACCCCGCCGACGCCCTCGACGACCCGGCGTGGGTGCAGATCACCGCGTGGCAGGGCCAGGGCCTGGTCGTCACCGACCTCGAGCGCACCGGGCCGGGCGAGTACCGGACCACCGAGCCGGTCCCGGTCCACGACGACTGGAAGACGATGCTGCGCATCCACGACGGCCGGGTGCTCACCGCGGTGCCGATCTACCTGCCCGAGGACCCGGCCATCCCGGCCGACGAGATCGCCGCCACCGACGGGGTCACCCGCGCGGCGATCCCCGAGATCGAGCTGCTGCAGCGGGAGCTCGAGGACTCCGGCGGCGGGCTGTGGACCGCGGCCAACCTCGTCGCCCTGGCCTGCACGATCGCGATCGTCGCGGCGATCTCCTGGGGCGTGGGCCGCTACTCGCGTCGCGGCAGCGCCGGCGAGCGGCTCCCCGACCGGCCGGTGGACAGCCCGGCCCCGGCGCCGAGCGGGGCCGGCCGGTGACCCGCCGCCTGACCCTGGCCGCTCTCGCGGTCGTGGCCCTGAGCGGGTGCGCCGGGACCGCGCCGTCCGACGCGGGCACGCCGTCGGGGACCCCGGCCCCCTCCCCGGAGGCGTCGACGGCGGCCCCCACCACCCCGGCCGGCCGCGCGCTCGCGGTGCAGGTCGCCGGCGGGCAGGTCACCGGCGACACCGGCCGGGTGCCCGTCCCCGCCGGGGAGCACGTGACCCTCACCGTGACCGGCGACGTCGCTGACGAGGTGCACGTGCACGGCTACGACCTGGAGGCAGCGCTGGCCCCGGGCACGCCCGCGACGGTGGAGTTCACCGCGGACGTCCCCGGGGTGTTCGAGGTGGAGCTGCACGGGGCGGGGACGGTGCTGCTGTCGCTGCAGGTCGGGTGACCGTCCTCGCGCACGGCGTCGGGTCGCGCACCGACCTGCCCCTCCCCCTCGGCCTGGCGCTCTACGGCGCGGGCGCGGCGATCCTGGTCAGCTTCACCGTCCTGCTGCTGTTCTGGCGCCGGCCCAAGCTGGGCGACGCCGCCTCCGGGCACCCGCTGCCGGCCTGGGTGCAGCGCGCCGCGGACAGCGCTCCGCTGCGCCGGGGCGGGCAGGCGGTCGCGCTCGCCGTCGCCGTCCTCGTGCTGGTGGTCGCGCTGGCGGGCCCCGACGACACCGCGGACAACCTCGCGCCCTGGGTCCTCTACGTGACCTTCTGGGTGGGCCTGGTGCCGGCGAGCCTGCTGCTCGGGCCGGTGTGGCGGGTGGTCAACCCCCTGCGGCTGCTCGCCCGCGGCCTGCGGGTGCTCGCCGGACCACCGCGGGGCGCCGACCGGCTGCCGGCCCTCGGGCTCTGGCCGGCGGCTGCCTCGCTGCTGGTCTTCGTCTGGCTGGAGCTGGTCTTCCCGGGCCGGGCGGAGCCGGTCACGGTCGCGGTCTTCCTCGTCGCGTACGCCGGAGTGCACCTGGCCGCGGTGGCCTGGTTCGGCGAGGGGTGGTTCGCCCGCGGCGACGGCTTCGAGGTGTACTCGACCGTCCTCGGCCGGCTGTCGGTGGTCGGCCGGCGCGACGACGGCGTCGTCGTCGTCCGCTCGCCGCTGACCAACGCGATGGCCGGTCCGGACGGCCGGGGGCTGGCCGCCGTCGTGGTGGTGCTGCTCGGCTCCACCGGCTTCGACGGGCTCTCCCGCACCGCGTGGTGGCAGAGCGGGCCGGGGGCGGCGGACGACACGCTGTCGGGCACGCTCGGGCTCGCCGCGTGCACCGCGCTGGTCGCGGTCCTGTACCTGCTCGGCACCCGGCTCTCGGGCCGCCTCGGCCGCCTCCCGCTCGGCCCGCAGCCCCGGCTGTACGCGGCGTCGGTGGTGCCGATCGCGGTCGGCTACACCGTGGCGCACTACTTCTCGCTGCTCGCCCTCGACGGGCAGACGACGTGGATCCTCGCCAGCGACCCGTTCGGCACCGGCGCGGACCTGTTCGGGGCGGCGGCGAACGTGGTGGACCTGCGCGCGGTGAGCCCGGACCTCATCGCCTGGGTGCAGGTCGGCGCGGTCGTGCTCGGCCACGTCGTCGGCGTGCTGCTGGCCCACGAGAAGGCGCTGCGCGTGGCGCCGCGGGCCCCGGCGTCGGACCAGCTGCCGCTCGTGCTCGTGATGGTGCTGTTCACCGTCGCGGGCCTGGGCCTGCTCTTCGGCTTCTGACCCGCCGGACGCTCAGCCGCGCTGACGGCGGCGGCGGCCGGCGAAGGCCCGCCGCACCCGGCGCCAGCGGTTCGGGGTGTGCTCGGCGTCGAGCAGTTCGGTCTCGGCGAGCAGCCGCTCCACCGGGTCGAGGTCCGGCGCCTCGAAGGCCACCAGCGAGCGCCCGGTCGGCCGCATGAGCGCGTCGACGGCGCGGACCAGCGACCCGCCGTGCTCCTCCACCGTGGCCGCGACCTCCTCCGGAGTGACCCCGAGGTGCTCGCCGAGCAGGCGGTGGCGCACGCCCAGGACCGCGGCGGCCAGCTCGTCGTGGCGCGGGTCGCCGGTGCGGGCCTCGATCGACAGGTCGCACTCGGTGTCCAGGCCCATCGAGCGGTTGTTGAGGTTGGCCGAGCCGATCCGCAGCAGCCGGTCGTCGAGGCAGGTCACCTTGGCGTGCACGTAGATCGGCCGGCGCTCCTCGGTGACCGGCACGAGCAGCCGGAACCGGTCGTACCGGTCGGCGCGGGAGACCAGGTCGAACAGCTTCACCCGGGCGGTGTCCATGGCCTTGCTCTCCAGCCAGCCGTCGGCCGACCGCGGCAGGACGACGACGAACTCCGGCCCGTCGGGCTCCTGCAGCCGCTCGGCGATCGCCTCGGCGACCCGGCGGTTGGCGAAGTACTGCGTCTCGACGTAGACGGTGCGCCGGGCGGCGGCGACGACGGCCAGCCACAGCAGCTCGATCTCGTGCACCAGCTCGGCGCCGCCGTACTCGGGGCGGGTGCGCGAGACCGCGACGTCGACGTCGGTGAGGAAGGTCTCGACCTCCTCGGGCCAGCAGACCTCGACGTCGGTCACCGGCTCCAGGTGCTCCCCCGTGCCGCTCTCCCAGCGCTCGCGGGCGAGGTCGCCGATGGCGCGGGCGGCCGGGCCGGACACCAGGCTGGTGACGTCGTGCCAGGGGCCGCGCAGCCGGGTGGTGTGCGGCCGGTGCCGCAGCGGGTGGCGGTCGCGGTGCTCGGAGGTGTCCCAGCGGTCGGCGGTGACGTCGATGCCGCCGGCGAAGGCCAGGCAGTCGTCGATGACGACGATCTTCTGGTGGTGCGCGCCGCCGAGCGGGTGGTGCGTGTCGACGGTGAACCGCAGCCGGTCGGGCGTGCGCCGGTCGAGCAGCACGATCGGGGCCATGCGGCGGGTCAGCGCCACCACCATGCCGAGGTCCCACTGCAGGACGCCGATCTCCAGCCGCGGGTTGGCGCGCACGGCGTGCTCGAGCACGCGGCCCAGGCGGTCGTCGCGGGCGCGGCCGGGCGTGCGCGGGTCCATCCGGATGCGCGGGTCGAAGTCCCAGCCGATGAACAGCACCCGCCGCTCGGCGCGCAGCACCGCGCGCTTGAGGGTGGCGAAGTAGTCGGCGGCGTCGACGAAGACGGCGTGCCGGTCGGCGCGCTCGATCCGCCAGCAGGTCTCCCCCGGGACGAGCAGCGTGTCGTCGGACGGGGCGGGGACCGGAGCGGTCCGAGGAGCCGGGAGGGAGGGGATGCGTGCGGTCGTCCCGGCGGCGTCGGCGCTCTCGATCACCCCGGCAGTCTGCCGACCTGCGCAAGCACCCGCGCCGCGCCGTCCCCCGTCCGGGTCGGGCGACCGGCACCGGCCACCCCGACCGGCGGCCGCCCCGCCGCCGGTCCCCGGCGGTCAGCCGTGCGCCAGGTCGACCACGCAGAACCGGTTGCCCTCCGGGTCGGCGAGCACGACGAAGTCGGGGTCGTCGGGGTAGGCGTCCCACTCCACGCGTCCGGCGCCGAGGCCCACCAGCCGCTCGACCTCCGCGGCCTGCTCGGCGGCGCCGGTGACGTGCAGGTCCAGGTGCAGCCGCGGGTGGTCCTGCGGCGGCGTCTCGCTGCTCTGCAGCGCCAGGGAGCAGCCGGGGGCGCCGTCGGGCGGCACGAGGACGGTGGCCCAGCCGCCGAAGCCGTCCCTGCGCACGGTGTAGCCGAGCGCGGCCGTCCAGAAGGCCGCGGCCCGCGGCACGTCCCGCACCCCCAGGACGACGACCCCCACGTGCAGCACGCCGCGATCCTGGCGCGTCGCGGCGCCGGCCGCACGGCACCCGTCGTCCGGGGACGCGGGAGCTGCCGCGCCGCACGCCGGTGCGTCACGCTGTCCGCCATGGCGGCCCGGGCGGACGGCGGAGCACCCTCCGCCGGGGAGGTCGACCGGACCCGGCGCCTCGCGCGGCGGGCCGAGGCCGTGCGGCGCCGGGCCGAGGACCTCCGGCTCCGGCACGAGGAGCTGGCCGACGCGCTGGCCAGGACCACCCGCAGCATCGTCGACACCGAGACGCGGCTCGCCGAGACCCTCGACCAGCTCGCCGAGACCCGCCCGGAGGCCGGCGACCGCCTCCGCCGCGAGGCCCGCGACGCCCGCGAGTTCGCCGCGCGGGAACGCGACCGCGCCGCCGGGCGCGAGGGCGGCCGGCGGCCCTGAGGAGACCCCGGCCCCCGGCCACGGGTGTGGTCGGGGGCCGGTCGGACGATGTGCCTGGTTCAGGCGCGTGGTCCTGGTGCGCGTCGGGTGACCACCACGTCGAAGGTCATCGGGTTGGAGGTGTTCCCGGCCGCGTCGGTCGCCGTGCAGGTGACCTTCGTGGTGCCGATCGGGAACCGGGACCCCGAGGGCGGTGTGCACGTCGCCGTCACCGCGCCGTCCCGGGTGTCACCGGCGGTGACCGTGTACGGGACCTTCGCGCCGGCGACGCCCGTCGAGTCCGCGGAGACCGGGTCGTGACCGGCGACGCGCGGGGCCAACTGGTCGGACGGGCGCTCCGCGAGCTTCGTCGGGTCGACGATCCCCCAGTACGCCGGGGTCACCTGCAGGTCGTCGTCGAAGGGCAGCGGCGCCTCCCACGGCCGAGCGGCCGGCCACGTCCGCAGCCAGCTGCGGGCGTTGCTGATGCCCCAGAAGGTCACCGACTCGATGGAGTCGGAGTGGCTGCGGAGCACGTCGAACAGGTCGCGGTAGTAGTACCCGTTCTCGGTCTCGGCCTCGTCCTGGTCGGCCATCCCGGGGCGGTGCTGCGGAGTGGTGCCGCTGCTGACGTCGGCGCCGTAGTTCTCGGCCGAGGTGCTGATGTCCAGCTCGGTGATGACCTGCAGCAGGGAGGGGTCGAGCTGCTCGACGGCGGTCAGCGAGTCGTCGAGCCACTCCACCGGGCGGGCGAAGTCCATGTGCGCCTGGTGGCCCACCCCATCGATCGGCACGTCCCGCTCCTGCAGGGCGGCGATCAGCGACAGGTAGTCCGCCCGCTTCGTCGGCATCTCGGTGTTGTAGTCGTTGATGAACAGCTCGGCCTGCGGGAAGTACTCGTCGGCGAAGCGGAAGGCGTCGTCGACGAACCTCTCGCCGAGGACCTGGAACCAGCGGCTGTCGCGCATGTCGTGCGGGTTGGCGTTGTCGCTGTCGCTGATGACCTCGTTGACGACGTCCCAGGCCCAGATCGGGCTGTTCCCGTCGGGGTAGCGGGCGTTGACGTGGTCGGCGATCGCCTTGATGTGCGCCTCCATGCGGGCGCGCAGCAGGGCCTGGTCCGCGGGGCTGTTCGTCAGGTCGCGGTCACCGTCCTTGAAGAACCAGTCCGGGGTCTGGGAGTGCCACGCGAGCACGTGCCCGTACACCTGGACGCCGTTGGCGTCGGCGTAGTCGAGCAGGGCGTCGAGGTCGCCGAAGGTGAAGTTCCCCTCGGTGGGCTGGATCTCGGCGGGCTTGCCGTCGTTCTCGGGGGTGAAGGCGTTGAAGTGCCGCTGCACCAGCTGTGACGCCCGGCCCACCGTCTCCCGCTGGTCGATGGCGACGCCGACGTGCTCGAAGCCCTGGCTCCCGAGGACGTCCTGGAGGGCCGGCACGTCCTGGATCGGCGTCTCGGTGAACTCGGCGACCGAGACGTCGTCGATGAGGAAGCTGACGTTCGCGTCGCCCTCGACGTAGAGCTGCGCCGTGTCGATCGGCGCGCCCAGGGTGTACCGGCCGGTGATCTCCGTCCACGCGTCGGAGGTGACGACGGCGCTGGCGCCCGGCACGTTGTCGTAGCCGGTGGCAGCGCCGGCGCGGTCGCGCTGGATGGAGGCCTTCAGGGACGCCGACGTCGCCGACTGCCCAGGAGCCAGCTTCGCCCAGAAGGAGATCTGCACGGTCCTGCCGACGGCCAGGCTCTCGGTGACGTCGAGGGTCGGGCCCTGCCACGCCTGCAACCGGTTGGTGGTCAGCAGGCTGGTGGTGCCGCCGTGCGCGTCGGACGTCGTGGTGGCGACCTGCGCGTCACCGCGCGGGCCCCAGCCCTGCAGGCCGCTCTCGAAGTCGCTGCTGACCGGCTGGATGGTGCCCGGCTCACTCGGCGCCGCGGCCTCGCCGACGACCGTGACGTCGTCGACGTAGAAGTCCTGCGTGGGGTCCGAGCTCTCGAGGTACAGCTCGAGCTCGGTGTTGTCCGTCGCGTGGGTGTACTCGCCCGTGACCAGGGTCCAGTCGGCGTCGCTCACCGCGACCTGCCAGGCGACCGTCTCGTAGGCGGTCGCGCCGCCGCTGACCCGCTTCACGCTCAGGGTCACCTGGTCGCTGCCGGAGCCCGCCGGCAGCCGCACCCAGGCCGCGACCTCGTAGGTGCCGGCCGGCATGAACGGCAGGGCGTTGACGCCGGGCCCCTGCCAGGCCTGGGTGCGGCCGCTGGAGAGGAGGCTGTGCGCACCGGTGCGGGCCACGTCGGTGGTCACGGCCGCGGAGGAGCCGCGGCCGTACCAGCCACCGGTCCCGTCCTCGAAGCCGGTCTCGTGCACCGTCGCCGGAGCAGCGGCGGCCGAGGGCGCCAGGCCGACCCCCAGCGGTGCGAGCAGGCCCAGGACGGTGGTCCCGGCCGCGAGGCGTCGTCGGCTCATTGCGTCGTGGTTCTCCTCAGGAGGGGCGCCGCGCCGGCGCGAGGAAGGCCCGGAAGTGGTGCCAGAACTTCCGGAAATTATCGGTAGGGAGTGAAGCACCCCACATGTGACGCGGTCAACGAACGCCGCACGGCCGACTCCAACTGGAGACATCGAGTTCGCGGACCGCGACCTGCCCGCCCTCGCGCGGCACTGGAGCCCGTACTGGGGGCTACCGGCGACGCGCGCGCCTCACCGGCGACCCCGCCTGCGCCAGAACCGAGGCTCCGGGACTCCTGCAGTCCCGGTGCGAGCCGCTCGAGTCACGAGGTCGCCGACCGCATGGGCGCCCTGCTGCTGACAGGTGAGGGGGAGCCGACTGCGACCACGAACGAGATCGGACCAGGGCCTTCTGGCGAAGGCCCTGGTCCGAAGGGGTGGAGCTGAGGGGACTCGGACCCCTGACCCCCACGCTGCCGGGCCGTCATGATCGCGGTCACGGCGGTCCACGGGCGTTCCGTGAGCCGCTCGACCTGCCGGTTCGCACGGCGGCGCACAAGGGGGCCCGGGGGCGAACACCACCAACGGCGACCACGACTGCAACCACGCCGAGCACGTCCGTGCCGGGCGACGGGTCCACCTCCACGGCCACGGGAGGTTTGCTCGCCGTGGCCGGCTGGTCGGAGGGCGCAGCACCGTGGACACCGCGTCGGCCGTCACCCCGGCGCTATCCCTGCTGTCCCAGGTTGGTCACCAGGTTCACCGCCACGGCGATCACCACGGTGCCGAACAGGTAGGACAGCAGCGCGTGCCCGAGGGCGACCCTGCGGATCGACGTGTCCTCGACCTGGGTGTCCGGCATCGCGAAGCTCATCCCGACGGTGAACGCGACGTACGCGAAGTCGCTGTAGGCAGGCGGCTCCCGCTGGCCGAAGTCGATGCCGCCGTCGCCACCGGAGTAGTAGTGGCGCGCGAACTTGAGGGCGAAGACCGTGTTGACCAGCGCCCACGACAGGATCACCACCAGGACGCCGAGCACCACGGTGGCGACCCCCACGGCGTCCCCGGAGCTGGACCGGACGAGGCCCTCGACGACGGCGGCGAGGCTGGCCACCGCCGCACCCAGCACGGCCGTGTCCGTGACCCGGGTCTGCCCCTCCTCCTCGGCCAGGCGTTTGGTCCCCTCCGCGTCGCGCGGCCAGCTGATCCGCCACACCCAGAACAACAGGCCGCCGGCGGCCACGGCCCAGCCGGCGAGGACCGCGAGCTCGGGGACGCCGGCGATCGTGGTCAGCACGGCGGCGAGGAGCCCGCCGCCGAGACAGACCAGCAGGCGGCGCCACGACAGGATCGTCGGCCGTGGGCCCGCCGCCACCGCCGTCGTGCGGGGCGCGGCGCTCACCGGGTCGCCCCGCACCGGGCCGGCGGGGGCCCGGCGCCGGCCCACCGTCCGGCCCGGCGCCGGGCCCCGTGGCGGTACGTCCGGCGTCGCCTCAGCCACCCGGACGGAACACCGCACGGACGCACCCGTCCTCCTTCTCCTTGAACATCCGGTAGCCCTTCGGCCCGTCGTCGAGCGGCATCACGTGGGTGGCGAGGTGTTCGGTCCGCACCTCGTCCCGGCTCATCAGGTCGAGGATCTCCGGGACGTAGCGGTGCCCGTGCTGCTGGGCGCCGCGCAGGGTCAGCGCCTTGTTCATCACCGCCCCCATCGGGAACTTGTCCACCAGGCCGCCGAACACGCCCAGCGCGAACACCGTCCCGCCCTTGCGGCAGGCGTAGATGGCCTCCCGGAGGGCGGTCGGCCGGTCCGACTGCAGCCGCAACTGCTGCTTGACCTGGTCGTAGAGGTACTGCGGGCCCGGGCTGTGCGCCTCCATGCCCACCGCTTCGATGCAGACGTCCGGACCGCGCCCGCCGGACATCTCCCGCAGCTCCGCGGGGACGTCGACCTCCTCGTAGTCGAGGGTCTCCGCCCCGATGTGCGTGCGGACCTGCTCGAGCCGGTTGTCGAACCGGTCGATGACGACGACCCGCTCGGCGCCCATGAGCATCGCCTTGCGCGCGGCCATCTGCCCGACGCCGCCGGCGCCCCACACCGCGACGACGTCACCGGCCTTCACCTCCGCCTGGTGGGCCCCGGTCCAGCCGGTGGGGGCCGCGTCGGAGGCGAACAGCGCACGCTCGTCGGAGACGCCGTCCGGGATCGTGAAGGCGCCCTGGTCGGCGTAGGGCACCCGGATGTAGGGGGCGTGGCTGCCCGCCCAGCCGCCCATCGCGTGCGAGTAGCCGAAGCAGCCGCCGATGGACTGACCCCACAGCGCCTCGGTGATCCCCGCATTGGGATTGCCGTTGTCGCACAGCGACCACAGCTCCTGCTTGCAGTACCAGCACTGCCCGCAGCCGATGAAGGAGACCACCACCACGCGGTCGCCGACCCGGTGCTTGGTCACCCCGGCCCCGACCTCGGCGACCGTGCCCATGAACTCGTGCCCGAGCACGTCACCGGCGCGCATCGCGGGGATGTACCCGCCCATCAGGTGCAGGTCGGAGCCGCAGGTCACCGACAGGCCGACCTCGAGGATGATGTCGTGGTCGTTGAGGAGCTTCGGCTCGGGGACGTCCTCGACGCCGATCTCGTTGACCCCGCGCCAGGTCACCGCCTTCATCGCACACCTGCCCTGGGGGCCATCCGGGTCCACGCCTCCAGGAGCACGCCACCGGGCGTCGCCGTCCGCCTGCCGTGCGGCGCCGGGTCCACCGCCAGCACCTCGCCCACCTCGATGAGCTGCTTGGCCTGGCGCAGCGCGGACCGCAGGTCGGCCTGCGGGTCGTTGCCGCTCAGCCGACCGAGGGCGGTGCCCGGCGACGGCCGGTCGCGCAACCGGGCCGCGAGCTCGGTGCCCTTGCCGCCCGCGGCCGGGCGGACGCGGACCTCGATCCGGTCCCCGAACCCCGCGAGGGGGGCAGGCAGCCGCGCGGTGTCGACGTCGGACGGCTCGCGGAACACGGTCACCACGAGCCATCCGGACGCCGGCCGGCCCGCGCCGGCCGGCCGGGCGGCGGACGGGTCGATGGCCGACCGCACCTGGCGGACGACGCTCCCGCCGGCGCGGGCGGCGAAGGACGCCACGTTCCCGATGGAGTGGGTCATGCCCGACCTCCCGCGGCGGCGGTCTGCGGTGCCCGCGCGAACTCCTGCACGATGCGCTCGCAGAAGGCCGGCAGGTCGTCCGGCGACCGGCTGGTGGTGATGTTGCCGTCGGTGACGACCTGCTCGTCGACCACCTCGGCGCCGGCGTTGCGCAGGTCGGTGCGGATGCTCGGGAACGACGTCAGCCGCCGTCCTCGCGCGACGTCGGCCTCGACGAAGTTCCACGGCCCGTGGCAGATGCTCGCCACCGGCTTGCCCGACTCGACGAAGTCCCGCACGAACTCGACCGCTGCCGGCTGCATGCGCAGCTGGTCCGGGTTCACCGTGCCGCCCGGCAGCAGCAGCGCGTCGTACTCGTCCACCGACGCCGCGCCGACCAGCCGGTCGACGCCGAAGGTGCCGGCGTCCTCGAGGTCGTTGTTGCGCGCCTGGATCTCGCCGTCGTGGATCGACAGCACGTCGGTCCGCGCGCCCGCGTCGTCCAGGGCCCGGCGGGGCTGCTCCAGCTCGACGCGCTCCACCCCGTCGGCCGCCAGGATCGCGACCCGCCGTCCGTTCAGCTCCCCGGCCACGTCAGCTCCCCGCCATCGCCGGGTGCAGGACGACCTTCGTCCAGCCGTCGTCCCGCTGGTCGAAGTGCTCGTAGGCCTCCGGCGCGCGGTCGAGGGGCAGCTCGTGGCTCACGATGAACGACGGCTCGGCCTTGCCCCCGGCGATGAGGTCGCGCAGCTGCCGGTTGTACTTCTTGACCGGCGCCTGGCCGCTGCCGATGTGCTGGCCCTTGAACCAGAACATGCCGAAGTCGAAGGCGAGCTTGCCCTGCTTCGCCAGCTCGTCGCTGGCGCCGGGGTCCTGCGGCACGTAGACGCCGACGGTGCCGATCGTCCCGGTGAAGCGCACCGAGGCGACCAGCCGGTTCATCGTCAGGTTGGCCTGCTCCTGGCCGTCGGGCTCGTGCGCCTGGTAGCCGACGCACTCGCAGCCGTTGTCCGCGCCCAGCCCCATCGTCTCGTCGAGGACGGCCTGCACCGGATCGACCTTCGAGTCGTCGATGGCGATCGCGCCGATCGACTCGGCCAGCTTGAGCCGGTCGGGGTGCCGGTCGACGACCATCACCTTGCCGGCCCCCCGGATGGTGGCCGAGAGGGCGGCCATCAGCCCGACCGGGCCGGCGCCGTAGATGACCGTCTGGTCGCCGGGCTTCACACCGGCCATCTCGGTGGCGTGGTAGCCGGTCGGGAAGATGTCGGCGAGCATCACGTAGTCGGTCTGGCGCTGCTCGGCGTCCTCACCCAGCCGCAGGCAGTTGAAGTCACCCCAGGGCACGCGCAGCAGCTCCGCCTGCCCACCGGCCCAGGGGCCCATGTCGGCGAAGCCGTAGGCGGCGCCGGCCATCTTCGGCTCCGGCTGGGCGGTCAGGCAGTAGTTCGTGAGCTGCCGCTCGCAGTTCTTGCAGTGCCCACAGGCGATGTTGAACGGCAGGACGACCCAGTCGCCCACCTGCACCTTGTCGACCCCGTCGCCGACCTCGACCACCTGGCCCAGGTTCTCGTGCCCGAACCAGCGGCCGGTCTCGAAGTCGGTCCGGCCCTCGTACATGTGCAGGTCCGAGCCGCAGATGTTCGCCGAGGTGATCCGCACCAGGACGTCGGTCGGCCGCTCGATCCGCGCGTCCGGTACGTCCTTGACGCTGACCTGGCGGGGCCCGTCGTACACGACTGCCTTCACGCTGCCTCCTCGTCGGGGGTGGTCCCCGCGCCCGGCGGGGGTCGGGACCTCGATTGCACCCGGCGCGGCGGGCCGCCCGGTATCGGCAGACATGCCGATCCCGGGCCGGCCGACGTCCCCCTGGGGGTCCGACCGGGTCGGGGAGTGCGCCCACGACCGGTGGCCCCCGCGCCCCGGTCACGACGGACGCGGGCGAGGGACCGGGCCCTGGCGCGGGAGGGGATGGTCGCCGTGCTGGCCACGACCCGCGACGCGGCCGAGCCGGGCGAGTTCGACGACGTGCTGTCCCACCTGGGCGGGGAGTTCGCCCGGCTCGTGCCCGGATCGACGTAGACCCGACGGTGGCGTCCCCGACACGACCGGATCCGCAGCGCACGCCGGCCGCCGAGCGCATCGGTCAGGCGCCGACGACCACCGACGTGACCGATCCGGAGCGGTCCTCCCGGAACACCGCCGCCGGCTCCGGTCCCGAGCCGGGCGAGGGCCCCGTCCAGCCGGCCGCCGACGGGGGGGTGGACCCCTCGGCCAGCATCGAGCCCCACGACGAGGGGCTCGTCTGACCACGGCGGCCCCGCGGTCGCTGGCTGCGGAGTAGGCCAGATCAGGCCGGCCGCGGGAGAGTGGGCGCACGTCCAGCACGCGGCAGGCTCTGGTGGAGCGCTTCCGTTGATGACCGCCGCCGGCGGGGTGCTGCGACCGGGCGACCGGCCGCGGCACCCCGGCCCCGTGCCATCGGAGCAGCCGATGCCGGCCAGCGACAGGGCGTGGTTCACCAGGCACCGCAACCGGATGGAACCTGAGTGCGGGAAGCCGGCGTGCGTCACCGACGTCGCCGTCGCCACGTTGGCCGGCGCACCCCTGTGGGAGCTCGGCATCGTCAGCCGGGACGCGGTGCTCCGCGGCGCGGCCGGCCGCGCCGTCCTCGCCGCCTGCCGCTCGCAGTGCCGCGGGCCGGTCGGCGGGCACGACCGTGGACCCGCCGAGGTCCAGGTCGCTCGTGGGGCGCCGGACGTCGACGGGCCGGACCCCGTCCCGCCACCCCGGAGGCGCGGATCGGTCGCTCTGCCGATGCCGGACGCCGGAACGCGCCCGCACCCTGGCGTCCGTCGCAGGAGAGGTCCACGGCATGCAGGCGACGACGCGCCGGCCCATCCGCACACCGGTCGCACAGCAGGAGGACCAGGACACGATGACCGTCGACCCGTCGGGGGAGGTGCCGGCCGCGCCCGTGCACCGCCTCGCCGTCCTCGCCGAACTCGACCAGCTGCACGCACGGGTCCGATCGGCGGAGGACAGGGCGGCCAACCTGGAGCAGGCGCTGGCCACCAACCGGCAGATCGGCATCGCGATCGGCATCCTGATGTGCCAGCGCCAGCTCACGGCCGATCAGGCCTTCGCGATGCTCACGACGCACAGCCAGCACAGCAACGTCAAGGTGCGAGTGCTGGCCGAGACGGTGATCTACACGGGGAGTCCGTGAGACGCGCCCCGCAGGACGGTGGCCGCCGACGCTCCTGCGCTCGAGTCACCAGAGGGCGCACGTGGGGCACGTCCCGGCCGGGCTGCCGCCGCCGACGCCGACCCGTGCCGCTGACCGTGCCGAACGCCTCGGGCTGTACGTCCACCCGTGAGTGAGGGAAGGTGAGCTGTGATGAGCGGGAGCGAACCGCAGCTCCAGCGTGTGTGGTCGGAGGTCGTGGGCGTCGTCGCGTCGTCCGCCACCGTGCAGGAACGGGCTGCGGAGCACCTGCAGCAGCTCGGGCGGATCCTGGCCTTCGATGCCGGCTGGCTCGCCGTACGCGACCCCGAGCGGCGGACCCACGTCCCGCTGGCGACCACCGGTCCGGCCGAGGCACTCGTCGCCTACTTCGGCCGTCCGGAGGCCGACGAGGAGGTGGAGCTGCTCGGCCTGCACCGGCGCCGTCCGCCGATGCTGGCCGGCGACATCCCGAGTCCCCTGTCCGAGGTCCGCGCGTGGGCCGACCACCTGCTCCCGGCCGGCTTCCGCCAGGGTCTGGCGGCCGGGCTGTTCACGACGGACGGGCGGCACGTCGGCTTCCTCAGCCTGCTCTCCGCCGATCCCTCGCGGCCGAGAGAGGCCGACCGCCGGGTCGTCGCGGCCGTCACCACGGTGATCGCCGACGACCTGGACCGGACCCGGGACATCGCCGAGAGCGCCCGCATCGTCGGGAACGCCGGCGCCGGCGTCGTGCTCACCCGCGGGGGCGACGTCCTGCCGCTGCCAGGTCTGCCCGACGACCGCCTGTTGACGCCGGGCTCACCGATCCTCGGGGCCGCCGCCGACGAGCTGGCCGTCAGCGGCGCGTACGTCTCGTTCCTCGCCCCGGCACCGGGGACCGGCGGCGAGCAGCTGATCCGGGTCACCGCGCTCGACTTCGCCCGCCCGGACCTCGACCACCTCTCCGCCGCGGTGCTCCTGGGCCCCCCGGGCGACCTGCACGGCCTCACCGTCCTGGACCTCCGGGTCCTGGGCCTCGTGATCGAGGGCGTCACCGACGTCCCGGCCCTCGCGCAGTCACTCCCCGTGGCCGCGGACGCGGTGGCGGACTCCCTGGGGCGGAGCCTGGTCGCCCTGGGGACCAGCGACCTCACGGCCGCCGCGGTGCGCGCCCTGCGCGGCGGGTTGCGCATCCCGCCCGGAGTGACGGGAGCGACCTGAGCGGGTCCGGCGCCGGCCGGGAACCGGTCGCTCTGGCGATGATCGCCGGCCGAGCGGTCGGCTGTCCTTGCGGACGGTCCCGTTCCACCGGCGACGCCCCTGCGCCGCCCTGTCTCCAGGACGTCCCATGCGCATCGGCCTCATCGCCCCTCCCTGGATCCCCGTGCCGCCCCCGGCGTACGGCGGCACCGGATCGGTCATCGACCGGCTCGCCCGCGGCCTCGTCCGAGCCGGTCACCACGTGCTGCTCTCGGCGCCACGGCCAACAGCACGTGTCCGGTGGGCCGGGTGCCCGGGACGGACGAAGCCGCCGACGGCGCACCGGCGACCGGGGGTTCGGTGTCCGAGGTCCGCCACGTCGTCACCACGTCGTCACCACGGCGCCGCCCACGTGCAGCTCTACGACCGGGCCTAGCAGGCCGTCCGGTCCGAGACCGACCGGCCGCACGCCCTGCGCCAGGCCATCACCTCCTGCCGCAGCGGGGGGATCGTCTCGGTCATCGGCGTGTACGGCGTATTCGTCGACGAGCTCCCGGCCGGCTCCCGGATGAACCGCTCCCTGACCCTGAAGACCGGGCAGTGCCCCGTCCAGCGGTACATGCGCCCGCTGCTCGAGCGCATCGAGCGCGGCGAGATCGACCCCACCCGGGTGATCACCCCCCGGCTGCCGCTGGCCGAGGCGCCGCACGGCTACGACGTCTTCAAGCACGAGCAGGACCGGTGCGAGAAGGTGGTCCTCAGGCCCTGACCGTGGCGTCCCGCCGGCCGTCGCCGGGAGGGCGGACCGGTTCGATGAGCGTCTGCGGGCCCCGGGACGACTCGACGAGGAAGTCGACGAGCCTGCGGACGGCGGGAGTGACCGGTTCCCGCCAGACCGCCTCCAGGGCCCACGTCAACGCCGGAACGAGAGGCCGCACCGTGATCCCCTCGACCCCCAGGTGATCGACGAGCCGGAGGATGCTCAGGGCGATGCCGGTGCCGGCTGCGACCGCGCGCAGCACCGCCCGCGGCGCGTTCAGCAGGTCGGGTTCGATGACGACGTGGTCGTGCGCGGCCCCGGCGGGGAACACGTGGTCCACGGCCCGGTCCCACGTCCCGGCGAACGGCTCCCGCGGGAACATCACCAGCACCTCGTCGGCGAGCGCGGCCACCGGCACCGTGACCGCGCCGCTCAACGCGTGCCCGAGCGGGAGCACGACGCCGAGGACGACCGAACCCAGCACCACGCCGGCGAGGTCCCGCTGCGGATAGGACCGGCTCCAGACGATCGCCGCGTCCGCCCTGCCCTGGCGGACGGCCTCGACGGCGTCGTCCCCCCGGGCGGAGCTCACCGACACCTCGATCCCGTCGATCGCCAGCGCGGCGTGCCGCAGCGGGCCGTCGAGGACGAGGTCGGCCATGGTGGCCACCCGCAGGGTCAGTCGCTCGCGGGAGTCCGCTCCGGCGGCGCGCGCGTCAGCCAGCGCCCGGTCCACCTCTGCCAGGATGATCCGGGCCCGCTCGACCAGGACGACGCCGGCGAAGGTCAGCCGGGCCGCTTCCGGGGTTCGCTCGAACAACGGGACCCGGAGCTCCCGCTCCAGCGCACGGATCTGCTGCGAGAGCGACGGAGCAGCCATGTGGAGCCGTTGCGCGGCCCGACTGAAGCGCCCCTCCTCAGCCACCGCCAGGAAGTAGCGCAGTTGGCGCAACTCCATGGTGGATCCTACTGCGGGAAACCGTGCCGTCCACGGGCCGTGGTGGCGGTGGCGACGACTCCGACCACCGAGGTTTCCGGTCACGGGGTCACGGGTTGCTCCCCGGGTGGGGTCGGTATGTACAGCTGCAGCCCGGTCAGCCTCGTCCAGGGCCGCGGCCGTCCTCGACGGCTCCGTCGACCGCGCAGGCCCTGGACTGGTGGAGCGACATGACCGAGGCCCCGGCCCTCCGCCTCGCGGAGATCGCCGCCACTCCGGCACTGCTCCCTGAACGCGCCCAGGCGCTGCTGCACGAGCTGGGCCGCCACATCCCCTTCGACGCCTCGTGGATGGCGCTGGCCGACCCGCTGGGCAACGGTTACTCCTCCGTGGCCAGCACCTCGCTGGACCAGAGCACCGTCCGCTACCTCAGCGGTCCGGCGACGGCGCACGACCTCGAGGTGACCGGAGCCTGTCGCGCCCGCCCACCGCTGAGCCCGTCGGACCTCCCCCGTTCCGCCAAGGACCTGCCGACGTGGGCCGAGTGCCTCACCCCCGCCGGATACCACGAGGCCCTCACCGTGGGACTGTTCGTACCGGGGCAGCGCCACGTCGGGTTCCTGGCGCTGCTCTCCGCCGACACCCGGCCTCCGCCGGAGGCCGTCCGGCGCCGCCTGGCGCAGTTCGCCCCCATCCTCGCCCGCGGCACCGACCTGATGGACTCGCTGCTCACCGCCGCCCGCGTGGTCCAGGGTGCCGCGGCCGGCGTGGTGCTCTCCAGGGACGGTGGCACCGCCCCGTTCCCGGGTCTCGGCGACGACGCGCTGCTGGCGGGAGGCTCTCCCGTCCTGGACGCCGCCCGCGCGGCCATCCGGAGGGGCCAGGTGTACGCGTCCTTCGTGTGGCCGCGCGGTGGCCGTCACGCCCCGGACGGCCATGTCCGCGTGACGGTCCTGACGGGTACGGACGACGTGTCCCGCGTGCTGTCGGGGATGGTGCTGCTCTCCCCGGGCGGCGATCTGCGCGGGCTCACGCCCCGGGAGCTGGAGGTCCTCGGGCTGCTGGTCGAGGGGGACTCCAACCAGGAGATCGCCCGGGCTCTCGTGGTGGCCCCGCGGACGGTCGCCGCGCACCTGGAGCACATCCTCGTCAAGCTCGGGGCTCCCTCGAGGACGCTCGCCGCCGTGCGCGCCGAGAGGGCGGGCCTGTACGTCCCAGCGGGAACGGGCGCGGCCGGCCGGCGCTGACCCTCGGCGGAGGACTCACGGCCAGAGCAGGGGACGGTCCAGGCCACGTGGGCGCCGGGGAGAGGGGACGACCGACGACCGGCGGGGCCCGATCCCGGTCCACCAGGCGACCGACGGGCGTCGGGCGGTCTGCCGATCTCGGCCGGCGGCTCCGGTTCCGACGGCGGCTCGGGGTATCCCCACGGCATGGACGGCGGAACCATCCCTCCGCAGGACGACGCACCCGCGGCTGCGGCTGCCGACGAGGTCGACATCCGGCTCCCGGACGACCCGCGAGTGCCCCAGCCCGACGACGCGGATCCGACGGTGAGCAAGGAGCTCGGCGGCGCGGCTCCGGCCGTCGGCCCTGGGCGCTCGCGAGAGGAACCCGGGACCCGGGACCCGGACGGCTCTCGGCCGGGTGCGGACGACTAGCGGCGGACCGGACGACTCGGTCTCCGCCGCGGCCCCCGACACGGAGACGCGGGGCAGGCGATCACGTCCGGCGCGTCCGTCGTGAACAGCCCGCCGGCGTGCGGTCGAGCCGCCTGCTCCTCCCCCCGGCGGTCCCTGGGCCGAGGAGCGGAGCCGTCGCCGCGTGTCGCCTCCCCGCGCGGGCGGCCGTGCAGGGACACGGGGGCCGGAGGCCGGATCGGTTGATCGACCGATGTCCCCGCGCCGCGACCGGCCCTAACGTCTGAGCCGCGGTCGGACGACGGGATCCCCACGACCGGCGCGCGGCGGCGTCTCCGGAAGACGGTGCGGGAGGCGGTCGCACCCGGGGAGTTCGACGACGTCCTCTCCCAGCTGCCGCAGGAGTACCGGGAGCTGGTCGGGCCGCTGCTTGGACTCGCCGCCCGGGCAGCGGTCGGCGACCGGAGGAGCAGGACGGCAGCAGGTCAGGAGGAGCCCGGTGATCCGGTACGCGACGTTGATCCAGGCCGCGGGAGCGCAGGCCGGCGCAGCCGACACCGAGGAGGCCCGGCGGGCGGTGGAAGCGGTCGTCGCCGCCGTGGCGGCCTCGCTGGACGAGCCCGAGCGCGACCGGCTGGCCGCGGTCCTGCCCGGCTCCCTCCGGGGTGTCGCCGAGGTCCGGGGCCCGGGTCTGCACCCTGACAGCGGTGCCGCCCTCGTCTCCGCGGTGAGCGCGAGGTCCGGATGCCCGGCCGAGCGGGCCCGCTTCTACACCCAGGCGGTCCTGTCGACCCTGGCCGCCTCCGAGCCGGAGGTCGCCGGCGTCCTCGCCCGGCGACTGCCGGACGGTGAGGAGCTGTTCTCACCGATCGACCAGAGCGTTCCGCCCCGCGGTTCCGGAGTGCCGATCGGACTGACCCCGCGACTGCTCGAGCAGGACGAGATCGACCGCGCACTGGCCGCCCTGGAGGGCTGGGAGGGCGACGGACACCGCCTGCGGCGCACCGTCGTGCTCCCGCCCGAGCGCCGGCGACCCCTGCGCGACGCCGTCGCCCGCGCCGAGCAGGACATGACCCACCACGCGCGCGTCGAGCAACTGCAGGACACGGTCACCTTCGAGGTCTGGACGCACTCGCTCGACCGCGTGACCGACATGGACCTCGAGCTCGCCCGGCGGATCGACGCGGCCATCGCCGCGGTCGGGTCCTCCGGCTGACCCCCGGCCCGCCGGACACCGACGACCACGAGCAGGAAGGCAACCGACCGTGACCGCTCCCATCACCCCTGACGAGGTCCTGCGGTACCTGCAGGACGTCGACTACCCGGCCGGCAAGGACGCGCTGGTCGCCGCCGCCGAGCGGGCGGGCGCACCCGAGGCGGTGGTCCGCAGCCTCCGCGCCATCCCGCCGGTCGAGTACCGCAGCCGTGCGGAGGTGGTGCGGTCGGTGCCCGTCGACCCCGGAGCCGGCCGATCGGCGAGCCGGGCGGCCGAGCAGGCCCGCACCCGTGCCCCCGCGGGGGTCGCCGAGCACATGCGCGAGCCCCGGTAGGACCGGTCGCCGGCCACGTCACCGCGCCGGCCGGCTCTCGGAACGTCACTGTCCGGCCAGCCGTCCCACGAGCCCGAGGAACTCGTGGAGTCCACTGCGTGATCACCGACGTCGAACTACCTGGATGGAGGAGTCGTGAGCGAATCAGAGCTGGAGGAGACCGGGACCGGGGATGCCGCCAAGCGCATCGGTCAGGCGCCGACGACCACCGACGTGACCGATCCGGAGCGGTCCTCCCGGAACACCGCCGCCGGTTCCGGTTCCGAGCCGGGCGAGGGCCCCGTCCAGCCGGCCGCCGACGAGGGGGTGGACCCCCCGGCCAGCATCGAGCCCCACAACGAGGGGCTCGTCTGAGCACGGCGGCCCCGCAGCCACTGGCTGCGGGGCCGCCGTCCTGCCCAGCGTCGGCCGAGCACCTCCATCGCCTGCGCCGCCATCCGGGACCCCCCGGAGCCCCCGGAACGGGCCTGCGCCGGCGGGCGAGGCACCCGAGTCGCCGATCGCCAGAGGGAGGTCGAGCAGGAGCAGGAGCGAGCACCGGCACACCGCCCTCCTGCGGGGTCTCGTCGACATCACGCGACGGGGAGACCTGCTCCCCGACCTGAGGGGGTGTCCGGGCCCGGAGACGACTGCGACGACTGCTCCCCACTCCTGCGTCGAGTGGGCGTGCCGCCCCCGGACCGGCCCACGATCACGACGAGGAACCCGCCGGCTGCAGCTCGTGAGGCAGGCTCTCGTGACCGGCTCGTCGGCCGGTCCTGCAGGACGTCGAGCGGGACCTCGCCGGACGGCGGGGGGAAGAGCCGGTCGAGCCGGTCCAGCTCCGCCTGGCTGGAGCCGATCCCCGGCGCCGCGCGGTTCTCGACGACGTGCGCGCGGGTCGAGGCCTTGGCGACGCGAATACGTCGGGCAGCCGCAGCACCCACGCGATGGCCGGCGGGGCCGGGATGACCCCCTTCCCCGCGGCCAGGTCTCGGACGGCCCCGTGCTCGAGGAGCCTGCCGTGGTCGACGGGCGAGTACGCCATCAGGGGCATGCGCCTGCCGCGGCACCAGGGGATCAGGTCGTACTCGGGGCCGCGCCGGGCGAGTTGTGGAGCACCTGGTCGGTCTGGACCCGGTCGTCGCCGGGAAGCCCGACCAGCTGGTCCAGGTCGGGGGCGTCGAGGTTGCTCACGCCCCGGGCACGGATCAGCCCGCGGGAGACCCACGACTCGAAGGCGGCGACGGTCTCCTCGACCGGGACCCGGCCGCGCCAGTGCAGCAGGTACAGGTCCAGGCGGTCGGTGCCCAGTCGGCGCAGGCTCCGCTGGCAGGCGTCCACCGTGCCGTGGCGCGTGGCGTGGCGCGGCAGCACCTCGCTGACCAGGAAGACGTCGTCCCGCCGGCCGGCGATCGCCCGGCCGACGAGTTCCTCGGCGGCGCCGTCGCCGTCCATCTCGGCGGTGTCGACCAGCGTCAGGCCGATGTCGATGCCCGTGCAGAGGGCGTCCAGCTGGACGTCGTTCCTGCCGGGTCCTCACCGAGGTACCAGGTGCCCGTGCCGAGGGCCGGGGCGGCGGTGCCGTCGGAGAGGGTCACGGCGCGGATCGTGGATGCGGTCATGGGGGCTCCTCCACGGGCAGTCCTGCCGATCTCGCCCGGCAGGCGGCGACGCAGCGGCCGGCGCGGTCGCAGGCGCCGCCGCACGTCCGGCCAGCCCCCTCCAGGTCCAGCAGGACGCTCACCGCGCCGTCCGGGGTGAGCAGGCGGAAACCGCTCCCGGCGGCACCGCCACGTCGCGCACGCCGCCGGCCGCGTCCACCCGGCCCCACCGGACCTGCCCGGCGGTGTGCACCCAGAGCATTCACGGGCGCCGTCGTCCCGCACCGGTCCCACCCCGCGTCGCGCGGGGCGGGACCGGTGTGGGCGCGGCCTCGAGAACCCGCGGGGTGGGCCGCCCGTTCGGCACCCGTCCGACGGCATGCCGTTCCCCGGGTCGCGCTGGTCCGTCCGTGTCCCGGGGCGAGCCGTCACCGGCTCAGTGCACCGGCCGCTGCCCGTCGGACCCGACGCGCGCCAGCGACCTCGACACGCTCCGGGCACCGGCGTAGACCGCCCCCGCCGCGGCGATCCACGGGCCACCGACGATCACCGGGTCGAGTACCTGGTGCTTGAGGTCCGTGCGGTGCTGCCCGACCCGCGACCGCAGGCCGTGGTGGGTGAACTCGGCCTTCACCCCGGTCTCGGTGATCGGGTTGTCCGGGTGCAGCGTGAGCAGTGACTTCAGGTGGTGCTCCCACGCATCCACCCGGTCGGCGAGGATGAGCAGCAGCCAGTGCGCCGCGCGGCCCTCGCTGTAGCGGTAGGCGTAGCGACGGATGGCGCCGGAGACGCCTGACGGCGGCTGGGCGGTGCCGAAGACCGGGGTCAGCATCCCGTGCTCGACCGAGCGTTCCCGCGGATACCTCTCCGGCTGCCGCTCGGGGAACTCCCAGTGCGCGCCGGTGAAGTCCTCCTGGAACTGCAACTTCGGCACCGACGGCCGGACCTTGGGGTCCAGGTCGACGCCCCAGCCCGGGATGCGCTTGCGCAGTTCGTCGGGCGACTCCGCGATCGGCGGCTTGTGCGGTGTGTAGGTCATCAGGTTCTCCTGTCGCTCACGCCGCGGATGGGAGGACGAGGGGCTTGATGCAGCCGTCGAGCTTGGCCGAGAAGATGTGGTACCCCTCGGCGATGTCCTCGAGCGGCACCCGGTGGGTGACCAGCTCGCTGGGCTTGAGGTAGCCGTCGCGCACGTGCTCGAACAGGCGCGGCCACTGCCGTTTCACCGGGCACTGGTTGGTGTGGATGGTCAGCCCCTTGTTCATCGCGTCGCCGAACTTGACGGCGCTGAACAGCGGGCCGTACGCGCCCATCACCGAGATGGTCGCGCCCTTGCGGACGGAGTCGATCGCCCAGTTCAGCGCGACCGGGGAGCCGCCCTGCAGCTTGAGCTTGGACGAGGTGACGTGCTGGAGGAAGTTGCCGTCCGCCTCGGCGCCCACGCAGTCGATGGCGACGTCGGCGCCGAGCCAGTCGGTCGCCTTCTTCATCTCCAGGACGATGTCGCCGTACTCGGTGAAGTTGTACGTCTCGGCGTGGGCGAAGGTGCGCGCCTTCTCCAGCCGGTGGTCCAGGTGGTCGATCACGATGACCCGGCCGGCCCCCATGAGCCAGGCCGACTTCGCCGCCACGAGTCCGACGGGCCCGGCGCCGAAGACGATGACGACGTCGCCCTGCACGATGTCGCCGAGCTGCGCGCCGAAGTAGCCGGTCGCCGTCGCGTCGGTGAGCAGGACCGCGTCCTCGTCGGCCATCCAGTCCGGGATCTTCGAGGGGCCGACGTCGGCGAACGGCACCCGCACGTACTCCGCCTGGCCGCCGTCGTAGCCCCCGGTCGTGTGCGAGTAGCCGTAGATGCCGCCGACGGCAGTGGCGTTCGGGTTGACGTTGTGGCAATTGGAGTACAGCCCTCGCGCGCAGTACCAGCAGGTGCCGCAGAAGATGTTGAACGGGATCATCACCCGGTCCCCCACCTGCAGGTTCTGCACGGACGAGCCCACCTCGTCCACCACGCCGATGATCTCGTGGCCGAAGGTGTGACCGATCCGGGTGTCCGGCATCATGCCGTGGTAGAGGTGCAGGTCGGAGCCGCAGATGGCGGCCAGGGTGACCCGGACGATCGCGTCGTTGGGGTGCTCGATCCTCGGCCGCTGCTTCTCCTCCATCCTGACCTTGTATGGACCTCGGTACACCATCGCTCGCATCCGGTCGCCTCCTGGCGCGCGGGCCCCGGGGCTCCTGAGAGCACCACGGGGCGCCCAGCGGCCGGCTCTGCTCACCGGCCCCCCGACTCTGCGTCGGCCGTCCCACCGGGGCCACTCCAACCCGGGCTCCACGCGTCGCTCCGCCGAAAGATCGGCAGATCTACCAATGCCCGACGTCCCCCGGTCCCGCTCTGATGGGCTCGGACGTTCACACCGCTGAGAGCCGACCGGACCCGACCGCCTGGCCCGTGGTGCCGCGGCGCAGTCCCCGCGGTGGAGGGCCCTGCGCCCCCGCACCGACACGCCCCGGGCGCCCGCGAGGTCGGTCTGCCCCTACTGCGCCGTCGGCTGCGCCCAGCTCGTCCACGCCGACGCCGGGCGGGTCGTGCAGATCGAGGGCGGCCCCGACTCCCCGGTGCCCCGCGGCCGGCTGTGTCCCCAGGGGTCGGCCAGCCTCCAGCCGGTCACCGGACTGCAGCGCGAGCGGGAGGTTCGCTACCGGGCGCCGTACGCCACCGAGTGGACCGACCTGCCGCTGCACACCGCGATGGACATGGTGGCCGACCGCGTGCTCGACGCCCGGCGCCGCAGCTGGCAGGACACCGACGAGACCTGGGACGGCGAACTCCGGCCGCGAGCGCACGGCGGGCCTGGTCCACAGCGTGGGGTGGACCCAGCACACCGTCGGCGCGCAGGACATCCGCGCCGGGGCGATCGTGCACCTGCTCCTAGGCGACATCGGCCGGCCGGGCGGTGGCATCCACGCGCCGCGGGGGCACGCCAACATGCAGGGCTCGACCGACATCCTGACGCTGTCCGACCTGCTGCCCGGCTACCTCCCGATGCCCCGCGCCGGGCAGGCCGGCGTGGCGCGGGGCGACCGGTCCGGTCACCCCGCCGGATCACCGCACGGCACCCCGCTCGCGGGTCACGCCCCGTCTTCCCCGCGGCCCCCCCAGGTCGGCGCCCTGCCGGACCAGTTCCGCCTGCACGGCGGAGATCTCCACCTCCCGGGGTGCCCGGCCCGCGGCGGCCGCGAGCGCCGCACAGACCCCGGCGGCCTGGCCGGTGGCCATGGCGGTGGGCGTGACCCGGTAGGAGGAGTGGGCCTCGTGGGTGCCGGAGATGCAGCGTCCGGCCGTCAGGAGGTCGTCGACGTCCCGTGGCAGCAGGCAGCGCAGGGGGACGTCGTACGCGTCCCCGGGAGGCACCGACCGCAGCACGGTTCCCCTGCCGTTGGGGTTGTGGATGTCGACCGGGTAGGTGCCGCGCGCGATCACGTCGTCGAACTTCCGTGCGCTCAGGATGTCCTCGCCCGTGAGCACGTAGTCGCCCAGGATCCGCCGCGTCTCCCGGACGCCGACCTGCACGCCGCTCTGGGCGACGTAGGAGTCGGCGAAACCGGGCACGTAGTCCCGGAGGAAGGCTGCGATCTGGGACATCTGCCGGTGGCTGACCGCCTCGGCGCGGGTGAGGTCGAAGACGTCGGTGCCGAAGACCTGCGTGACCCGTGTCGAGTTCACGGCGACCTCACCCGGGTGCGCCGAGTTGAAGAAGAGGACGTCCTCGCGGGGCAGGTCCAGGTCGCCCGCTGCGGTCGCTTCCTCCACCAGGTCCCAGAGCCCGTGGACGCTGCGCCACTGGTCGGGGTGGTCGGCGACGTAGCGCTCGAAGGGTGCCGGGTCGAAGCCCACGACACGGAACATCAGCGTCATCGGCTGCACCAGTCCGTCACTCTCGCGGCCGATCTCGAACGGCGCTCCCGCGGCCGCGGCGACGTCGCCGTCCCCCGTGCAGTCGACCGTCACGCGGGCGGTCACGACGACCGGCCCCGACTTGGTCTCGAACACCACCTCGCCGGCCCGGCCCGGCGTCCGGACCCCGCTGGCGAAGGCGTGCAGCACGTACCGGACACCCGCGCCGTCGAGCAGGTCCAGGGCCACCTGCTTGAAGACCTCGGGGTCGAAGGGGACGGTGTACCCGGTGTCCGGCGACGGCAGCACCGCGCCGTCGGCCTGCACCAGCCGGTCGATGACCTCGATGTGCTTGCCCGCGACGACGGGCTCGCCCTCGCCGTGGTCGGTGGGGAACAGGCTCACGTCACCCAGCCGCGGCGGCTGCGGACGGCGGGTGTGGAAGGACATCCACGGCATCACGAGCGCCGCCGTCGCGTTGCCGCCGAGGAACCCGTACCGCTCGACGAGGACGACGTCGGCGCCGGCGTCAGCAGCCGCCAGCGCAGCACCGATGCCGGCCGGCCCGCCTCCGACGACGAGGACGTCGGCCTCAGCCGCCTGCAACGCTGAGCGTGGGGGCAACGTCAACCGCTCCCCCGCGACCGGCCGGGTCAACGGCGGCACGCTGGACTCCCTCCTGCTCGATGGACCGGCCTGCGATCGCGGATGCCACCGGTGCCGACGGCCCCGCCAGGACGTCGAGGACGTGCCGCAGCGGGGCGGCCGACCGGCGCTTGAGCCTCTCGATCCGGGCCCGTACCCGTCCGACGTCCGCCTCGCGCTCGTCCCAGAGCCGGTCGACGGCCGCCAGCAGCGGTCCCACGGCGTCCCGGTCGAGGTTGCCCGGCGACTGGACACCCAGTGTCCGCGCGAAGTCGGCGACCTTGCCGGCGTAGGGCAGCGGCAGGAAGGGCACCCCCGAGAGAGCGGCGAAGACCAGGAAGTGCAGCCGCATGCCGACCGCGAGGTCCATGTGCTGCATCAGGCCGAGGATCTCGCGGGGCCCGTACGTGCCGTGGAGGACCCGCGCGCGGTCGGGGGCCGTCATGCGGGCCAGCACCGCATGACTCTCGCGGACGTCGCCGCGCTCCATGGGGACGAACACCACCTGGCCGCCGTAGCGGTGCACCGCGAAGTCGGCGACCGCGGCCAGGGTGGCGTGATAGGCGTCCACGGCGAGACCCGGTGCCGCTCGCCCTGGTTCCCGGACGGACATGGCGATCAGCCGTCCGGAGCCGTCCACCCCGTCGCGGGCCAGTCGGTCGGCCGGGAAGGGAGCGGGGCTCAGCAGCAGCGCCGGGTCGGCCACCACCTCGATGGGCCGCTCGATGCCGACCTCCTCCAGGACCCGCCTGCTCCCCTCGTCGCGCACGGTCACCTGGGTCATCACCGAGACGACCTCGCGTACGGCGCCGCGGTCCTCGGCCGTCGTGAGTGGCCCGACGCCGAGGGCGTATCCGACCGTCGGCACGCCGTTCCGGTGGGCCGTCCGCACGTGCCGGAGGTACTCCGTGGCCTCGCTGTCGTACAGCAGCCCCCCGCCCCCGAGGACGAGGACGTCGAGCCCGGCGATCTCCTCGTTGACGGCGTCACACCGGCCCCGGCGGGCGTCGACGACCCGATCGACCAGATGAGCGTCCCGGGTGTGCGCGGGGTCGCGGGAGAACACCACGACCTCGGCGAAGGGCACGGCCTCTCGCCAGGTGGCGAGGATCGAGGTCAGGATCGCCTCGTCGCCGATGTTGAGCCCGCCGTAGGAACCGAGCAGTCCGATGGTTGCCATCCAGGTCCTCCTGTCGATGTGTGGCCGGTGAGCGAGGGGAGACGGGACGCCGAGCAGGAGTGGCGATGCAGGACAGGCGGCCGGGGGACGGGATGATCGAGGGCGGGGCCCCGTGGTCCGTGGTCGCCGAGCCGGCCGGTTGCCGGCTGCCTCAGCGGAACGCGATCACGTCGGCAGGGGCGGTCTCGAGGGCGGCGGAGCTGCCCACGGTTCAGACGACCTCCCCGTGGGGTGCAGGACCGCGTGACCAGCCTCGCCGGCACCGTCCCCGTCGTGATCGGCGGAACGGCGTGTGGTCCAGGATCCCCTCGGCGGCCCCGGCCACACTCGGCAGATCGACCGATCCCGGCGGTCGGCACTCCGCCGCACCTGCGTTCCGGGGCATCAGCGGTCCTCGGCCAGGGGGGAAGGGCTCAGAGCGACCAGCGCCTCCGGCAGGTCGTCGACGACCACGGCGTCGGCACCCGCGGAGACCAGTAACCGGGCCGACGCGATCTGCGGGCACCAGACCAGCAGCCGGCGGCCGCAGCGGTGGAGCAGGGACAGCAGCCTCGCCAGGACGCCCGAGTCGACCTGGCCGGCGGTCGTCTCCTCCCAGAGCGAGCCGACGTGGAGCGCGAGCACCTCGACGTCCATGTGGACGCAGGCCGCCACGGCCATCTCCACGGGGAAGCCGTGCCAGGTCAGCAGTCCGAGGGGCACCCGCGGCGCCGTCGCACGCAGGAGCCCCAGGGCTGCCGGGTCGAACGAGGAGACCATCAGCGGCCGCCGCGTCGCCTCCGCCGCCACGACCGGCGCGAGGAAGCCGGCGCTGGTGTGCTCGGGTGACCGCAGACAGTCGTCCATCGAGGACTTGAGGTCCAGGTTGAGCCCCACCTCGCGAGGGATCTCGTCCAGCAGGGTGCTCAGACGCAGCGTGCCGCGACGGTCGGCCTCCGCCCCCGTGACGTCGTCGAGCCGGGTGCCGTCCGGGTACACGGCGTCGTGCGCCACCACCAGGACGTCGTCGGCCAGGCGCTGGACGTCGGCTTCCACCCATCTCGCCCCGCTGCGCACGGCGGCGGCGAAGGAGCCGAGGGTGTTCTGCTGATGCCCGTCGACGATGCCGCAGCCGAGCCCGCGGTGCCCGATGATGGCAGGCCCCTCCCCGAACACGTCCGGGGGCACGGGTCGTGCCCGGCCGGCCGTGGTCACGGGTCCACTGCGAGGTGGACGCAGGTGCACCGTCTCGTCCGGAGGGGTCACCGACCGCAGCCCGCGAGGCTCCGACGGAGGGCGCAGCCGCCCCGTGACGCGAGATGGAGCACGCGGTCATCTCCCCCCGTGGCGTGGACGCGACCGCCGGCGTACCTGGCACGGCGTGCAGGTGCGGAGGTGCTACGAGAACGCCCGTTCCCGTCGGGCAGCCGCTCTCCAGGATGGTCGGGCCGGTGCCCGGGCGCCGTCGGCACAACTGCCCATCTTCGGCCCCGAGCGGCCGCCCGGAGCCGCTCCGGCCCGGGGTCGTGGCCGGGGCCGTGAACGAACGGCTCCACGCCCAACTCCTCGCTCGGACCGCCCGGGGGACTCCCTGCGGGACGGCCGACCCACCAGCGACGCCCGGCGCGCACCGGTGCCTCCCGATGGGCGTGTTCCAGGACGCCGAGGATCCCGGGTCGTTCCCGAGCGGGACGTCGTCCCGAACGCGCTCCCCGGGCCGGCTCCGACGGCCGCACCGGCTGCGGCGGACCCGCCGTGGGCCCACGTGCCTCAGCCGGGTGCTCCGGCCGCCCGGAGCAGGACGACGGGCTGATCGCGCGTCGGTCCGCCCGGGGACGTGTCCGGCTGTCGGGCGCGGGTACCCCGCTCACCGCCGAGCAGCCGGCCAGGTGAGAGCAACTCCGTGGCGCCCCGATCGAGGCTTCCGCCGCCGGGGGATCTCCGTCATCTCTCCGCCATCGAGCACCAGGAGACGACATGCCCACCAGACGCAGGCTCGAGGGCCGCACGCTCGCTGCCCTGGCGGCCGACGGCTTCGAGAAGGTGGAGCTGGTCGTTCCGCTGCGAGCCCTGAAGGCGGCCGGCGCCGAGGTGGACGTCGTGTCCCTGCGGCGCGGACGGATCCGCGGGGTGAACCTGCACATGCCGGCCAGCCGGGTCCGCGTGGACAAGACGATCGAGGAAGCCGATCCCGGCGACTACGACGGCCTGCTGTTGCCCGGTGGGTTCATCAATCCCGACCTCCTCCGGCAGTCCGCCCCGGCACGGGAGTTCGTTCGCGCCTTCGCCGCGAGTGCCAAGCCCATCGCCACCCTCTGTCATGGACCGTGGGTGCTCGCATCGGCGGGACTCGTGGACGGACGGACGCTCACCTCCTGGCCCGGGATCCGCGACGACCTGGTGAACGCGGGCGCCACGTGGCTCGATCAGGAGCTCGTCCGGGACGGGAACCTCACCACCAGCAGGGGGCCCCAGGACATAGCCGCCTTCATCCCCGGGATGCTCGACGCCTTCGCGGCGCCGTCGTCGGAGCCGGCGATGACGGCGCCGCGTCGTGAGTCCGATCGGCAGCGCGAGGCGCCCGTCGGCTGGGCCGTCGCCGCGCTGCGGTGGTCGCCGAGACCGTCGGCCGCCGCCGTGATGGGCATCGGCCTGGCTGCCGCCGCCCAGCGCGCCCTGCACGGCCCGGCCGCGCAGACCTGGAGGACCCGCACGGCGGGCCGTACTCGGTGACGTCCGCGATCGCGGCGGCTGAGGAGTACCTGAGCCGGCGCGGCTCCACGACCCACGCCGGTGCTCCGCAGTGCAGCCGCGTCGCCGGCACCGTTAGCCGGTACCTCAGACCACTGCGGCTCTTTCGTCATCGTGAACGGGACTACTCGGTCCCGCTTCGCGGTAACCGGGCCCACGGGGGTCAGGCTTCGGCGCCGTTGAACAGCCAGCGTGCCATGCCGAGGCTGCGGTCCCGGGAGCGCAGATGACCGAGACCGCGGGCCTCGAACTGGCCGAGGTCGCCGCCTCGACCAGCCCTCTTCCCCAACGCTCGCAGGAGATGTTGCAGAGCCTTCGCCGCCTCGTGCCGTTCGACGCCGCGTGGCTGGCCCTCGCCGAGCCGATGAGCAGCAGCTACACGTGCGTGGCCAGCACGGGCCTGGATCACCGCGCTCTCGAGTACTTGAGCGGTCCCAAGATGGCGCACGACATCGAGGTGACAGGGACCGACCGCGCCCGCCCTCCGTTGAGCGTGTCCGACCTGCCCTACTCGGCCGCAGACCTGCCGACATGGGCCGAGTGCCTCATGCCGGCCGACCTCCACGAGGCCCTGGCCGTTGCGCTCTTCGACAGAGGCCGGCGCCACGTCGGGTTCCTCGCGCTCCTCCACGGCAGCAAGGAGCCACCCTCCCCGGTCGTGCGGCGCCGGTTGCACCAGATGACCCGTGTCCTGGCACAGGGGATCGACCCGTTGCGCTCGCTGGCCGCGGCGGCGCGGGTGGTGCGGGGGGCGGCCGCCGGTGCGGTGCTGTGCCGCGACGGCGCCACCCGGCCGCTGCCCGGCCTCGACGGCGACGCACTGCTCGCCGAGGGATCGCCCGTCGTCACCGTCGCGCGTACGTGCATCGACGACGGCCGGGTGTTCGCGTCCTTCCTGTGGCCCCGCGGAGGACGCCATGCCCCGGACGGGCACGTCCGCGTGACCGTCCTGGCCGCTCCCGGAGAGGCATCCGCACGCCTGCTCGGAACGGTCGTCCTCTCCCCCGTGACCCACCTGCGGGGGCTGACGCCGCGCGAGCTCGAGGTGCTCGGGTTGCTGGTCGACGGGTGTACCAACCAGCAGATCGCCCGCGCGCTGGTCGTGGCCCCGCGTACGGTCGCTGCCCACCTCGAGCACGTCCTGGTCAAGCTCGATGCGCCCACGAGGACGCTCGCCGCGGTGCGGGCCGAGCGCGAAGGCCTCTACGTGCCCGTGATCCCGTCGCCCTGCCGGACCTGAATCGGGCGTTCTGCCGATGGAGCTGCCCCGTCCGCATCGGTTCCATGGGAGCACCTGGCGCGCCCCGAGGTCGCCGGGTCGAGCACGTCCGCACGAGCGCATCCGCCCACACGGAGGGGAGAGCATGACCGAGTACGAGTCGTGCGTCCAGGCGGCGGACCTGCAGGCCTCCAGCGCATGAGTTGGCTGCGGCTCCAGCGCTTCGTCCGCACCAGCATGTGGCTGCTGCCGGTCGGCTGCCTGGCCGCGGGCGCCCTCCTCGCCGTCGGGACGCTCGCCGTGGACCGGGCGACGGGCTACCGGCTGGTCCCGCAGAGCCTGACGGGGACGCCGTCCGACGCCCAGACGATCCTGTCCTCCTTCGCCACCGCCATGGTGTCGCTGACCAGCCTCGTCCTGACGGTCACCCTGGTCGCGGTCCAGCTGGCGATGGGACAGTTCTCGCCCCGCATCGTGGGGGCACTGCTCAACGACCGGTTCAGCCAGTTGGCGATCGGACTGTTCGGCGCGACCTTCCTGGTCGCGGTGCTGACCCTCCGCGAGATCCGCGGCTCCGACACCGGCACCGTGCCCGGACTGTCGATGCTGCTGTGCTACCTCCTGATGCTCGCCAGCATCGTCGTGCTCGTCCTGTTCGTGCACCACGCCGGCCAGGGCCTGCGGGTCGCCGGACTGATCGACCTCGTCGGCGACCGGAGCCGCGAGTTCATCGTCCGCGAGCACGGGGAGCGGCCCGTCGTCACCGGCGGCCCGGACGAGATGGTCGCCGCGCAACCCGGCAACGTGATCCGCGTCGACCGGCCGGCGTTGGTCGCCGCGGCCCGGCAGGCGGACTGCGTGCTGGAGCTGGTCCCCGTCGTCGGGGACTTCGTCGTCGGCGGCGCGCCGCTGGTCCGGGTGCACCCGGGCACCCGGTCGCCGGTGAGCGCCGACGGCCCCTGGGCCGGTCGGCTCCGGGCCACCGACGTCACCCGCCACGTCCTGCTCGGCCCGGAGCGCGTGCACACCGAGGACCTCGCCTACGGCTTCCGTAAGCTCGTCGACATCGCCGTGCGGTCGATCGCACAGCCGTTCAACGACCCCACGACGACGGTCCAGGCGCTGCACCGGCTGCACGACCTGCTGCGCCAGATGGCCGCTCGCCCCCTGCCCTGCGGTGAACACCGAGACGAGGACGGCGTGGTGCGCCTGCTCGAGCGGACCCTCAGCTGGGACGGCTACGTCCGGCTGGCGTTCGACGAGATCCGACTGGCCGGGGCGTCGGAGCCGCAGGTGACCCGGAAGATGTGCGCGGCGCTGGCCGACCTCGAGAGCGTGGCACCGCTCGACCGGCAGGAACCGCTGGACCGCCAGCTCCGGCTGCTGCACGCCGCCGTCCGGCGCGCCCACGAGGACGAGGAGGACGTCGTCGCAGCGCTCACCCCGGACACCGAGGGCATCGGGTCGGGGGCCGACGTCACCGCCGCGCCACGATCTCGGTCGGCTCGCGGATCCCGCTGAGCCGCCCGGGTGCCGGCCGACCCGTCATCGGCGGCCGGTCGCCCTGGGTGGACCGCTCGAGGGCTCTCGGTCCGGGATCGGGCCACAGGCACTGAGTCCATCCGCCTCCGTCGGCCGGCTGCCGGGCGACCTCGGCGAGCACCGCCGACCCGGCGGCCAGCAGCGGATGGGCGGGCAGCCCGGGCAGAGGCAGTGGCCGGCCGACGCGGGCGAGCACGACCCCGGCGGTCGCGCCCCCCACCAGGCGCGCTCCAGCCACGATGGAGCGCATCGGATCGAGCGCATGCCCGAGCGTCGGGGCCAGCGGCAGAGGCACGTGCGTGCGGTACTCCGGGTCGAGCAGGCCGATCCAGCCGGCCTCGAACGGCACCACCCGGCGCAGCGCGGCCAGCACCGCCTGCGTCCGCTCCTCCAGCTCACCGCTCCAGTCCCGGCCGCGATCGCGACCACCTCGGCCGCGACCTGGACCCCGACTGGGGGCAGCTCAGCCATGCCCGGTTCCGTGGCGGCCGATCACGAGGGAGGGCGGCACGAACAGGCCCACCCGCTCCGCGCGCACCGCGGCGAGGGTCCGGGACGGCGCCGCCAGCTTGACCAGGATGCGCTCCAGGTGCGCGGCGACGGTGCGCGGGGCGACGACCAGTGCGCGGGCGATCGCCACGTTGGACGCCCCCTCGACCAGCAGCCCCAGGACCTCGAGTTCGCGCGGCGTGAGCCCGCGCAGGTCCCCGGGCGGTGACACCAGCACCAGCCCGGTCAGATGGAGCGGCAGGTCTGCGGGAGGAGCCATCGCGGTGATGCGCAGGTGTCCGTGCGGGGCGTGCCGGCCGCCCAGTGGCCACAGGAAGGACGTGTATCTCCGGCCGGCGGCGAGGTGCTCGCAGGCGGCGATCAGCGCCGGCGAGCCGACGGCGAGCAGCGCGTGCCCGTCCAGCAGCGCGATCTCGCCGTCGGCGTGGAGCACCACCCCGCCCCCCGCTCCCCGCACCAGGCCGGCGGCCGTGGTCAGGGAGCGCAGCGGGTCGATCGCGTGGGTGAGCGCCGCGGTGACCCGGGCCAGGACCGGGCGCATCCGCGGCAACGGCGACTGCACCCCGTCCGTCACCAGCGCGAGATAGCCGACCTGGCGCCGGTCGGGCGCGAACAGGGACACGGCCATCGAGTCGCGGTAGCCCGCGGGGAGCAGCTGGTCGGCCCAGGTGGGCAGTTCCTCGACCGGGTAGGGCAGGTCCGACGGGCTGATCGGAGCGGTGGCACGGTGGCTGCTGGTCACCTCGACGTCGCGGATGTGCGCGGGGCTCTCGAGGAACGCCACGATCGAGTCGGTGAGATCCGCGCTGGCCAACGTGGTGTAGACCGGGTGGTACAGGTCGGTGAGGGCCAGCCACGCGCCCTCGAACGGAACGCCGCGGCGGAGCACCGCCAACAGCTGCTCGGCCCGGCGGGGCAGCGGGTCGGCGGAGGTGGCCACCTCGGTGATCTCCCGACCGACGACCGCGTCGTCCCGCATGGTGACTCCCCTCGTCCGGCGGGTGAGCTGCCCGGGGGTCGTCGAGGACCGCGCACCTCGGCCTGCGCCGACGCCGACCGACGGTGTGCCGGCCCGCCCCGCGGCGGCCGGCCGATGCCGCCCACCGCCGCACGGGGGCGCGCCGAACGCTACGCCCCGCCAGATCCGCGAAGGTGCTCCCCGGCGTCGGTCTCGGGGCGACCGGTACGCAGCGCCACGGCAGATGGCAGGGGATACCGAGAACCTGCAGCTGATCGCAGCCGGGACCCGGCCCGAAGGGCTGCCTTCGGGACATCGGAGGGCACGCGTGCGGGCTCGAAGGCGAACGCGACCGGGTCGTCATCTCAGGTGCTCGGTGACGCACAGGTGCAGACGACCACGGACACCTGCAACCGCGTGATGCCCGCACTCGGACGCGACCCGGCAGGGCCCATGGGGGCCGCGCGCTCTGGGAGTGGGCCGGGTCCGCAGTGGCACCAGCGGCCTCCACGGTGGCACCAGAGACGACCCAGGCCGCTCTCCCGGAGGAGAACGGCCTGGTCATCGGGGTGGAGCTGAGGGGACTCGAACCCCTGACCCCCACACTGCCAGTGTGGTGCGCTACCAGCTGCGCCACAGCCCCGTTCCTCGGCCCGCCCGGTCTCGCTCGGGCCACGGAGAACTATACGACGTCCGGAACGGCCCCCTGCGACGGGGGGTCGTCCCGCGCGTCGCGGGTCAGACCTCGACCCCGCGCTCGGCCAGCCACGGCACCGGGTCGATCTTGCGCCCGTTCATCCCGCCCCGGTGCACCTCGAAGTGCAGGTGCGGCCCGGTGGACTGGCCGCGGTTGCCCAGCAGCGCGATCGTCTCGCCGGCCTCCACGAACTGGCCGGGCTCGACGAGGATCTCGTCCATGTGGCCGTAGACGGTCACGTCGCCGTTCTCGTGCAGGACGTAGACGGCCAGGCCGAAGCCGCTGGCCGCACCGGCCCGGACGACGACGCCGTCCATGGCTGCGTACTCCGGCGTCCCGATGGGGGCGGCCAGGTCGATGCCGTAGTGGAAGGTGCCCCACCGCGAGCCGAAGCCGCTGGTGAACCGCGCGCCGTCGACCGGCAGGACGGCCTTGGGCCGCGCCGCTTCCCGGGCGGCTTCCGCGGCGGCCTCCGCGGCGGCGGCCTCGGCCGCGGCCCGCTCCGCGCGGCTGGCCGCGACCTCCTGCAGGCGCGCCTGCGCCTCCGCCTCGGTGATCGAGGCCATCGGCATGACCTCGACGGACTCCTCGCCGGTGGCCAGCTCCATCTGCGCGCCGAGCACCGGCGTCGAGCCGGCCTCCGCCGCGGACCCGCCGGGCACCCCGACGACGCCGGCGCCGATCGCGCCGGCCACGAGCGCGGCGAGCAGCAGCTGCGGACGGCGGGCGCGCACGCCGCGACGGCGGGCGCGCGGCGTAGCGACCTCGGCGGTGACGGGCTCGGTCACCGTGGCGGGGACCGGCAGGGCGGCGGTGTCCGGTGCGGAGCCGGCGTCGTCGACGGCGTCGTCGACGGCGGACCGCGGGACGGGGAGGGCGGCGGGGCGGACCGGCGGGAAGCCGCGCAGCGGGGAGACCGGGTGGTCCGACACACCCGGGGACCCGCCGTTCCGGGGACCGGGCACCCCCGTGGCGGAGCCGCTGGCGGGGCGGGTCAGCAGACCCGCATCACTCCGGTGACTGGCCAAGGCGCGTACCCCGCTCGCTCGTGGGAAGCGGCCCGTCCGGGCCCGATCGAGTCGTGTCGATCCAAACACACCGTGACCTGGTCGTGACCGGGAGTACGGCGTGTCCGCCGGTGACACGCCGTGTGCGCTGCGTCACGAGTGGCGGGTGGGTTTGGGACGACGCCGTTGCGGGGATGTCTCGTCTTCCGGCGTGGAGCAGCACGCGCCGGTCCGACGGGGACCGCCGGGCCGACGCCGGCTCCGCACGGCACCCGCGTGCCCACGCTCCGCGGGCGTCGTCGCGACCCACCGGCGCGACCCACCGCAGCACCGCCCCGCCAGATCCGTCCGCCCCTCCGTGTGCGCCCGGATCGACCGGCGTGGTCCCATGATCGTTCTCCGCCGCGCGCGGGGGCGGCCGGCCCTGCGCCGGCCCCGCACGGACAGGAAGGACCG
Source organism: Geodermatophilus sp. SYSU D01045 (assembly GCF_054050295.1). NCBI lineage: Bacteria > Bacillati > Actinomycetota > Actinomycetes > Geodermatophilales > Geodermatophilaceae > Geodermatophilus > Geodermatophilus sp. SYSU D01045. Next base: position 155,911 of record NZ_JBJGZB010000001.1, read on the forward strand.
ATGCCTCGATGGCACAGCCCGAGCGCTCCCCGCGGCACCTCCCGCGGGCGGGCACGGCCGCGCAGCCGACGGCACTGCCCGTCGGCCGCGTCCGGCCGCTGACCGCGGCGACGCTCGAGCAGCACGGGGCCCGGCTGACCGTCCCCACCTACCACCGGGCGTCCCTGACGCCGTCGGTCGTGCACATGAGCGTGGGCGGGTTCTCCCGCGCGCACCAGCTCATCTACTTCGACGAGGTCGCCCAGCAGCGGATCTCCACGGACTGGGGCGTCGTGGGCGTCGGCCTGCGCGCCCGGCGGCTGCGGGAGGCCCTCGCGCCGCAGGACAACCTCTACACCGTCGTCGAGCGCAGCCCCGACGGCGAGCGCGCCCGGGTGGTCGGCGTCCTCACCGACTACCTGTTCGCCCCCGACGCCCCGGCCGCGGTCCTCGACCGGCTCAGCGACCCGCGCACCCGCGTGGTCACCATGACGATCACCGACGCCGGGTACCTCCTCGACCCCACGACCGGCGTCTTCACCCCCGACGACGACGTCCGGCACGACCTCGCGCACCCCGGCACCCCGCGCACCGTCTTCGGGTTCCTCGTCGAGGCCCTCGACCGCCGTCGCCGGGCCGGCACCCCGCCGTTCACCGTCGTCTCCTGCGACAACCTGCACCGCAACGGCGACGCCACCCGCACCGCGGTCACCGGGCTCGCCGCGCTGCGGGACGAGGTCCTCGCCCGGTGGATCGCCGACCGCGTCGCCTTCCCCAGCAGCATGGTCGACCGGATCACCCCGCAGACGACGCCCGAGGAGCGCGAGGCGATCGCCCGCCGGCACGGCATCGACGACCGCTGGCCGGTCGTCACCGAGCCCTTCTCGCAGTGGGTGATCGAGGACTCCTTCTGCAACGGCCGCCCGCCGCTGGACGCGGTCGGCGTCCGGTTCGTCCGCGACGTCACCGACCACGAGCTGATGAAGACCCGTCTGCTCAACGCCAGTCACTCCGCGCTCGGCTACCTCGGCACGCTGGCCGGGTACGAGCGGATCGACGTGCTCATGGGCGACCCGGTGTTCGCCGCCTACGCCGCCCGGCTCATGGACGCCGAGGTCACCCCGCTGATCCCCGTGCCGGAGGGCATCGACCTGGACGAGTACAAGGCCACGCTGCTGCAGCGCTTCGCCAACCCGGCCATCGCCGACCGGCTGTCCCGGCTGTGCCGCCGCGGGTCGACCAAGCTGCCGCACCACCTGCTGCCCTCGCTCCGCCAGGCCCTGGCCGAGGACCGCCCGCACGCGCTGCTCACCCTCGCCCTGGCCGGCTGGGTCCGCTACCTGCAGCGGGTCGACGAGCACGGCCGGTCGCTGCCGATCGAGGACGACCACGGGCCGCGCCTGCAGGCCCTGGCCCGCGCCGGGGGCGACGACCCGCGCCTCCTGCTGGCCGACGAGCCGGTCTTCGGCGACCTCGGCTCGGTCCCCGGGTTCGCCGACGAGCTGGCCGACGCCGTGCTCCGGCTCCGGTGCGACGGCGTCCGGGAGACCGTCGCCGCCGTCACCGCCGCGAGCGCCCGGTGAGCGCGCCCCGCACCGGCGGGGCGGCCGCGGTGCTCCCCCGCGAGGTCGTCGCGGGCCTGACCGCGCTGCTCTGCGACGCCGACGGCAACCTCTTCCCCTCCGAGGAGCCGGCCTTCGTCGCCTCCGCCGAGGTCACCAACCGCTTCCTCGCCGAGCTCGGCGACGCACGCCGGTACACCCCGGAGGAGCTGCGCCTGGCCACGACCGGGATGAACTTCCGGACGACGTCGCGCCGGCTGGCCGCCGAGGCCGGCCGCCCGGAGGTCGACGTCGAGCTGTGGGTGGCCGAGGAGAAGCGCGCGGTCACCGCGTACCTCGGCGAGCACCTGCGCCCGCACGGGCCGACGAGCGCCGCGCTCACCGCGCTCGCCCCGCACCTGCGGCTGGCCGCGGTCAGCTCCAGCGCGCTGGCCCGGCTGGCCGCCTGCTTCACCGCCACGGACCTGGACGGGCTCATCCCGCCGGCGGCCCGGTTCAGCGCCGAGGACTCGCTGGCGGTGCCCACGAGCAAGCCCGACCCGGCGGTGTACCTGTACGCCTGCGAGCACCTGGGGATCGCCCCGGAGCAGGGCCTCGCCGTCGAGGACTCCGTCCCCGGGGCACTCTCCGCGGTCCGCGCGGGTTGTCCCACGGTGGGGAACCTGCTGTTCGTCCAGCCCACCGAGCGCGCCGAGCGGGAGGCCGCGCTCTGGGAGGCCGGCGTGCTCGCCGTCGTCTCGTCCTGGCAGGAGCTCGCCGACCTGCTGCTGCCCGTCCTGACCGGAGGTGGTCGATGAGGATCGTCTACACCAGCTTCCGCGGCCTGTTCTCCGACAGTCCGCGGGCGATCTACGAGGCACTGGTGGCCCGCGGCGACGACGTCACGCACACGTGGCTGACCGCGCCGGTCGCCGAGTCCGCCTTCCCGGCCGACGTCGAGACCGTGCCGTTCGGCAGCCCGGACAGCATCGCCGCGCTCGAGTCCGCCGACGTCGTCGTGTCCAACGACCACGTGCCGCTGGACTGGGAGAAGCGCCCGGGCGCCTTCTACCTGCAGACCTGGCACGGCACCCCGCTCAAGCGGATCCACAACGACGTCCTCTGGGCGCCGGAGGGCCGGCTGGCCTACCTGGAGCACGACATCGCCCGCTGGGACGCGATGCTCTCCCCCAACGCCTACAGCACCGGCCGGTTCCGTCAGGCCTTCGGCTTCCGCGGGCCGGTGCACGAGACCGGCTACCCCCGCAACGACCTGCTCTCCAGCCCCGACCGGGACGCGGTGCGGGCGCGGGTGCGGGCCGGGCTCGGCATCGACGACGACGCCCGCGTCGTCCTCTACACCCCCACCTGGCGCGACGACCTGGTGTTCGAGGGCATCGGGGAGCGCGACTTCCACTTCCCGGTGGACCTCGCCGACTTCACCGACCGGCTCGGCAAGGACCACGTGCTGCTGCTGCGGCTGCACAACATGGTCTCCGACCGGCTGGAGTCGATCGACGGGCTCCCGGTGCAGGACGTCTCGTCGTACCCGGACATCCGCGACCTGTACCTGGCCGCCGACGTGCTGGTCACCGACTACTCGTCGACGATGTTCGACTTCGCGGTCACCGGGAAGCCGATCCTGCTGTTCCCCTACGACCTCGACGAGTACCGCGACCGGCTGCGCGGGTTCTACGTGCCGCTGGAGGAGGTCGCGCCCGGGCCGATCGTGACGGCCAGCGAGGACCTGGTCGCCGCCCTCGCCGACCTGGACGCCGTCACCGCGGAGCACGCCGACCGCTACGAGTCCTTCCGCGAGACCTACACCTCCCTCGAGGACGGCAACGCCACCGGGCGCGTCCTCGACCTGTTCTTCCCGCCCGGCGGTCCCGCCGGCGCGGCTGCTCCGACCCGAGGAGGGGACGACAGTGCGCATCGCTGACCTCGTGCCGACCCGGGGACCCGGCCGCAGGACCGCAGCCGCCCGGCCGGCTGCCCGCCCGCAGCCGTTCCCGCCGCAGGTGGTCGTCCTGGCCGCCGGGATGGGCACCCGCCTGGGGCGCCCGCTGCCCAAGCCGCTGACCCCGCTGGTGGACGGCCGCAGCATCCTGCACCGCCAGCTGGACACGCTCGCGCAGGTCTTCGGGCCCGCCGTCGACGTCACCGCCGTCGTCGGCTTCCAGTGCGAGCTGCTCATGCAGGCCGCGCCGGACCTGCGCTTCGCCTACAACCCGCACTTCGCGCGGACCAACACCTCCAAGAGCCTGCTGCGCGGCCTGCGGACCACCCGCCAGGGCGGCGTGCTGTGGCTCAACGGCGACGTCGTGTTCGACGCCGCGGTGCTGGAGGCCGTGGTGCCCGCGCTGGAGGCCGACGAGAGCTTCGTGTGCGTCGACACCTCCACCGTCGCCGACGAGGAGGTCAAGTACACCCTCGACGGCGAGGGCTTCATCGCCGAGCTGTCCAAGACGGTGAAGGGCGGCCTGGGTGAGGCCGTGGGCATCAACCACGTCTCGTCCGCCGACAAGGCCGTGCTGGTCGAGCACCTCGACGCCTGCGGCGACCAGGACTACTTCGAGCGCGGCATGGAGACGGCGATCGTCGAGGCCGGCGTGCGGTTCCGTCCGGTGGACATCTCGCGGTGGGCCGCCGTCGAGGTCGACTTCGAGGCCGACCTGGACAGGGCCAACGCGATGCTCTCCGGCGACCGCCCGCACCTGCACCCGGTCCCCGACGGCACCGCCTAGCCGGAACGGCCCCGCGGCCCCGGCCGGTCAGGCGACCGGCTGGGGCTCCGGGGCGGGGTCCTGCGGGCGGGTGCGCTCCGGGTCGCGGAAGCGCCGGGCCGCGGCCAGCCCGCCGACGACGAGCCCGGCACCACCCGCGACCAGGACGGCGACCGCCACCCGGGCGAGCGGCGCCGGGCCGCCGGTGGCCACGTGCGCGCTCCACAGCACGTCGACGTCGGGCAGGCCCTGCACCAGCAGCAGCCAGCCGAGCACGACCGCGCACAGCCCGGCCACGACCCCGCGACCGCGCCGGGCGGCGACCCAGCCGAGCGCGGCCACCAGCGCCGCGGTGACCGCGGGCAGCAGCGCGGACACCACCGCCGCCGCGTGCGAGGACACCGTCACCGGGGGCTCGGGCGTGCTCGCCGCGTGCCACAGCGCGGCGGCCCCGCCCGCGGCCAGCGCCCAGCCCAGCGGCCGCGGCGACCGGGCCAGCAGGCCGGCGGCCGCGACGGCGGCGGCCAGCGCCAGGTGCAGTCCCCAGGTGAGCGCCGTCGGCGGCGGCGGGCTCCAGGTGAGCACGCCGCGCACGGTCACCGCGGTGTCGCCGTGCCGCAGCGGGACGGTCCAGGCGAACACCGTCTGCGCGCGGTCCGGGTCGGCCGCGACCGCCGGGGGCAGCTGCTCCTCGCTCATCCAGTGCGTGCGGTGGTCGTGCCAGGTGTACTGCGGCTCGGTGGAGACGCGCACCCACTCCGGCTCCGCCCGCGGGTCGGCGTCCGCGGGCAGCGTGACCCGGCCGTAGCGGTCGAGGTTGATGTAGGTGGCCGGGCTGTGCGCGTTGCGCCAGACGCCGTCCGGGCCGATCCGCAGGTAGGGCTCGTCGGAGTAGCCCGGCACGGTCACCTCGGTGCCGGTGGTGTTCACCAGCTCCAGGGAGTCCCCGAACTCGAGCACCCGCACGCTCACGCCGGGCACCGGCGGCTGCACCGAGGTGACCCGGCCGTCGAAGTCGCTGCCCGCGACCTCCCCGCCGACGTGCGCCTGCGCCGGCCCGGCGAGGGCGAGGGCGGCCAGCACGCCGAGCACGACCACCAGCAGCCGCGCGCCGGCGGCGGCCGGGCGGCTCACGCGGCGTCGGCGACCGCGGCCAGGTCGCCGGCGATGTCCCGCGCGGTGTTGCCGGCGTCGAACGCGACGTGCGCCTGGTCGTCGGCGCCGTAGAGCAGCAGCAGCGAGCTGTGCAGCCGGCCGTCCTCCTCGGCCAGCGGCACGCCGGCCGACAGCTGCGCCTGGTCGATCGCGTCCTGGCCGCCGGTCAGCCCGACGAACTGCGTGGGCAGGTCGGCGTCGAACCGGTCCAGGTACTCCCCCAGCACCTGCGGGGTGTCGGTGGCCGGGTCGGTGGTCACGAACACCACCTGCACCTGCTCGGCCAGCGCCGGGTCGGTGTCGCGCAGGGCGAGGGCGACGTCGGCCATGGTCGTCGGGCAGATGTCGGGGCAGTTCGTGTAGCCGAAGAACAGCAGCGTCGGGCGGCCCGCCGTCACCGAGGCGAAGTCGTAGGACGCGCCGGTCTGGTCGGTCAGGGTGAACGAGGGCCGCTGGTAGGGGTCGGGCAGGTCGAGGCCGGCGTAGGTGTCGTCGGGCCCCTCCACCGTGGCGAGGGAGCCGCCCGTGTGGTCCCCGTCGGCATGGGAGTGGCCCTCGGCGGCTGACGCCTGGTCCCCGTCGTCGGAGCCGCAGGCGGACAGCGCCAGGCCGGCGGCGAGGAGCAGCGCGGCGCTCCGGCCGCGTCCGGGAGCGGTCACGAGGACACGGTACGTCGGCCCGCGCGGTACCCGAGGACGACGCCCGCGACCCCGACGGCCAGCGCCAGGACGGCGAGGACCAGCGCGAGGACCGCCGGCGTGTCCGACGTCCCGCCGTCGGCCTGCTCGCCGGTGGCGGCCGCGGTGTCCGTGGCGGTCGTGTCACCGGTCCCGGCAGCGGTCCCGGAAGCGGTCAGCGTCAGGGTCGGCGCCGGGTTCTCCGGCTCCTCCTGGCCCTCGACGGTCGGCTCGATCCACGCCGACTCGGTGCCGTCGCTGTAGGTCTGCACGGTGGGGAACGACAGCGTGCCGGCGTCCGGGAACGGGCCACCGGACAGCGAGAACTCCTGGAACTGCCCGGGTGCGATCCCGCCGCCGGCGTCGGCGCGGAACTCGACCACCGACACGTAGCTGGTGATCTCCGTCCCGTGGTTGTCCACGGGCTCGGGGAGGTCGGAGGAGGTCGTGGTGACCGACCAGCCCGGCACCGGCAGGGTCCGCAGCGAGGTCAGTGCCTCGTCCTCCGGGATCGAGATGCGCACCGAGACGGTGCTCGCGGTGTCGCTCTCGTTGGGCACCCGGAAGGTCAGCTTCCCGTAGCCGCCGGGGGCGGCGTCGGCCGACGAGACCGTCACGTGCGCCGACGCGGTGGCGACGACCACGACGGACGCGACCAGGGCGGTCAGCACGGCGGCCAGGACGACACCGGCACGGGCCAGCGGTCGCAGGATGAGGGACACGGTTCTCCTTCTGTCGGTCCGGGGAGGGGTCTCAGCGCACCGGGACGTCGGTGCTGGCGGTGGTGGCGGTGAACTCGTCGAGCCGGACGCTGACGGCGACGGTCCAGGTGCCGGCGCCCGGGATGGACATCCCGTCGGCCACCCAGTGGCCGGGGCCGGCGGGCTCGAGGTCGACGTCGAGCGGGCCGATCTCCTGCTCGGGCTCGGTGAGCGTCACGCGCAGGTCGGCCGGCTGGGCCAGCTGCCCGTCGTCGTCGAACAGGTAGAGGTGCAGCGTGTTGGCGCCCGGGCGGGCCGGGTCGATCGACAGCTGGACGCTGCCGGACTCCCCCGCCGACGACTGCAGCGGCAGGGTGACGTCGACCGGCTGGGCGGCCGCGGCGCGGGCCGGCGGGGTGCCCACCAGCACCGCGGACAGCACCAGCACGGCGGCGGCGACGGCGGCCTCGACCAGGATCGTGCGGCGCAGCGGCGCGACGTCCTCGACGGCGCCGCGGGCCTGCACGTCGGCACGGGCGCGGGCGGCCTCGGCGACCGCCGGCTCCCCGGCGCCGGGGGCGGCGAAGGCGTGCGCGGTCACCCGGCGGCGGCCGCCCGGCCGCGGCCGGGCGAGGCCCAGGTGCTGCTGCACCCACACCCGCGAGACGCCGGCGGCGGCCAGCAGCAGCAGGACCAGCGCGAGCTTGGCCAGCAGGACCCAGCCGTAGGTCGTGGAGACCAGCGCGGCCGGCGAGCCGACCTCGCGCACCGACTGGACGACGCCGGTGACCACCAGCGCGGCCACCGAGCCGGAGGCGATCCGCGACCACCGCGGCAGCGCCGCGGCCAGCTCCCCGGCCTCGACGCCGGGCCGCAGCAGCCCGGCCAGCAGCGCGGCCAGCCCGCCCAGCCACAGCGCCATGGCCGCGACGTGCACCGCGGTGACGGCGGTGGCGAACACCGGCACGCTGCCGGCCACCGGGTGCCCGACCGCCGCGGTGGTGAGGACGACCCCGGCGCCGAGGACGGCCGGGCCCACCGCCTCCGCCGGCCGCGGCGCGGCCCCCCGGCGCCACAGCGGCACCAGCAGCGCGGCGAGCAGCAAGGCGAGGGCGCCGCGGCCGAGCGTGGTGAGGCCGTAGGCCGAGGAGCCGGTGGCGGCCAACAGCGCCGGGTCGACCAGCGACCCGAGCCCCGCCCCGGCCGTGTACGGGCCCTGCAGCAGGAAGGTCAGCACCGCGGCCCCCGCGACCGTCCCCAGCCCGGCCGTGGTCAGCCGCCGCATCCGACGCGAGGCCCAGCCGGCGGGCCAGCACAACAGCAGGAACGCCGGGACCCCCAGACCCACGGCCTCGCCGGCGAACCCGAGGGAGCGCGCGGCCGGCAGCGCGGCGGCCACGAGCGGGTCGGCGTCGGGGTCGGCGGCGACCGCCCCGGCGTCGGCCAGCGCCCCGTCGCCGACGACGAAGGCGTACGCCCCGCTCACCGGGTGCGAGTCGGCGGAGACCACCCGGTAGGTGACGACGTAGCTGGCGTCGGGCAGGTCACCGCGCAGCGGGATGGTCACCGTGTCGTCCTGCACCGACGCGGCGCCGGTGTCCACGCGCTCGCCGTCGTCGCCGAGGACGCGGGCGTAGCCGGCGCCCAGGGACACGCCCTCGGTGAAGCGCAGGGTGACCTGGCCGGGCACCGCGTCGAGGCGGGCGCCCTCCCCCGGGTCGGTGGAGACCAGCTCGGCGTGCGCGGCGGCGGGGCCGGCGGTGGCCACGCCGAGGCCCAGCCAGCCGGCGAGCAGCACGAGCAGCAGCAGGGCCGGCCGCGGCGAGCGGCGGGCCGGGACGGCGGGGGTCACGCGACCACCCGCCGGCCCGCGGCGGGCGCGGCCGCCCGCCGCGGCCGCTGCCGCCAGGCGACGACGGCGATGAGCACGACGCCGGCGAGCAGCAGCAGGTGCGCGGCGGCGCGGTCGGCGTGCACGTGCCCGGCCTGCAGGTCGCGCACCGTGGTGACGGTCAGCAGGACGGCGAAGGTGGCCAGGAACGGCAGCGCCCCCGCGGCCAGCCGGGGCGCGGCGGCGACGGCGAGGAAGGCGGCCGCGACGGCGAGGTTCCACGCGCCGGTCTCGTGCGCCACGTGCACCGGCGCGCTCATCGCCGCGGCGCCCCCGGACAGCGCCGGCCACGCCAGCCCGGCCTGCGCCACGCCCACGGCCAGCAGCGCCAGCCGCAGCGCCGACCGCGCCAGCCGGGCACGCGCGGCGGCCGCGGTGCCGGGCAGCTGCCCCGGCAGCGCGCCGAGGACGGCGGCGGTGAGGTCGGGCACCGGCGGCGCGGGGGCCAGCCGCGCCCGGCGGGTCACCGCCTCCGCGGCGTCGGCCCACCCGGCGCACGCGGGGCACGCGGCGAGGTGGCGGTCGAGGTCGGCGGCGGGCACGCCGAGCGGCTCGCCGTCGAGTCGTGCGGAGACCGCCTCGCGGAAGGGGGCACACTGCATGTCGTCGTAGTCGTCACGGAGGGCCCGTCCGGTTCCCGGGACCGGCCCGGATGTGACGGAGGGAACACGTGGACGAGCTCGCGCGGGTCGCGGCGGCCGCCGTCGACGGCGACCCCCTCGCCGCGGCGACCCTCGTGCGGTCCACCCAGTCCGACGTCTGGCGGCTGTGCGCCGCGCTCGGCGATCGGGACTCCGCCGACGACCTGACCCAGGAGACCTACGCCCGCGCCTTCGCCACGCTGCACCGCTTCGAGGGCCGCTCCTCGCTGCGGACGTGGCTGCTGGCGATCGCCCGGCGGGTCTGCGCCGACGCCGTCCGCTCGCGGCGCCGCCGGCGGCTCACCCTGGTCCGCGACGACGCCGACCTCGAGGCCCTCGGCCGCGGCGACGACGCCGACCGGGTGGGCGAGGGCGCCGCCGTCACCGACCTGCTGGGCCGGCTGGACCCCGACCGCCGGGAGGCCTTCGCGCTCACCCAACTGCTCGGGCTCTCCTACGCCGAGGCCGCCGAGGTGGCCGGCTGCCCGGTGGGGACCGTCCGCTCGCGGGTCGCCCGGGCCCGCGCCGACCTGGTCGAGGCGCTCGGCGGGAGTGCGCAGGAGGAGCCGGACGCGGCGCGCGGGTGAACCTGCGCTGAACCGCGGGTGAACGGGTACCTATGCTGCCCGACGGCCGTGCGACCGCTCATCCGCGGCGGGCGCCCTCCCGACACCCGCCGATCCGGAGCCCCTCGTGCCCTTCAGCCTGACCCCCAAGGACCAGAGCTTCTACACCCTGTTCAGCGACTCGGCGCAGAACCTGGTCGCGGCCACCGACGTCCTGGGCGAGTTCCTCCACGACCACGCCCGCCGGACCGAGCTCGCCGACCGGCTGCGCGACCTCGAGCACACCGGGGACCAGTCGACACACGCGATCTTCCGGCAGCTGAACTCCAGCTTCGTGACGCCGTTCGACCGCGAGGACATCTACAGCCTGGCCAGTCACCTCGACGACGTCATGGACTACGTCGAGGCCGCCGCCGACCTCGTCGTCCTCACCGGGCTGGGCACCCTGCCGGCCGAGATGAGCCAGCAGACGGCGCTGCTGCAGCGCGCCGCGGAGACCACCGCCGAGGCGATGCCGCGGCTGCAGACGATGAAGGGCCTCCCCGACTACTGGATCGAGGTCAACCGCATCGAGAACGAGGCCGACAAGCTCTACCGGCGGCTGCTGTCCCGGCTCTACAGCGGCGAGTTCGAGGCACTGGAGGTCCTCCGGCTCAAGGAGGTGGCCGACCAGCTCGAGGAGGCCGCCGACGCGTTCGAGAAGGTGGCCAACGTCGTCGAGTCCATCGCGGTCAAGGAGTCCTGAGCTCCGTGGACCTCTTCTGATGGACGCGGCCTTCGTCGCGCTGGTCGTCATCGTCGTCGTCGCCCTGGCCTTCGACTACACCAACGGGTTCCACGACGCCGCCAACGCCATCGCCGTCGCCGTCTCGACCAAGGCGCTGACGCCGCGGGTGGCGCTGGCGCTGGCGGCGGTGATGAACCTGGTCGGCGCCCTGCTGTCCACCGAGGTCGCCAAGACCGTCGGCGCCGGGATCATCGAGGCGCCGACCGGGACCGGCGGGCTGGAGATCGTCTTCGCCGCGCTGGTCGGCGCGATCGCCTGGAACCTGATCACCTGGTACTTCGGGCTGCCGTCGTCGTCCTCGCACGCGCTGATCGGCGGCCTGGTGGGCGCCGCGCTGGCCGCGGCCCACGACGTCCAGTGGCTGGGCGTCGTCGACAAGGTCGTCATCCCGATGGTCGTGTCGCCGCTGGTCGGCTTCGGCCTCGGCTACCTGTTCATGCTGGCCCTCCTGTGGACCTTCCGGAGCGCCAACGTCACCCGCGCCAACCGCGGGTTCCGCTACGCGCAGATCGTCAGCTCCGCGACCATGGCGCTCGGCCACGGCCTGCAGGACGCCCAGAAGACGATGGGGATCATCACGCTGGCGCTGTTCACCGCCGGGGAGATCGACGGCTTCGAGGTGCCGCTGTGGGTCGTGCTCGCCGCGGCCCTCGCGATCAGCGCGGGCACCTACGCCGGCGGGTTCCGCATCATGCGCACGATGGGCCGGCGGATCATCCAGCTCACCCCGGCCGGCGGCTTCGCCGCCCAGACCGTGGCCTCCGGCGTCATGGTGACGACGGCGACCGTGTTCGCCGTGCCGGTCTCGACCACCCACATCACGACGACGTCGATCATGGGCGTCGGGTCGACGCGGCGGCTGTCGGCGGTCCGCTGGGGCGTGGCCGGCAACATCGTCGTCGCGTGGATCGTCACCCTGCCGGCCGCCGGTGCGGTGGCCGCGCTGGCGTACTTCCTCACCGGCCTCGTCGTCGGCTGACGCCGCCGCTCCCCTGACCGGGGAGGTCACCCCGCGAGGCGCTCGCGGGGTGACCTCCGTCTCGTCGACCCCCCTGCTGGCATATCCCGATCGATCTGGTAGACATAGTCCTCGTGGCGGCGACGGCGGTGCTCCTGGTGGGGCGGATCCACGTCGACCTGCTGCGCGTCTGCACGGCCACCTGTCCGGGCCGCTGACGCCCGCGCCCTCCTGGGCGCCCCTCTCCTCGCACGACCCGCGTCGAGTCGCGCCCTGACGCGCGCCCGCGGCCCGTCTCCCAGCCGGACAGGAGCCCCACCCCCGTGAAGACCTTGATCGTGCTCGCCCTCGCCGGGCTGGGCGCCCAGCTCGTCGACGGCAGCCTGGGCATGGCCTACGGCGTCACCTCGACGACGCTGCTGCTCGCCTTCGGCACCAACCCCGCCGCCGCGTCGGCGACCGTGCACTTCGCCGAGATCGGCACCAGCCTGATGTCGGGCGTCGCCCACTGGAAGTTCGGCAACGTCGACTGGAAGGTGGTCGCCAAGGTCGGCGTCCCCGGCGCCGTCGGCGCCTTCGTCGGCGCGAACGTCCTCTCCAGCCTCTCCACCGAGGTCGCCGCCCCGGTGATGTCGCTCATCCTGCTGTCCCTGGGCGTCTACCTGCTCGTCCGCTTCACCCTGCGCGGCATCGACCGCCGCAACATCGGCCGGCCGGTGCGCAAGCGCTTCCTCGCCCCGCTCGGTCTGGTGGCCGGCTTCGTCGATGCCACCGGCGGTGGCGGCTGGGGCCCGGTCGGCACCCCGGCGCTGCTGGCCAGCGGCCGCATGGAGCCGCGCAAGGTCATCGGCTCGATCGACACCTCCGAGTTCCTCGTCGCGCTGGCCGCCAGCCTGGGCTTCCTCCTCGCGCTCGGGTCGCAGGGCATCGACTTCGTGTGGGCGCTGGGCCTGCTCGCCGGCGGCCTGGTCGCCGCGCCGATCGCCGCCTGGCTGGTCCGGCACGTGCCGCCGCGGCTGCTCGGCTCCCTGGTCGGCGGCATGATCATCCTGACCAACACCCGCACGCTGCTGCGGAGCGACTGGATCGACGCCTCCGACCCGGTCCGCTACTCGGTCTACGCGGTCATCTACCTGGTCTGGGCCGCCGCCGTCGCCCACTCCTTCCGCCAGTACCGCAAGGACCGCGTGCAGGAGTCGGCCGACGCCCTCGCCGCCGAGGCCGCCCTGCTGGCCGAGGAGGAGCACCTGCACACGCCGGACGCGGCGGACGCCGCGGACGCCGCGGACCTCGAGCGCAGCCTCCGCGCCGGCCGCCCCGCCGACCCGCGCGACTAGGGGCACCTCACGGGAGGCCCCGTCCGGCACCTGCTGGGCGGGGCCTCCCGTCGTCTCAGCGGCGGCCCAGCAGCGTCGCCTCGAGCTCCTCGGGGAGGCCGGGCTCGGGCAGGCCGTGCGGGGTGGGCAGCCGCTCGGGGTCCTGCTGCAGCCAGGCCCAGGTGTCGGCGACGGTCTCGCGCACCGGCCGGCTGGGCAGCCCCAGCGCCCGCGCGCGGGCCGTGTCGACGTCCCACGCCGTCGCCGCCGTCTCCCGCGGCAGCCAGAACGGCAGGTGCAGCCAGGGCTCGACGCCTGCGGCCAGCAGGTCCTCCTCCGGCACCGGGACGAGCTCCGCGTCGCTGCCGGTGACCTCCCGGCACGTCTCCAGCAGCCCGCCCAGGGTCGTCATCCCGGCCGGGCCGGTGGCGTTGACCGGACCGTCCTGCCCGCGCTCGGCCATCCCGACCAGCCAGTCGACCAGGTCACGGACGTCGACCAGCGCGATCGGCTGCTCCAGCGCGTCGGGGACGACGACCCGGCCGCCGCGGGCGATCCGCGCCAGCCACCACGGCAGCCGGCGGACGTTGTCGTGCGGGCCGAGGACGAGGCCGGCGCGGGCGGTGAGGAACCGCCCCGGCAGCGCCGCGCCGAGCACCCGCTCGGCGTACGCCTTGTTCGGGCCGTAGTCGTCGTCGGGGGTGTCCCAGGTGGGGTCGTCCTCGCCGCGGACCGGGCCCGGCGGCCAGGTCGAGTAGGCGTTGAGGCTGCTGACGAACGCGTAGGCCCGCACGCCGGCCAGGGCGGCCGCGGCGTGGCCGGCGGCGGCGCGGGTCTGGCAGGAGGTGTCGACGACGGCCTCCGGCGTCCAGCCGTCCAGCGCGCGCGGGAGGGCGGCGGGGTCGTCGCGGTCGCCGTGCAGCGGGCGGACGCCGTCCGGCGGCGCCCCGGTGAGGCCGCGGCTGAACGTGGCCACCTCGTGGCCGCGGTCGAGGGCCGCCGTCGCCACGTGCCGGCCGAGGAAGTGGGTGCCGCCGAGGACGAGGAGTCGCACGGGCCCACCCCAGCCGAGGCGCTCCCCCGCCGTCCACCCGGTTCGCGGACGGCGGAAGCGCGCTACACCGCGCGGGTGACCACCGGGAGGTCGGGGACCTGCGGCAGCGGCTGGGAGCGGGCCGCGGCGAGCACCATCTGCGGCGAGCGCGGCAGGCCCCGCCGGGTGCACAGCCGCAGCGCGCGCACGCCGGTGATGACGTCGGTCTCCGGCGGGACGACCAGCAGGTCCGCCCGCCGGTTGCCGCCCGCCCAGCTCAGGCACACGACACCGGGGTCCATGCTGCGGAACCCGCCGGTGCGCACCACCCGGCCGTCGACGACGACCTTGCGCGGCGCCGGCAGCCACGAGTCCAGCGCGTAGGTGAAGCGCTCGACGCGCACGCCGCGGCGGTCGAGCGCGGCGATCAGCTCGGGCACCTCGACGGCGAGGTCGCGGGTCCGCGGGAACCAGGCCCCGTCGAAGGCGTTCTCCCCCGACCCGGCGTCGGCCCGCAGGCTCACGCGGACGTCGATGCCCCCGCGGAAGCCCCCCGTGGTCCCCGTCGCCTCCGTCGTCGTCATCAGCAGTCCCGCCTCCCGCTCAGCGCGCTGCGGACCCGCGTCCGGGCCCACCGGGCGACGGTAGGTCGGCGCACCGCGCGATCCCCGCGCGCCACGGGTGGGCCTGTCGCGCCCACACGGCTCGCCGTCACGCGAGGTCACGATGCCGTCACGAGGCATCCGCCCGGGCAGCGTCCCACGAAGCTCCCGTGAGGAACGTGCCGGAGGAGGCCCCATGACCCGCGAGTTCGTGTTCGACGGCGTCCTCGAGCCCCTGCCGTGGGGACGGAACGTCTACGTGGTCATCCGGGTCCCGGCCGGGCTGGAGGAGGCGGCCCGGGCGTGGCCGACCCGGCGGGTCGAGGGCCGCATCGACGACGTCGCGGTCAACCTGGGTCTGAACCGGGCCCAGCCGGCCGTGCTGGCCGACGCCTTCGTCTACGCGGGACCGGGCCTGCGGCGCCGGCTGGGGCTCGACCCCGGGGACGCGGCGGCGTGCCGGCTGCGCCCGGCCGGCCCCGACGCCGTCCTGGTCCCGGATGACGTGCGTACGGCGCTGGAGGACGGCGGGCGCCTGCCCGCCTTCGAGCGGCTGACGCCCGGCCGGCGCAGGCGACTGCTCACGCCCGTCGAGAACGCCGTCCGCGAGGCGACCCGCGCGCAGCGGATCGCCGCCCTCGTGCGGGAACTGGCGGCCGGATAGCACGGGAGCCCCCGCCCGGCGGACCGGACGGGGGCTCCCGAGGCGTGCACCTCCGCGGAAGTGCACGGGTGGCTCACGCCTTGGGCTTGCGGTTCTTCGCCTTGCCGCGCTCGTTCTGGTCGAGGATGACCTTGCGCACCCGGACGGCGGCCGGCGTCACCTCGACGCACTCGTCCTCGGCACAGAACTCCAGCGCCTGCTCGAGGTTGAGCACCTTCGGCGGCACCAGGCGCTCGAGCTCCTCCGCGGTCGAGGACCGCATGTTGGTGAGCTTCTTCTCCTTGGTGATGTTGACGTCCATGTCGTCGGGCCGGGAGTTCTCCCCGACGATCATGCCCTCGTACACCTCGGTGCCCGGGGCGACCATCATCTGGCCGCGCTCCTGCAGCGAGAACATCGCGTACGACGTCGCCACGCCCTGCCGGTCGGCGACCAGCGAGCCGGTCGGCCGGGCGCGCATGTCGCCCATCCAGGGCTCGTAGCCCTCGAGGTTGTGGTTGAGGACGCCGGTGCCGCGGGTCTCGGTGAGGAACTCGGTGCGGAACCCGATGAGGCCGCGCGAGGGGACGACGTACTCCATCCGCGCCCAGCCGGTGTCGTGGTGCACCAGGTTCTCCATGCGCCCGCGGCGGGAGGCCAGCGCCTGGGTCAGCGTGCCGACGTACTCGCCCGGGGTGTCGATGGTGACCCGCTCGACCGGCTCGTGCAGCTTGCCGTCGATCTCCTTGGTGACCACCTGCGGTCGGCCGACGGTGAGCTCGAACTCCTCGCGGCGCAGCTGCTCGACGAGGATGGCCAGCGCCAGCTCGCCGCGGCCCTGCATCTCCCAGGTGTCGGGGCGCTCGGTGGGCAGCATGCGCACCGACACGTTGCCGACCAGCTCCTGGTCGAGGCGGTTCTTGATCAGCCGGGCGGTGAGCTTCTTGCCGCTCTTGCCCGAGATCGGCGAGGTGTTGATGCCGATGGTGATCGAGATCGACGGCTCGTCGACGGTCAGCGGCGGCAGCGGGCGCGGGTCGTTCGGGTCGGCGAGGGTGTCGCCGATCATGACGTCCTCGATGCCGGCGATGGCGACCAGGTCGCCGGGGCCGGCGCTGTCGGCCGGGGTGCGGGTGAGGCCCTCGGTGACCAGCAGCTCGGTGATCTTGACGTTCTTGACGCTGCCGTCGGTGCGGCACCAGGCGACGGTCTGGCCGTTCTTCATCGTGCCGGAGTGGATGCGCAGCAGCGCCAGCCGGCCGAGGTAGGGCGAGGCATCGAGGTTGGTGACCTGCGCGCGCAGCGGCTCCTCGGCGTCGTAGGTCGGCGCCGGGATGGTCTCCAGCAGCGTCGTGACCAGCGGCGCGAGGTCGGGGCTGTCCGGCGAGGTGCCGTCGGCAGGACGGGTGAGCGACGCCCGCCCCTCCTTGCCGTTGCAGTAGACGATCGGGAACTCGAGGGCGTCGGTGTCCAGGCCGTTGTCCTCGAGCAGCTCCATGAACAGCTCGTAGGTCTCGTCGACGACCTCGGCGATGCGCGCGTCGGACCGGTCGGTCTTGTTGACCACGAGGATGACCGGCATCCCCTTGCCGAGCGCCTTGCGGAGCACGAAGCGGGTCTGCGGCAGCGGACCCTCGGAGGAGTCCACGAGCAGCACGACGCCGTCGACCATCGACAGGCCGCGCTCGACCTCGCCACCGAAGTCGGCGTGGCCGGGGGTGTCGACGATGTTCACCGTCACCGGGTTGCCGTTCTCGTCGGCCAGCCGGATGGCGGTGTTCTTGGCCAGGATGGTGATGCCGCGCTCGCGCTCGAGGTCCATCGAGTCCATGACGCGGTCCTGCGTCGTGTCGGCGTCGGTGCCCTCGCCCTTGGCGCGGCCGAGTGCACCGGCCTGGCGGAGGAGGGCGTCGACCAGGGTGGTCTTGCCGTGGTCGACGTGGGCGATGATCGCCACGTTGCGCAGGTCGTCGCGGGTGGGCATGCGGAAGGGCACCTCGGGGAGAGTCAGGGGGATCCCGCGGCGGCAGCGCTCGCGGTGCTCCGTACAACGGCCGCCGGGGTCGCGACCTTCCCACCCAGCTTAGGGGCTCAGCGCGCGGTGACCTGCGCCTGCGGCCGGTCCGCCACCGCGTACGTCACTCCTGCGGCGGCGATCGTGACCAGACTCACCGCCAGCCAGGCCGGCAGGCCGGCACCGAGGGCCAGCACGTGCGCCAGGACGAACGCGCCGACGTAGAGCGCGCCGAGGCCGAGGGCGACCGCCACGCCGCGGCGCTGCACCCACAGCCAGGCCGCGCCCAGCCCGCCGGCGAGGAACACCGCCCCGCCCAGGGCCCGGATGCCGGTGCCCTGCGCGACGCCGAAGCCGGCCGCCAGCCCGGCGGCGACGAGGACGGCGGAGGACAGCCGGGTGCGGGCGCGGGTGAGCACGGACGTCGTCATGACCCCAGTGTCCCCGGACGCGCGAGGGCCCCGGACGCAGCGCACGTCCGGGGCCCTCGCGAGTGGATCAGGCGGTGCGGAGCACGGCCTCGATCTCGAGCTCGACGTCGATCTTGTCGCCGACGACGACGCCGCCGCCGTCCATCGGCAGGTCGATGTCGACGCCGAAGGCCTTGCGGGAGATGGAGGTCTTGGCGCTGAAGCCGGCGCGGTAGCCGCCGTAGGCGTCGGGGCCGAAGCCGTTGAGCTCGAGGGCCAGCGTGACCGGCTTGGTGATGCCCTTGATGGTCAGGTCGCCCTGGACGGTCCAGTCCTCGCCGTCGGCGACGACGCCGGTCGAGCGGAAGGTCATGACCGTGTGGTTGCCGACGTCGAAGAAGTCGGCGGAGCGGATGTGCGCGTCGCGCTGCTCCTGGCGGGTGTCGATCGAGTCCATGTCGACGGTGGCGTTCACCGAGGAGGCGGCCGGGTCCTCGGCGGTGACGATCTCGCCCGAGAACTCCGTGAAGTAGCCGCGGACCTTGCTCACCATCATGTGGCGGACGGAGAAGCCGACGGTGGAGTGGGTGGCGTCGATGTCCCAGGTGCCGGCGACGTAGCCGGGGATCTGGACGGCGGTGGTGCTGGTCATGGGAGGGACCTCTCGGTGGTTGAGCGTTTGAGCTTCCGCGCCTCGTAGCGTAGTTGAGCGCTTGACTATTCCGCCAGTACCCTGACGGACATGACGACACAGGTGTCACCCGGAGCGGGGGCTGCCGCCGGGCCGCCCACCGGGGAGCCGCGCTGGCTCGACGCCGAGGAGCAGAAGGCCTGGCGGGCCTGGCTCTACAGCACCCAGCTGCTCAACGACCGGCTCGACCGCGAGCTCATGCGGGCGACCGGCATCCCGCACGCCTACTACGAGATCCTCGTCCAGCTGTCGGAGACGCCCGGCCGGCAGATGCGGATGAGCGAGCTGGCCGACCGCTGCCTGTCCTCCCGCAGCCGGCTGTCGCACGCGGTGTCCCGGCTCGAGGAACGCGGCTGGGTGCGCCGCCAGGTCTGCGCCGAGGACGGGCGCGGGCTGCTCGCCGTCCTCACCGACGAGGGGTTCGCGGCCCTGGAGGGCGCCGCGCCGATCCACGTCGAGGGCGTGCGCACCCACCTGTTCGACCAGCTGACCCCCGAGCAGGTCGCGGCGATGCGCGACATCGGCGAGACCCTGCTGCGGCACCTCGACCCCGAGTAGCCGGAGGACCCCCTGCCCCCACCGCTCGCACGCTCGCGGCGGGCCGCTGCAGGGGGCCGTGAGTACGGGCCTCATGCCATGGCAGGACCGGCGGGTCCTCCCCCGGGTGGACGACGCGGCGTGCCGTGCTGCCTAGATTCGGGGCCGACATGGACGGCCCCCTGCTCGAGCGCGTGACGACGGAGCTGCGCGCCCGGCCGTTCGCCGTCGACGTCACCCTCACGATCGCCCTGGCGCTCGTGCCCCTCGTGACGTTCAGCGGCTCCCCCGGCGAGGGCCCGGCGTTCGTCGTCAGCCTCCTGCTGCTGGCCCCGCTGGCCTGGCGCCGCCGGGCCCCGGTCCCGGCCGCCGCCGCGGTGACCGCCGCCGGGCTGGTCGAGCTGGCCACCGTCGACGTGTTCCTGCCGGCCAACGTCGCCGCGCTGGTCCTGGTGCACGCCCTCTCCGCCTACGGCCCGTCCTGGGCCGGCCGCGCCGGGCTGGTCCTCGGCCTCGTCGGTGCCGTCCTCGCGGCGCTGCGCTACTGCTCGTGGGACTCCGCCGAGGCGCTCGTGTCCGCCGCGGGCGCGATCGCGGTGTCGGTGGTCGCGGCATGGGCCCTGGGCCGGCTGCGCCGCTCCCGGCTCGGCGAGGTGGCCGGGCTCGCGGAGCGCGCCCGCCTGCTGGAGGTCGAGCGCGACCAGGAGATGCGGCTGGCCGCCGGCGCCGAGCGGGCCCGGATCGCCCGCGAGATGCACGACGTCGTGGCGCACTCCCTGTCGGTGGTCATCGCCCAGGCCGACGGCGGCCGCTACGCCGGGCGCACCGACCCCGAGGCGGCCACCGGCGCGCTCGAGGCGATCGCCGCCACCGGCCGCCAGGCGCTCACCGACATGCGCGCCCTGCTCGGGGTCCTGCGGGAGGACCGGCGCGAGGAGTACGCGCCGCAGCCCGACGTCGCCGCCGTCCCGGCCCTCGTCGACGACGTCCGGGCCAGCGGGCTCGACGTCGACCTGCTGGTGGAGGGCGAGCCGCGGCCGATGGCGGCCGGTCCGCAGCTGGCCGCCTACCGGATCGTGCAGGAGTCGCTGACCAACGTGCTCAAGCACGCCGGGCCCAGCGGGCGGGCGTGGGTGCGGCTGCACTGGCGCCCGGACTCCCTCGAGCTGTCGGTGCTCGACGACGGCCGCGGCGCCGCAGCGGCGGTGGCCGAGGGCGACGGGCACGGGCAGGGGCTGCGCGGCATGCACGAGCGGGCGCAGCTGCACCGCGGGCGGCTGGAGGCCGGCCCGCGCGCCGGCGGCGGCTGGCGGGTGCACGCGGTCCTGCCGCTCGGGGGCGCGCGGTGATCCGGGTGGTGCTGGTCGACGACCAGCAGATGGTCCGCGCCGGGTTCCGCATGGTCATCGACTCCCAGCCCGACCTGACCGTCGTCGGCGAGGCCGGCGACGGCGCCGCCGCGGTCGGGCTGCTGCGGGCCACGGCGGCCGACGTCGTGCTCATGGACGTCCGCATGCCCGGCACCGACGGCATCGAGGCGACCCGGCAGGTGACCGCGCTGCCCGACCCGCCGCGGGTGGTCGTGCTGACCACCTTCGACCTGGACGAGTACGTCGTCGCCGCGATCGGCGCCGGGGCCAGCGGCTTCCTGCTCAAGGACGCGCCGCCGGAGGAGATGCTCGACGCCGTCCGCACGGTGCACGCCGGCGACTCGGTGATCGCGGCCAGCTCCACCCGGCGGCTGCTGCAGCACGTGGCGCCGATGCTGCGCGGGGCCGGCTCGACCCCCGCGCCGGCGGGGGAGCTGGCCGAGCTCACGCCGCGCGAGCGCGAGGTCCTCGTGCAGATGGCGCTCGGCGCCACCAACACCGAGATCGCGCAGCGGCTGTTCGTCAGCGAGGCGACGGTGAAGACGCACGTCGGGCGGGTGCTGGCGAAGACCGGCTCGCGCGACCGCGTGCAGGCCGTCGTCCTCGCCTACCGGACGGGGCTGGTCTCCCCCGCCGACCTGCTCCGCGACGCCTGAGCGGCAGGGATGGCATTCCTGCCGCCCGAGGGCCCACAGGGCCAGGCCGAGGACGAGCCCGACGACCGCACCGCCGCCGAAGACCGCCGCCGCCCTGCGACGCCACCACGCCGCCAGCGCGGCGCCCGCCAGCGGGATCCCCGTGGCGGTCGCGGCCAGGACGAGGGCGTCGTCCTGCGCCTCCGCGGGTGAGTACGCGGGGGTGGTGAACGGCCAGAGGAAGGAGGTGTCCGAGAGCCGGTCGGTCAGGTGACCGGCCGCCGCCCACCCGGTGTGCCAGCCGGCGACCGCCCGGACCAGCACGACGACCAGCAGCAGCGGCGCCGACCACCGCGGGGGCACGCCAGGTGGCGGGCGGCTCCGCCGTGCCGGTCATCCGCCCACCCCGTGTCCGACCGGAGGATGACACGCCCTCCGCCCGCGGGCGCACCGGCGCGGCCGCGGGAACCGGCCCCCGCTCCGACGCGGGGGGACGGCCACGACGGCGAGGGTCTGCGGCGTCCCCAGAAGCGATCCGCGGAGGTCCCCCGTGTCCGTCCCCGTCCTGACCGTCCCCGGCGAGCCGCCGACGCCGGTGTCGTCCGCCGCCGTCCGCGCCACCGGCCTGACCAAGGTGTACGGGTCCGGCGAGACCGCCGTGCGCGCGCTGGACGGCGTCGACGTCGCCTTCGCGCGCGGTGAGTTCACGGCGATCATGGGCCCGTCCGGTTCGGGCAAGTCGACGCTCATGCACTGCCTCGCCGGCCTGGACACCGCCACCTCCGGCCGGGTCTTCCTCGGCGACACCGAGCTGACCCGCCTGCGCGACGACGAGCTGACCCGGCTGCGCCGCGACCGCCTCGGCTTCGTCTTCCAGGCGTTCAACCTGTTGCCGGTGCTCGACGCGCGGGAGAACGTCGTGCTGCCGATGCAGCTGGCCGGCCGCCGCCCCGACCCGGCCTGGTTCGACGCCGTGATCGCCCGGCTCGGCCTGCGCGAGCGGCTGCGGCACCGCCCGCCGGAGCTCTCCGGCGGCCAGCAGCAGCGCGTGGCCATCGCCCGGGCGCTGCTCCCCCGCCCCGACGTCGTCTTCGCCGACGAGCCCACCGGCAACCTCGACTCCCGCGCCGGCGCGGAGGTGCTCGCCCTGCTGCGCAGCAGCGTCCGCGAGACCGGCCAGACCGTCGTCATGGTCACCCACGACCCGACCGCGGCCTCCTACGCCGACCGCGTCGTCCTCCTGGCCGACGGCCGCCCGGCCGGCGAGGTCGAGCGGCCCACCGCCGCGTCCGTGCTCGAGGCGCTGCGCGGGCTCGGGGGCTGACCGGTGCTGTCCACCACGCTGGCGAGCCTGCGCGCGCACCTGCCGCGGCTGGTCGCCGCCACCCTCGCTGTCGTCATCGCGGTCGCCTTCGTCGTCGCGACCCTGGTCCTCAACGAGACCTCCCGCGCCACGCTGCTGCGCGCCGCGGGCGCCGAGTACGTCGGCACCGACGTCGTCGTCACCACCACCGACGGCTCCTCGCTGGCCGGGGCGGCCGGTGCCGTCGCGGCCGTGCCCGGCGTCCGCGCCGTCGACCCGACCACGTCCGCGGACGTGCAGGCCCGCTTCCCCGGCCGGTCCGAGGCGTACCTGCAGGTGCAGTCGGTCGCCGCGGACCCCGCGCTGCGCTGGCAGCGGGTCACCGACGGCGCGCTCCCCGACCGGCCGGGCGAGATCGCGGTCGCGACGACGACCGGGGCGGCCGTGGGCGACGTCGTGGCCGTCACCGTGTACGACCCCGTCACCGGCGAGGTGGTCACGACCGCCGCGGCCACCGTCACCGGCCGGGTCGACCTCGGCGGCGACCCGAGCGCCGGGCTGTTCGCGCGCGCCTTCGCCGTCCCGGACCAGGTGGCGGCCTGGGGCGCCGCCGAGCCGACCGAGCTGCGGGTCGCCGGCGGGCCGGGCACCGACCCGGAGGCGCTGGCCGCGTCCCTGGCGCCCGCGCTGGGCTTCGCGGCGGTGGAGGTCCGCACCGGCGAGCAGGCCGCCGAGGACGCCGTCGCCGACGTCACCGGCAACCGGCTGGCCCTCGCCGCCGTGCTGCTCGTGTTCGCCACCGTCGCGGTCCTGGTGGCCGGCCTGGTCATCGCCAACACGCTGGCCGTCCTGGTCGCCCAGCGCACCCGCGACCTGGCGCTGCTGCGCTGCGTGGGCGCCACCTCCCGGCAGGTGCGGCGCGGCGTCCTGGCCGAGGCCGCCGCCACCGGCCTGGCCGCCTCGGCGCTCGGGGTCGGCGCCGGCGTGGGGCTCGCCGCGCTCGTCTCGGCGCTGGTCGGCACCGACTCGCCGCTGCCGCTGGAGGGCGTCACGGTGCCGCTGTA
Organism: Geodermatophilus sp. SYSU D01045; assembly: GCF_054050295.1. Lineage (NCBI taxonomy): Bacteria > Bacillati > Actinomycetota > Actinomycetes > Geodermatophilales > Geodermatophilaceae > Geodermatophilus > Geodermatophilus sp. SYSU D01045. The sequence goes on from NZ_JBJGZB010000001.1 coordinate 179,151, forward strand.
CGCGGTCGGTGCCGGGCTGGCGGTCGGCACGCTGACCACCCTGCTCGCGGCGCTGGGCCCGGCCCGCGCGGCGACCCGCGTGGCGCCGCTGGCCGCGCTGCGGCCGCAGGACCCCGCGCCGCTGCGCAGCCGGGGCGGCCTGCTCCGGTTCACCGCCGGGCTGCTGCTCGTGCTCGGCGGCGCCGCGCTCATGGCGCTGGGCGTCCTGCAGGTGACCGTGTACGCCACGCTGGCCGGCGGCGTGGCGAGCTTCCTCGGCGTCGTGCTGCTCGCCCAGCGGGCGGTGCCGCCGGTGGTGGCCGCGGCCGGCCGGGCCCTGGGCCGCCTCGGCGGGGTGCCCGGCCGGATGGCCGCGGGCAACGCCTCGCGCAACCCGCGGCGGACGGCGGCGACCGCGACCGCGCTGCTCATCGGGGTCACGCTGACCACCGCGATGGTCGTCGGCGCGGCGTCCACCCGGGCCACCGCCCAGGCGGGACTGGACGCCGCGTACCCCGCCGACGTCGAGATCGGCGCGTACGCCGAGCTGCCGGGGTCGCTGCTGCCGCGGCTGCAGGAGGTCGACGGCGTGGCGGGCGGGACGGCCCTGCTCGGCGCGGACGTGACCGCGCCGGACGGGCAGCCGCTGTGGGTGCAGGGCGTCGACCCCGCCACGGCCGCGCCGGTGCTGCGCAGCACCGCGGGCCTGACGCTGCCCGCGTTCGGCGAGGCGGTGCTGCCGCAGTGGGCCGCCGACACCCACGGCCTGCGCGCCGGGGACACGCTGACGCTGCGCGCCGGCGACCGCACCCGGGCGCTCACGGTCGTCCTCGGCGCGGGCGACGCCGGAACGCCGCTGGTCACGGCCGCGGACCTGCACGCCCTGGTGCCCGGCGCGGCGCCCGCGACGCTGTGGCTGCGGCTCGACGACGGCGCCGGCCAGCGGGCCGCGATCGACGAGGTCACCGAGCTGACCGGCGCGGCGGCCCCGGACGCCTACGTCACCGGCCTGGCGAGCGAGCGCGCCGCGATCGACTCGGTGCTCGACGTGCTGCTGCTGGTGGTCACCGGTCTGCTCGGGGTCGCGGTGCTCATCGCGCTGATCGGCGTCGGCAACACGCTGGCGCTGTCGGTGGTCGAGCGGCGGCAGGAGAACGGCCTGCTGCGGGCGCTCGGGCTGACCCGCGGCCAGCTGCGCGCGCTGCTGGCCTGGGAGGCGGTGCTGGTCGCCGGCGTCGCCGCGGTGCTCGGCGTGCTGCTCGGCGGTGGCTACGGGCTGATCGGGACGGCATCGGTGCTCGGCGGGCAGGACGAGGTGCTGCTCGACGTCCCGTGGCTGCAGGTCGGCGGGATCATCGTCGTCGCGGCCCTCGCCGGGCTGCTGTCCTCGGTGCTGCCCGCCCGCCGCGCGGCCCGCACCGCCCCCGTCGCCGCCATCGCGGCGGTCTAGTCCGCGATCACGGCGCCGTGACCATCCGTGGAGGTGCGGAGGTGGTCATGGCGCCGTGATCGCGGGGACCTGGCGCTAGGGGCGGACGTCGTCCGGTGGTGCGGGCCAGGGCGGGACGCCGGCCGGCAGCCCCTCCCCCAGCGGCGTGGCGAACGCCGGCGGGCGCTTGGCGAGGAAGGCGGCCACGCCCTCGGCGGCGTCGGGACCGGGGCCGAGCTCGGCCAGCGCCCGCGACTCGAGCCGGTGCGCGTCCCAGGGCGAGGGCGCCCCGAGCATCGACCACAGCATCTGCCGGGCCGCGGCGACCGCCACCCCGGAGGTGTTGTCGGCGATCTCGCGGGCCAGGTCGAGCGCGGTGGGCAGCAGGTCGGCGTCGGGGACCACCCGGCTGACCAGCCGGCCGCGCAGCGCCTCGTCGGCACCGAAGACCCGGCCGGTGGCCACCCACTCCACCGCCTGGCTGATCCCGACCACCCGCGGCAGGAACCACGTCGACGCCGCCTCCGGCGTGATGCCGCGGCGGGCGAAGACGAAGCCGAACCGGGCGGACGCCGCGGCGATCCGCACGTCCATCGGCAGCACCATCGTCGCGCCGATGCCGACCGCCGGGCCGTTGACCGCGGCGATCACCGGCTTGCGCAGCGCGGCGAACGGCAGCGACGCGACGCCGCCCCAGTCCCGCGCGACGCCGTCGACGGTCCCCTGCACCGGCGGGCCCCCGCCGCGGTCGCGGTCGGCGAAGGTCCCCGAGCCCGCGCCCAGGTCGGCGCCGGCGCAGAACGCCCGCCCCTCCCCCGTGACGACGACGACCCGCACCGCCTCGTCGGCGTCGGCGGCCGCCGCGGCGCGGCCGAGCTCGGCGGCCATCCCCGGCGTGAAGGCGTTGAGCCGGTCGGGCCGGGACAGCGTGATGGTGGCGACGCGGTCGGCGACCTCGTACCGGAGCTGCTCGAACGTCATCCCAGGGCGCCGGCCTCGGCGAGCCGGGCCACGGTGTCCAGGTGCTCGGCGGCGTCCCCGAGCAGCAGCCGGTCCACCTTGGCGCGGCGCCAGTACAGGTGCGCGTCGTGCTCCCAGGTGAACCCGGTGCCGCCGTGGACCTGGATCGCCGTCTCGGTGGCCCGCTCGGCGACCTCGGCGGCGTAGGCCTTGGCGGCGGCCGCGGCCAGCGGCAGCTCGGCCGGCGAGGAGTCGGCCGCCCACGCCGCCCACCACACCAGCGAGCGCAGCTGGTCCACACCCACCCACGCGTCGACCAGCATGTGCTTGACCGCCTGGTAGGAGCCGATGACCCGGCCGAAGGCCTCCCGCTGGCGGGCGTACTCCACGCCCATCAGCACCGCGCGGTCGGCCGCGCCGAGGTCCTCGGCCGCGAGGACCACCGCGCCCACCTGGCGGGCCCGCGCCCACAGCTGCCCGGCGTCCTCGGCGAGCACCCGGCGGGAGGTCATCCGCACCGAGGCCAGCCCGCGGGTGGCGTCCATCGGCCGGCCGGGGGTCACCTCGCCCTCGCCGACGACGAGCGCGCCGCCGTCCAGGCCGAGGAACAGCGTGGCGTCGGCGGCGTCCAGCGACGGCGTCGAGCCGGTGACCGGCCCGTCGAGGACGGCGAGCGCGGCCGACCCGTCGGCCAGCTGCGCGGCGAGGTCGGGTGCGGACTCCAGCAGCACCGCGGCGCGCGCGGCGGTGACCAGCGAGGGCCCGGCCAGCACGGCGCCCGCCTGCTCGGCGACGACGGCGAGGTCGAGCACGCTCCCGCCGGCGCCGCCCGCGGACTCCGGCACCGTGATGCCGAGGAAGCCGATGTCGGCCAGCGCCTTGCGCCCCGGGCCGGGGACGCCGGCGCCCTCGAGCGCCGCGCGGGCGGCGGCCGGGGTGACCGAGCCGGTGAAGAACTCGCGCGCACCGGCGGCGGCCGCCCGCTGGTCGTCGGACAGGTCGAAGTTCACCGGGCACCTCCGGAGAACGGCGCGGTCTTGTCGGTGCGGGGTTCCGGCGGCAGGCCGAGCACCCGCTCGCCGAGGATGTTGCGCAGCACCTGGTCGGTGCCGCCGGCGATCGCGATGCCCGGCACGTAGGCCTGCGCCCGCTGCCAGGTGTCGTCGCCGTCGGCGGTGGCGCCGTACACGGCGTCGTCGCCGAGCAGCCGGACGCCGGCGTCGGCGACCAGCCGGGCCGCGGCCGTGCCGCCGAGCTTGCCGGCGCTGGCCTCCGGGCCGGGCACGCCGCCCTGGGACAGCGTGGTGAACCGGCGGTAGCCGGTGTAGCGGGCGGCCAGCGAGGCGACCAGCGCCCGCCCGACCGCCTGCCGGGCCAGCGCCTGCCGCTCCGGGTCGAGCGCGGGCAGCCGGTCGCGGGCGTGCGCGGCCAGCGACTCCGGCGCCGGGCCGATGTCGCTGCCGGCGCCGCCGATCGCGACCCGCTCGTTCATCAGCGTGGTGAGCGCGACCCGCCAGCCCTCGCCGGGCTCGCCGAGCCGCTCGGAGTCGGGGATGCGGACGTCGTCGAAGAACACCTCGTTGAAGTCCGCGCCACCGCTCATCTGGCGCAGCGGCCGGACGGTCACGCCCGGGGCGCGCATGTCGACGACGAACATCGTCAGCCCGGCGTGCTTGGGCCGGGCCGGGTCGGTGCGGGTGAGGAGGATGCCGAGGTCGGCGACGTGCGCGAGCGTCGTCCACACCTTCTGGCCGTTGACCACCCAGTCCTCGCCGTCGCGGACGGCCGAGGTGCGCAGCGCCGCGAGGTCCGAGCCGGAGCCCGGCTCGCTGAACAGCTGGCACCAGACGTCGTCGGCGCGCAGCAGCCGGGCCAGGTAGCGGGACCGCTGGTCGTCACTGCCGTGCGCGATGACCGTGGGCCCGCACATGCCGATGCCGATGTGGTTGACCAGCGTGGGGACCCGGGCGCGGGCGAGCTCCTGGGCCACGATCGCCTGCTGCACCAGCGTGCCGCCCTGCCCGCCGTACTCCCGCGACCACGTGACGCCGACCAGCCCCGCCTCGGCCAGCACCCGCTGGGTGGCCCGCAGCTCCGCCTCGCGGGAGCGCGCGTCGACCGGCTCCCCCGGGGAGACGTGCAGCAGCTCGGACGCGTGCTCGTCGAGCACGGTGCGGACGTGCGCCCGGTAGGACGCCTCCTCGGGGGTGTCGTCGAAGTCCACCCGGTCCCTCCTCGTCGTCGAGCGGTACGCGCCGCAGCGTGACAGCGGTCACCCTCGACGGTCAACGGTGACTGTTCAGCGGGGCGCCGGGGCCCTAGCCTGCGGCGCGTGAGCGCCGACCCCCTCCCGGACGACGGCCCCCGCCGCCGGTCGACCCGCACGGCCGACAGCCGCGCGCTGATCCTCGACGCCGCCGTCGCCTGCCTGGTCGAGTCCGGCTACGCCGGGGCCTCCACCCTCGCCGTCCAGGCCCGGGCCGGGGTGTCCCGCGGCCGGCTGCTGCACCACTTCCCGTCGCGGGCGGAGCTGCTGGTCGCCGCCGCCGGGCACCTGTCGAGCACGCTGCTCACCGAGGTGGAGGAGCGCGCGGCGGCGGTCATGGCCGACGAGCCGGCCGGGCCCGAGCGGATCGACCGGGCCATCGACCTGATGTGGGCGACGTTCCAGGAGCCGCCGTTCTGGGCGGCGATGGAACTGTGGCTGGCCGCCCGCACCGACCCGCAGCTGCGGGCGGCGCTGCGGGTCGAGGAGCGCCGGCTGCGCGCGGCGATCCGCCGGGTGGCCGACGGGATCTGGGGCCCGCGGATCGCCTCGGCCCCGCGCTACGCCGAGGTCTGCGAGCTGCTGTTCACCAGCATGCGCGGGGTGGCCTGCGTGTACGCCTTCGAGGAGCGGCCCGCCGCCACCGACCCGCACCTCACGCTCTGGAAGGGGCTCGCCGCGCGGATGCTGACGCCGCCCGCGGAGGGCTGACGGCGCGGTCGCCCCGGGCCACGATGCGGGTGCATGACCGGCGACACCCGCGACGGACCCGGCACCGGCTACGTCCTCGGCGACACCGACCCCGAGCTGGCCCGGCTGGACGTGCTCGCCCGCCTCTACGCCCCGGCCACCGGCGCCTGGCTGGACAGCGCGGGCCTGGCCCCCGGCGCGTCGGTCGTCGACCTCGGCTGCGGTCCCGGCGTGGCCGCGCTGGCCGCCGCGGAGCGGGTGGGGCCCACGGGCCGGGTGGTCGGCGTCGACGCCTCGGACCGCCACCTGGCGGTGGCCCGGCGACGGGCGGAGGCCGCCGGGTACGCCCACGCCGAGTTCGTGCGGGCCGACGTCACGACCTGGTCCCCGGCCGGGCCGGTGGACGCCGTCCTCGGGCGGCTCGTGCTGCTGCACCTGCCCGACCCGGTCGCGCTCGTCGCCCGCACGGCCGGGCTGGTGCGCCCGGGCGGGGTGGTCGCCTTCCAGGACGTCGTCCTCACCAGCCGGGCCGCGCACCCGCCGCTGCCGCTGCTGACCGCCTACGACCGGTGGCTGCGCACCGCGCTCGGCCGGTCCGGCGTCCCCCTCGACGCCGGCCTGCGGCTGACCGGCGTCTTCCGCGCCGCCGGGCTGCCCGACCCCGTGCTCACCTCCGCCCAGCCGCTGGAGCGGGGCGGCGACGCGGCCGGGTGGGCAGTCGTCGCCGGCGACCTCACCAGCCTGCTGCCGGTCCTCGAGCGCACCGGCACGGCCACCGCCGCGGAGGTGGGACCGGAGGACTTCGAGCGGCGGCTGCGTGCCGAGGCCGCCGCCGCGGACGCCGTCCTGGTCAACCCGATGCTCGTCGGCGCGGCCGCCCGGGTGCCCTGACGGTCAGGGTTGACCGCCCCCCGCCACCCCGCCAGCATGACGCAGGTCACACCCGGCGGCGGCGCAGGAGGAACACGTGGACGACCCGACCCCCCGGCTGCAGGGGCGCGGCATGACGACGGCCGACCAGCTCGCCCGCTGGGCCCGCCGCACCCCCGACGCGGTGGCCGTGCGCTTCTCGGGCACCGGCCGCACCTACGCCGAGCTCGACGAGCGGGTCACCCGGCTGGCGCGGGCGCTGGCGGGCCGGGGCGTGGCCGCGGGCGACCGCGTGGCCGTGCTGGGGCTCAACTCGATCGAGGTGTGGGAGTCCTACCTCGCCGGCGTGCGGCTGGGCGCGATCGTCGTCCCGGTCAACTTCCGCCTGGTCGCCGACGAGGTGGCCTACGTGCTCACCGACAGCGGGGCCGCCGCGCTGGTGGTCGACCCCGCGCTGGCCGGCGTCGCGGCCAAGGCGCGCGAGCAGGCGCCCGGCGTGCACACCGTCCTGACGATCGGCCAGGACTACGAGGACGCGCTGGCGGCGGCGTCGGCCGAGCCGCTCGACGTCGAGGTCGACGAGGCGGCGCCGGCGTTCGTCATGTACACCTCCGGCACCACCGGGCGGCCCAAGGGCGCCGTCCTCACCCACCACAACCTGCTGATGCACGTGTTCAGCCAAGTGGCCACCCTCGGGGTGGGCCCGGACGACCGGGTCGGCGCGCCGGGGGCGCCGCTGTTCCACATCGCCGGGCTGGCCGGCGGGCTGCCGTCGCTGCTGCTCGGCGGCACGCACGTCATCCTCACCTCGGGCGGCTTCGACCCGGTGGCCACGCTCGACCTCATCGAGCGGGAGCGGATCTCCAACCTCTTCCTCGTGCCGGCGATGTGGGCGGCGGTGGTGGCGGTGCCGGGGATCGCCGAGCGCGACCTGTCCTGCCTCAAGCGGATCTCCTGGGGCGCCGCGCCGGCGTCGACCACCCTGCTGCGCACGATGATCGACACCTTCCCGCAGGCCGAGGTGGTCACCGCGTTCGGCCAGACCGAGTGCAGCCCGGTCACCTGCCTGCTCCGCGGCGAGGACTCGATCCGCAAGATCGGCTCGGTCGGGACGCCGATGCTCAACGTCGAGGTCCGCGTCGTCGACGACGCCATGCAGGACGTGCCGCGCGGCGAGGTGGGCGAGATCGTCTACCGCAGCCCGATGGTCATGAAGGAGTACTGGGGCAAGCCCGAGGCGACGGCGGAGGCGTTCGCCGGCGGCTGGTTCCACTCCGGGGACCTCGTGCGCGAGGACGAGGACGGCTACTTCTACGTCGTCGACCGCAAGAAGGACATGATCATCACCGGCGGCGAGAACGTGTACTGCGCCGAGGTGGAGGACGCCCTCGCGGCGCACCCCGGCGTCGCCGAGGTCGCGCTGATCGGGGTGCCCGACCCGCGCTGGGGCGAGGCGCCGCTGGCGGTGATCGCGCCGCGGGACCCGGAGAACCCGCCCAGCCCCGCCGAGCTGTCGGCCTGGTGCGGCGAGCGGCTGGCCCGCTACAAGCACCCGCGGGAGTACTCGGTCGTGTCCGCGCTGCCGCGCAACCCGAGCGGCAAGGTGCTCAAGACCGCGCTGCGCGAGGAGCACCGCGCCGGCTCGCTGGTCTCCGACCCCGCCGTCTGAGCGCCCGCCTGTGCGCTGTGCACATCCGCGGGTGTGCACAGCGCTGCTCGACAGCGGATGTGAGCTGTACCACCCTGACGGCACCGATCCGGACGGAAGGACACGCATGACCGCCACGCACCCTGCGCCCACCGACGCCGCGCAGGCGCCCGACCCGACGCGCCAGGCCGCCGCCGGCTGGCCGCCGGGACTGCCGCGCTCGCTGGAGTACCCGCTGGTGCCGGTCGGGTCGATCCTGCGTGCCGCGGTGCGTCGCTGGGGCACGCGGACGGCGTTCGTCGACCACGACGTCGAACTCACCTTCGAGGAGCTGGGGCAGCGGGCCGCCGCGGTCGCCAACTGGCTGGCCGACCACGGCGTCGGCCGCGGCGACGTCGTGGCGGTGCACATCCCGAACTGCCGCCAGTACCCGGCCGTCTACTACGGCGTGGTGATGGCCGGCGCCGTCTTCTCCCCCACCAACCCGCTGCTGCCCGCGGCCGACCTCGCCGCGCAGCTCACCGACGCCGGCGCGAAGGTCCTGGTCACCTGGGACCAGGTGCTGCCCTTCGTCCGCGGCGCGCTCGAGGCCACGCCGGTGCAGACGGTGGTCGTCACCGGCGAGGCGCACACCCTCGACTTCGCCGCCCGGCTCGAGGGCCTGCAGGACCCCGACGTCGACCTGGCCGACCTGCTGGCCGCCGACCCCACCGACCGGCACCTCGACGCCGGGCTCGACCCCGCCGCCGACCTCGCGCACCTGGCCTACACCGGCGGCACGACCGGGGTGAGCAAGGGCGTGGAGCTGCCGCACCGCAACGTGGTCACCAACGTGCTGCAGTCGTCGTGCTGGACCTCGGGCTCGCTGCCCGAGCTCGACGAGGCCGGCGACGTCACGATCCGCCAGGTGCTCGGCGAGGACGAGTGCCCGACCCGGCTGGGCGAGGCCGTCCTGATCAACCTGACGCCGTGGTTCCACGCCATGGGCGCGATCGGCTACCTCAACGGCATGGTCATGGGTGGCACCACCACCGTGATCCACATGCGCTTCGACCCGGTCAGGTACGTCGAGGACGCCCAGCGCTACCGGGTGACCAGCATCGGCGGCGCACCGCCGGTGTTCGTGGCGCTGCTGCAGGTGCCCGGGTTCGCCGAGCAGGACTGGTCGCACGTCCGCGGCGTCTCCAGCGGCGCCGCACCGCTGCCGGTGTCGCTCATCGAGCGGCTGCAGGCGCTGCTGCCCAACGCCGTCATCGGCGAGGGCTACGGGCTGACCGAGGTCACGATGATGGCCACCGGCAACCCGACGTTCCGCTCCGGCACCCGCAAGGCCGGCACGGTCGGGCTGCCGATCTTCGACACCGAGATCAGCATCCGGCCGCTCGGCGGCGGCGACCCGCTGCCCGCCGGCGAGCGCGGCGAGGTGTGCATCCGCGGGCCGCAGGTCATGCGCGGCTACGCGCACCGGCCCGAGGCCACCGCCGAGGCGATCGACGGTGACGGCTGGTTCCACAGCGGCGACGTCGGGATCCTCGACGAGGATGGCTACCTGTCGATCGTCGACCGCACCAAGGACATGCTGCTCTACAAGGGCTACAACGTGTTCCCGCGCGAGCTGGAGGAGATCCTCTTCGGCGTGCCCGGCGTGGCCGGCGCCGCGGTCGTCGGCCGGCCCGACGAGGCGGCCGGGGAGCTGCCGGTGGCCTACGTCGTCCGGAAGGCCGACGACGCCGGGGCGGCGCTGACCGCCGAGTCGCTGATGGCCGCGGTCAACGAGCGGGTCACCCACTACAAGCGGCTGCGCGACGTCGTCTTCATCGACGCCATCCCCGTGTCGGCGGCGGGCAAGGTGCTCAAGCGCGAGCTGGCCGCCCGCGAGCGGGAGGCCGTGTCCGGATCGTGACGCGTCCGGGTGGTGGCCGTGCCGGGATCCCGGTGCGGCCACCACCCGGTCGCTATCGTCGCCGGACGTGATGGGCGGACACGGGCCGGGCGACGACCCGCACACCGGGGTGCAGATCGCGCACGTCGAGCAGTCCCCGGTCCGCCAGGTGTGGCAGCGGGTGGTGCTGGCGGCGTTCTTCCTGGCGCTCACCGTGTTCATCGTCTGGCTGGACCGCGACTCCTACCGCGACGGCGACGAGGTCGGCATCTCGCTGCTCGACGCCGTCTACTACTCCACGGTCACCCTCTCGACCACCGGCTACGGCGACATCACGCCGATCACCGAGGGCGCGCGGCTGGTGAACATCCTGTTCATCACGCCGCTGCGCGTCATGTTCCTGATCGTCCTCATCGGGACCACGCTCGAGGCGCTCACCGCGCGCTCGCGCGAGGAGTTCCGGATCCGACGCTGGAGGTCCCGCGTGCGTCAGCACGTCATCGTGTGCGGCTACGGCACGAAGGGCCGCAGCGCCGTCCGCTCGCTGCGGGCCACCGGCACGCCGCTGGAGAACATCGTCATCGTCGACGGCGACCAGCGGGCCATCGACGAGGCCAACTCGATCGGCCTGACCGGCATCGTCGGCGACGCCGGGCGCACCGACGTGCTGCGGCGGGCGCACGTCGAGCGGGCCCGCGCGGTGATCGTGGCGGCCAACCGCGACGACGCCTCGGTGCTGATCACCCTCACCGTCCGCCAGCTCAACCCGAGCGTGCCGATCACCACCTCCGTGCGCGAGGAGGAGAACGCGCAGCTGCTGCGGCAGTCCGGCGCCGACACCGTCATCACCACGTCGGCGACGTCGGGGCGGCTGCTGGGCCTGTCCACCGACAGCCCGCGGGTGGTGTCCGTCGTCGAGGACCTGCTCACCGGCGGGCAGGGGCTGGACCTCTCCCAGCGGACGGTCCGCTCCGGCGAGGTCGGCCTGGGCCCGCGCGACCTGCGCGACATCGTGCTGTCGGTGACCCGGGGCGGGCGCACGCTGCGCTTCGACGACCCGCTGATCGGCACGCTGCAGAGCGAGGACGTGCTCGTCGTCGTCCGCTCGCACGGCCCCGACGGTCAGGTGTTCGCCCGCTCCCAGGCCTGACCCGGCCACCGCGCGGCGGGGTCCCGGGTCGCCGACGCCACGGCCGTCCCGGCGACGGCCAGGACGAGCGCGGTCCGCTCGCCGGCGGAGTCCCACGGGGCGGCGTGCAGCACCGACTCCGGCAGTGCCGTCTGCGCGACCAGCCCGGCGCCGAGCAGCACCGTCGCCGTGACCGCCCCGGGGACCCCCGCCCGGCGGCCGACCGCCCCCGCGGCCAGCGCGAGCAGGCCCAGCACCGCCCACAGCCGGACCAGATCCCACCCCGGGTCGGCCCCCGCCGCGGCGGCGAGGAGGACGACGCCGGCCAGCGATCCGGCCGACACCGGCAGCGCCAGCGCCACCCGGGCCAGCAGGCGCCGGCGGACCGTCACGGGGGTGGCCGCGGTCAGCCCCGCGGTCCCGTCGTCGGCGACCCCGCCGAGGCCGCAGGCGAGCACGAGCACCGCCGTGCCCGCCACCTGGGCGTCGGCGGGTGCCGGCAGGACGGTGAGCAGGGCCGTCACCGCCAGCGCGGCGCCGCCCGACGCGGCCAGCGTGCGCCACGGGACCACGGGCCGGGTGGTGGCGAGCAGGGCCGGCCAGGGCACGCCGGTGCTCACAGCGGGGCCAGCCAGCCGAGGTCGCCGTCGTGGGTCCCGAGCTCCCCGGCGAGGCCGAGCGCGACGAGGGCCAGGCCGACCGTGAGCACCCGCCGCGTGCGGCGGTCCCGGCCACTGAGCGCCAGCGCGAGGCCGGCGAGGGTGAGCGTGACGCCGGCGACGTAGACCAGGTGCGTCCCGTAGAAGGCCAGCGAGCGGTCCAGCGCGAGGAACCCGTCGACGAACCCGCCCGGTGGCTCGCCGGCCTGGTGCGCCGCCAGCTGCGCCGCCGGCGGGTCCACGCCGAGGTCCGTCGCGACCACCGACGAGCGCGTCACGGCGAACAGGCCGAAGGGGGCGTACAGCCACGTGTAGTACATGGTGGAGAAGGCCGCCCAGCCGACGACGCCGAGCACGGCGCCGGCTGCCCGCGAGCGCACCAGCCGGGCCACGGCCACCCCGGCGGCGGACGAGCACGCGACCGCCAGCGGCCCGCCCAGCAGCTCCACCGGTGCCGGGTCGAACGTGCTGGTCCAGCGCCCGTCGCCCAGCACCGCGCCGTCTCCCGCCAGGACGGTCAGGTACTGGCCGGTGAGGACGGCCAGGGCCATGACGGCGGGCACCACCGCGGCGGGGAGCAACCCCGCCGTCCGCTCCCACCCGCGGGCCGGGGTGCTGCCGAACAGCTCCGCGGTCGGGGCGGGCCGGTCCCGGAGGGCGGCTGCATTCGCCGCGAGGAAGGCGGCGAACGCGAGCGGCGCCACGGGGTACTCCCACAGCACGTAGCCGTCGACCATGGGCCCCGGCTCCGAGAAGCCGCCGTCCGCACCGGCCCAGACGGCCAGGGCCACCGAGCCGGCCCACCCTGCCCACAGCAGCGGGCTCCGGGCGGCGTGGCCGAGCTCGGCCCGGGCCAGCGCCGCGACGGTGGAGCGACCGACGACGACGTCGCGGGTCGCGGTCGCGGCGGTCACGACGCCACCTGCTCGGCGGTCGCGGCGCCGGTGAGCAGCAGGTAGCCGTGCTCGGGACCGGCAGGGACCAGGTCGGCCCCCGCGGGCGGCGACCCCACGTTGCGGAAGCGGCCCTCCGGCGTGCGCCAGGAGACGGCGGCCCGCGGGTCCGGACCGTCGGCGTCCCACACCCGTCCGTCGGCCAGCGCCGCCAGGGCGGAGGTCTCCCCGTGGAACAGCACCCGGCCGGCGTCGAGGACGACCACGCGGGGGCACAGCGCGGCGACGTCCTCGGTGAGGTGCGTGGACAGCAGGACCGTGCAGTCGGCGGGCAGCCCGGCGAGGACCTCGCGGAAGCGCAGCCGCTGCTCCGGGTCCAGGCCCACCGTCGGCTCGTCGAGGACCAGCAGGTCCGGGCGGCCGAGCAGGGCCTGCGCCAGGCCGACGCGGCGGCGCATCCCGCCGGAGAGCGCGCGGATGCGCCGGTGCGCACGGTCCCCGAGCCCGACGACGTCCAGCACGCGGCGGACCTCCGCGTGCCGGGCGGCCCGGTCGGTCATCTCCTTGAGGACGGCCACGTAGTCGACGAAGGCGAACGCGGTGAACCCGCCGTAGGCGCCGGACTCCTGCGGCAGGTAGCCGAGCCGCCGGCGGATCGCCAGCCGTCCCGCCGGGTCGGCCGGGTCGTGGCCGAGCACCCGCACCACGCCGGTGCCGGGCGACAGCGCGGTCGCGACGATCCGCAGCAGGGTGGTCTTCCCGGCGCCGTTGGGGCCGAGCAGCCCGGTCACCCCCGGGGTGAGGTCGAGGGTGACCTCGTGCAGCGCGGTGGTGCCGCGGAAGCGCTTGCCGACGCCGGCGAGCGCGACGGGGAGGGTCATCTCCTGCTCCTGTCCTCGAAGGTGGCGCGGCGGGTGACGGCGGCGACCAGGGCGAGCGCGGCCACGCACAGCAGCGCGGCCTGGCCCGCGGGGCGGAAGGCGAGCGAGCGGTCGAGCACCTCGTCGACCGCGAGCCGCGACCGCGGCGGGCGGAGGGCTCCCCACGAGGCGGCCAGCCACAGGACGGTCAGGACGGCGGCCACCCGGCGTGGGTCGGTGCGGGCCGACAGGGCCAGGGTCAGCGCGCACAGCGCGAGGGCGGGCGCCAGCCACAGGACCGCCGGCCGCGTCCCACCCGGCAGTGCCGACGCCAGCGCCGCGGTGACCGGCAGGGTGGCCGCCGCGACCGCCGTGGTCCGCATGAGCAGCAGCCGGAACCGGGAGAACGGCGTGGTGCCCGCGACCTCCCCGGCCAGGTCGTCGACCCCGCCGTAGGCGAGCGCGACCCCGGCCAGCGGCAGCAGCGGGGCGGAGACGACGAAGACGGCCGTCCCGAGGGCACCGCTGCCCAGCTGGGCGGCCAGCAGGGCCACCACCAGCAGCCCGGTCCCCGCCGCCCACCAGGCGCGCTGCAGCGCGGGCGCTGCAGCCAGCAGCCGGACGACGTGCGTGGGCAGCACGCGGCCGAGCAGCCGCTCGCCCGCGGACGCCGGTCGGTCGTCGAGGGCCGTGGCCAGCGCGTCCCAGGTGCGCTCGTGGGCGGCCCGGTCCGCCCCGGGCGGCGCGGCGGCGAGGCCGGCCCGGCACGCCGCGCAGTCCAGCAGGTGCGCCTCGACCGAGGCCGCCGCGGCGTCGGTCAGGGCACCGGCGCGGTACCCGGCCGACGTCCCGGGGTCGACGTGCCAGCTCATGTCCGTGCCTCCTGGGTGAGTGCCGCCTGCATCTGGGCGCGGGCGCGGGCCATCCGGGTGCGCACCGTGCCCGGCGGCACGCCGAGCAGGCGGGCGGCCTCCCTGCTGGTCAGCCCGTCGAGCACGACGGCCCGCACGACGGCGCGCAGCTCCGGGGACAGGCCGCCGACCGCGGCGGCGAGGTCGCCGTGCTCCACGGCGAGCAGCACCTCGTCCTCGGCGGAGGGGGCCGGCGGCGGCACCAGCAGCCGCAGGGGCAGCGGACGCCGCGGCCGGACCGCGGCCAGCAGGCGGCGGACGCCGATGCCCCACAGCCACGCGGGGACGTCCCCGGAGCCGCGGTACCCCGCGGGCCTGCGCCAGACGGCGAGGAAGGTGTCCTGCAGGACCTCCTCGACCACGCCCCCGTCACCGCAGCGGCGGGCCAGGCGCGCCCGCAGCCACGGGGCGTGCCGGTCGTACAGCTCCCGCAGCGCTGCCCGGTCCCGTTCGGCGACGGCCTGCAGCAGGTCACCGTCCGAGCGCGGCTCCTGCCTCATGCTGCACCTGTAGCTCCGGGGTGCCCGAGCTGTTCACCGGCCCCCCATGCCGGCCCGTCCCGGAGTGTCCCGGTGGCCGCGCCGCGGCAGAAGGACTCCGGGCGTCACGACGTGCGGGGCACCCAGGTGCGGGTCGGCTCGCCGCGGCCGCGCAGCTCCACCTCCGCGTCGGGCGCCCAGTGCGCGGCCTCGCCCCCGCCGGCGGCGCGGACCGCGGCCTCGCTGGCCACCGCCCGCCCGGGCCGGTCCTTGGCCAGCTCGGTGAGCCGGGCGGCCTCGTTCACCGGGTCGCCGATGACGGTGTACTCCATCCGGCTGGCGGTGCCGACCTGCCCGGCCCACGCCGGCCCGCAGGCCACGCCGACGCCGACGTCGACCTCCCCGGCGCGCGCGACGTCGTCGCAGATCCGGCGGGCGGCGCGCAGCGCGGCGCCGGAGGCGTCGGGGTGACCGGTGGGCGCGCCGAACACGCACAGCGCGGCGTCGCCCTCGAACTTGTCCACCAGCCCGCCCTCGGCCTCGACCGCGTCGACGACGACGGCGAAGAACCGGTTGAGCAGGCCGACCATCCCCTCCGGCCCGGTGCGCCGCACCAGCGCCGTCGACCCGACGACGTCGACGAACAGCGCCGCCACCGGCCGCAGCTCCCCGCCCAGCGAGGCGCCCTCGGCCAGCGCCCGTGCGGCGACCGTCGTCCCGACGTGCCGGCCGAACAGGTCGCGCAGCCGCTCCCGCTCGGCGAGCCCGGCGGCCATCGTGTTGACGCCCTCCTGCAGCAGGCCGATCTCGCCGGCGTCGTCGACGGTGACGCTCGCGCCGTAGTCGCCGGCGCCGACCCGCTGCACCACCTGCCGCAGGTCGCGCAGCGGCTGCCCGACCGCGCGGGCGGTGAGCAGGGTGGCCAGCCCGCCGACGAGCACGGCGACGACGGCGAGGAAGACGACGGCGGCGCGGCCGGGCCCGCCGGGGTTGCTCGGGTCGGCGAACAGCAGCACCACCCCGAGCAGCGGGACCGCGCTGGTCAGGCCCCAGGTGAGCAGCAGGCGCGGGCGGACGCCGAGGGCGAGGCGGCCGGACGGCGGGTGCGCGGCCAGCGCGCGGGTGGTGAGCGCGCGGGCGGCGCGGGCGACGAGCAGGTAGACCACACCGGCGGTGACCGCGCCGCCGAGCAGCGCGACGACGCCGACCCGCAGGCCGACCAGCGGGTCGGGGAAGGCGGCCGCCGCGACGGCGCCGGTCAGGACGGCCCCGGCCAGCCACACCACGGCGGCGATCAGCGCGGCGTCCACCGGCAGCCGCAGCGCGCGGGCGGCCTCGGCCGGGGTGGGGTCGCGGCCGGCGACCAGCCACGCGGTGGTGGCCCGCTGCCGGCGCAGCCCGGCGAGGGTGGCCGCGGGCAGCGCGACGAGCAGGTAGGCCAGCGCGGCGAGCAGGGTGGGGCCGCGGCCGGCGTCGTCCCCGTCGTCGGAGACGCCGAGCAGCAGCAGGGTGACGGTGCCGACGCCGACCAGGTCGGCGACGACGACCAGCGCGACGATGAGCGGGACGGCGATCCGGCCGCTCGGGGCCCAGGCCAGCACGTCGTCGGCGCGGCGGGCGGCCGTGCGGGCGCTGTCCGGGATCACGGAGGGCTCAACGAGGACCGGCCCACCCGGACACGCAGGCACCCTCCGCCGCGGGAGGCGCGGCCGTCAGGGCGCGGCGGGCACCCGGCCGGCCGCGGTCACCTCCCGGAGGAACGGGAGGACGGCGTGCTCGAAGGCGACGGGGTCGTCGAGCATCGGCCAGTGCCCGCTGTCGTCGAGGACCACGACCCGCGCAGACGGGAAGGTCTCACGCTGCCGCTCCGCCCAGGCGACGGGCAGGTACGGATCGTGCCGTCCCCAGACCACCAGCACCGGCCGGTCGAGGTCACCCAGCCGGCGGTGCAGGTCCTCGCCGTGGGCGGCGATGTCCGTGGCGCGGTAGAGCCGGAGCACCGCGCGCTGGCAGCCGGGATCCCGGGCGCTGCGGTACATGCGCTGGACGGCCTCCTCGGGCAGTCCCCGGGGGCAGCCGCGGCCCAGGATCATCCGCATGCCCCGCAGCGACGTCGTCCGCATGAACAGCTCGCCCAGCCCCGACGTCCGCCAGATCCGGGCCAGGGAGTGCCACGGGTAGTCCCGCATGACGCCGATGTTCACGAGCGTCAGGCTGCCCACGCGGTCGGGGTGGTCGGCCGCCCAGGCCAGACCCCACGGCCCGCCGAAGTCGTGCAGGACCAGGTGCGCGCGGGTGACGCCGAGGGCGTCCAGCATCGCCGCGAGGTGCCGGGCGTAGCCGTCCACGGTGTAGACGAACCGCTCCGGTTTGTCCGCCTCGCCGTACCCCGGCATGTCGGGGGCGACGGCGCGGGCGAAGACCCCCGTGCGGGCGACCAGCCGACGCCAGTCGTCGGCCGGGCCCGGGTTGCCGTGGACGAACACCACGGCCTCCGCGGCGTCCTCGGGACCGGCGGACAGGACCCGGCTGCGGATCCCGGCGACGGCGACGGTGCCCTCGGTCACCTCTGCCAGCTGCTCGGTCGTGGGAGTGGTCACGACGGCCTCCTAGGCGTCCGCACCGGCGAGTGCTGCCTCCGCCGGCCTCCGGGGCAGGACCCCGCCCTCCCGGTCGAGGCGGGCGCGCAGGGCCGCGGCGACCACGTGCGGGCGGAAGACGGCGGTCGCCGGCTCCAGCATCCCGAGCGTCCGGGCGAAGAGATCGGCGACCCGGGGGTCCTGCGTGGACGCGGCGAGCACGCGGTCCAGGTACCGGTGCATCAGCCGGCTCGTGCGCGTCACCTCCGTGCCCGTGGTCGTCGGGAAGCGCAGGTCCTCACCGGTCGAGAACATCCACGGGTCGGCGAGGGCGCGGGCGAGCCGGCGCTGGAAGCGGGTCGCCAGACCGTCGAGGTCCCCGGCCCGCTGCCGGCGGCGCTGCTCGCAGAGGCAGGCGTCGAGGATCTCGGCCTCGACGGCGGCCATGCTCATGCCCTGGCCGTACACGGGGTCGAAGGCGCACACGGCGTCGCCCACGACGACGAACCGCTCGGGCCGGCGGGGCATCCGCTCGAAGTGCCACCGCCGGTTGGCCGTCCCCCGGTGGCTCCGGACAGGGGTGACCGGCTCGGCGCGCTCGACGGCGTCCGCGAGGACGGGGTGGCGCAGGCTGCGCAGGAAGGCGGCGAAGCCCGCGTCGTCGGTCGGCGGGTGGTCACCGGCGGCGCCCATCGCCGCGACGTGCCACTGGCGTCCCTCGATCGGGAAGACGTACCCGGTCCGCAGGACCGTCGGTGGCTTGGAGGTGAGCATCACGGCCTTCCAGTCCGCCGTGAACCCCTCCGGGATGCGGACCAGCCGGCTGGCGTAGGCGATGTCGGGGTCGACCTCGCTGCGTTCCGGTTCGGGGTAGCCGAGGGCGGTCAGCCAGGCGACCGCGCGGGAGCCCCGGCCGGAGGCGTCGACGACGAGGTCGGCGTCGAGCCGGGTGGTCTCCCCGGTGTCCAGCCGTCGGACCGTGACGCCGCTGACCGCCCGTCCGTCCTCGGACGCGCGGACGCCGGTGACCTCGCAGCCCTCGCGCACGGTCACCCCCGGGAGCTGCCGCACCCGGCGGCGCACCGTGGCCTCGATCAGCGGGCGGCTCGCGAACAGCCCCGTCCAGCCGGCCGCCCGCCGGTCGATCCACCCGAAGGGACCGAGGAGAGCGAAGTCGGCGGGCATCCGCGCCCACACGGCCCCGGCCGCCTCGAGTTCGGCGCTGAAGCCGGGGAACAGC
The DNA here is from genome assembly GCF_054050295.1 of Geodermatophilus sp. SYSU D01045. NCBI lineage: Bacteria > Bacillati > Actinomycetota > Actinomycetes > Geodermatophilales > Geodermatophilaceae > Geodermatophilus > Geodermatophilus sp. SYSU D01045. The sequence continues at coordinate 197,625 of NZ_JBJGZB010000001.1, forward strand.
CGGTCGAGACTGCCTCGGCCGCGGGCCAGGAGCGCGTGCAACTGCCGGTCCTGCGGCACCCCCTTGCGGTGCCCGGGCCCCTCGGGGAGCACGTCCCGCTCGACGACGGTGACCCGGTCGAGGTGCCCGGCCAGGGCACGTGCGGCCAGCAGACCGGCCATGCTGCCGCCGACGACGACCGCGTGCCCGCCACCTCCCGCGCGATCCGCAGCCGGTACGGATCGGACGGACGTCTCGGTCATCGGGTCCTCCCCGCGGGCAGACCGGTGAGGTGTGGAGCGACCCTCCACCCGGACCGCGGGAAGCGGACAGGGCCCAAGGGCTCCGGGCGGTCAGACCGGCAGGGCGGCGAGCTCCGCGGTCAGCCGGGCGTCGGCCGGCACGAGGTCGGCGGCGGTGGTGTGCCGGCCGGCCACCAGCAGCAGCGGCCAGGGGCGCTCGTCGTCGGCCGAGGCGGTGGCCGCGACCAGGCCCGCCTGCGCCACGGCGCGGCACGCGATCGGGTTCATGCCCCGGGGATCGGCACCGCCGCGGGCCGGGTGCAGCCGGGCGGCGGACCTCACCCCGGGGGACGAGATCCGGGGCCCGGGGCAGTCTGCCCTGCATGGACTCCGACGAGGTGCAGGTCCGCCAGGTGCTGGAGGCGTGGGCGCAGGCCGTGCGGCGCGCCGACGTCGACGCGGTGACGGCCGTGCACACCGGCGACGTCGTGCTGTTCGACGTCCCGCCGCCGATGGTGGTGACCGGGATCGGTGACTACCTGGAGCAGTGGCGGCTGTTCTGGGAGGCGCAGGGCGAGGGCCTGTTCGACGTCTCGCGGCTGACGGTGGTGGCCGGGGACGGCGTCGCCTTCGCGCACGGCCTGCTGCGGGTCGGCGCGGTCGGCACCGAGGGCTTCGACGTGCGGCTGACCGTGGGGCTGCGCCGGGTGGACGGGCGCTGGCTGGTCACCCACGAGCACCACTCGGTGCCCGCGGACTGACCGGACGGCCGCGGGCACGTCCGCGGCCGCCCGGGGTCGACCCGGGCGGCCGCGGGACGGGCTCAGGCGCGGGTGGCGCGGACGGCGTCGGCCTGCGGGGTCACCGGCCGGCCGAGCAGCGCGACGAGGTCGGCGTCGCCGGTGTCGAGCTCGCCGTTCGCGATCGAGGTGTCGATGGCGGCGACGAACCCGGCGGTGCCGGCGTCGAGGCCGGCGCCCTGCAGGGTCGCGACGAGCTCGTCGGCCGGGAGGTCGCGGTAACGGACCGTCGTCCCGGTGGCCTCGGTGACGGCGGCGGCGAGGTCGGCGAGGGTCACGCCGGGCCCGCCGACCTCCAGGACGACGGTGCCCTCCTCGTCGGTCAGCAGCGCGGCCGCGGCGGCGACGGCGTAGTCGTCCCGCGGGGCGATCGACACCCGGCCCGCCCCCGCGGCGCCGACGATCTCGCCGGTGGCGAGGTACCGGTCCAGCTGCGCGGTGTAGTTCTCGAGGTACCAGCTGTTGCGCAGGACGGTCGCCGGGACGTCCGCCTTGAGCAGCACCTCCTCGGTCCCGCGGTGCTCGGGAGCGAGCGGGTTGGCCGAGGTGTCGGCGTGCGCGATCGACGTGTAGACGACCCGCTGCACCCCGGCGGCCACCGCCGCGTCGATGACGGCCTCGTGCTGGGCGACCCGCTGCCCCGGCTCGCTGCCGGACACCAGCAGCAGCCGGTCGACGCCGGCCAGGGCCGCGGGCAGGGTGTCCGGCCTCGAGTAGTCGCCGTGGCGGACCTGCACGCCGCGCCCGGCCAGGTCGGCGGCGGCCTCGGGACGGCGGGCGACGACGACGACGTCGGGCGCCGGGACGCCGCGGTCGAGCAGCTCCTCGACGGCGCGGCGGCCGAGGTGGCCGGTGGCTCCGGTGACGGCGTAGGTGGTCATGCGGGCGCTCTCCTCGTGCGGGGGTGAAGTGCTTGCACGTTCAACAACCCGGCGCCCCCGCCCCGTCATCCCGGCGCGGCGCACGTCCCCCGTCCGGCGGACCCGGGAGCTGTGGGGCGACCGGCCCGTTTGCGCGACCGCCGGATCGCGTCGACCCTGGATCCGCGGGGCCTGCGCGCTGACCGTGCGCGCACACCTCCCCGCCGGGGACACCGTCCCCCACCGCACACCGAACGGAGGTTCGCCCGCGCCTGCGCGCGGACGGGTACCAGTGAGCTCCCCCGCACCGCCCGGACACCCCGACGGCGCGACGGCCGCACCGGCCCTCGTCCCGTCCCCCGCAGACCCGCACCCCGCGATCGCCGAGCCGCCTCGCCCGGCGGCCGACGCGCACGGCCGGCTGGACCGCGTCGTGTTCGCCGTCGCCGCGGTCCTGGCCCTCGCGTTCCTCGCCTGGGGGTTCGTCAGCCCGACCGGCCTGGGCTCGGCCAGCAGCAGCGCGCTGGTGTGGATCGAGTCGAACCTCGGCTGGCTGTTCGTGACGCTGGCCTCGACGTTCGTCGTCTTCGTGCTGTGGCTGGCGGCCAGCCGGTACGGCCGCATCCCGCTCGGCCGCGACGACGAGACGCCGGAGTTCCGCACCGTCTCGTGGATCGCGATGATGTTCAGCGCCGGGATGGGCATCGGGCTGATGTTCTACGGCGTCGCCGAGCCACTCGCGCACTACGTGACGCCGCCGCCGCGCACGGTGGCCGCCGAGACCCCCGAGGCCGTGCAGACCGCCATGGCCACGACGCTGTTCCACTGGACGCTGCACCCCTGGGCGATCTACGCCGTGGTGGGACTGGCCATCGCCTACGGCACGTTCCGCCGCGGCCGCCGGCAGCTGGTCAGCGCGGCGTTCGAGCCGCTGTTCGGCCGGCGCCGCACCGAGGGCTGGGCCGGCCGGGTCGTCGACGTCCTGGCCATCTTCGCCACGCTGTTCGGCTCGGCGGCCTCGCTGGGCCTGGGCGCGCTGCAGATCGGCAGCGGCGTGGAGATCCTGGGCTGGGCCGGCGACGTCGGCAACGGCGTCCTGGTCGGGATCATCGCCGTGCTGACCGCCGCGTTCGTCGCGTCCGCGGTCTCCGGGGTCGCCCGGGGCATCCAGTGGCTGTCCAACGTCAACATGGTGCTGGCCCTCGTCCTCGCCGTCTTCGTCTTCGTCGCAGGACCGACCGTGCTGATCCTCAACCTGGTCCCCGGCGCGGTCGGCAACTACGCCGCGGACCTCGCCCGGATGGCCGCGCGCACCGAGGCCAGCGGCGGTGAGGCGACGGCGACGTGGCTGCGCGGCTGGACGGTCTTCTACTGGGCCTGGTGGATCTCGTGGACGCCGTTCGTCGGCGTCTTCCTCGCCCGGATCAGCCGCGGCCGCACCATCCGCCAGTTCGTCACCGGCGTCCTGCTGGTGCCGAGCGGGGTCAGCCTCGTGTGGTTCGCCGTCTTCGGCGGGGCCGGCATCGCCGCGCAGCGGTCCGGCGCGGACGTCGCCGGGCAGGCCACCTCCGAGGGGCAGCTGTTCGGGGTGCTGGAGCAGTACCCGCTGGCCACCGCCACGACGGTGCTGGTCATGGTGCTGGTGGCGGTCTTCTTCGTCTCCGGGGCCGACGCCGCCTCGATCGTCATGGGCTCGCTGTCCGAGCGCGGCACGCTGCGGCCGCGCCGCGGGACGGTGGTCTTCTGGGGCGTGGTCATGGGCGCCGTCGCGGCGGTGATGCTGCTGGTCGGCGGCGGGGAGGCGCTCACCGGCCTGCAGAACCTGACGATCATCGCGGCGCTGCCCTTCGCGCTGGTCATGGTCGGCCTGGCCGTGTCGCTCGCGAAGGACGTGCGCACCGACCCGATGGTGCTGCGCCGCACCTACGCCGTCGAGGCGGTCGAGCAGGCCGTCGTCGAGGGCATCACCCGGCACGGCGAGGACTTCGCGCTGGTCGTGGAGGCCGGCGGGGACGGCGCGGACGGCACGCCGGAGGTCCCGTCGGTGCGGGTCACCGGGAACACGGCCGGGCCGGCGCCCGCGGGCGACGGGGTGGAACCCGCCGCCCGCGCCCGGCCGGGCGGGTAGCCGCACCGCGGTGCGGACACCGGGAACGGGGGCCCGGACGGGCGAGCTGCTGCGCAGGCCCTGGGTGCAGCGTGCGGTGCGGGCGGCGCTGGCCGCCGCGCTCGCCTGGCAGGTGGCGGTGCTGCTGCCGCCGCCGTTCCCCCAGTACGCGTACTACGCCCCGCTCGGCGCGGTCGTCGCCGTGCACCCCACGGTCGCCGACTCCGCCGGCGCGGCCTGGCGGACGGTCCTCGCCATCCTGCTGGGCTTCGGCCTGGGCGTCACGGTGCACCAGCTCACCGCCGAGGCGCTGCCCGGCGCGCTCACCATCGCGCTGATCGTGGCGCTGGCCGTGGGCGTCGAGCAGTGGCGGGTGCTGCAGGAGCACGCCAGCTGGGTGAGCTTCGCCGCCGTCCTCATGCTCACCGTCGGGACGGCGGCCGACCCCGCGCGCTACGCCGTCGCCTACGCCGGGCTGACCCTGCTCGGCGCGGCGATCGGCGTCCTGGTCACCACCGTCCTGTTCCCGCCGATGCAGCTCACCGCGGCCGTCCGGGCGATCGCGACCACGCGGGCGCTGCTGGCCCGGCACCTGCACGACATCGCCGGCGGCCTGCGGCACGGTGAGCTGCCCGCGCCGGGGGCGTGGGAGGGGCCCCGCCGGGACCTGGACGCCGCGCTGGACCGGATGCGGGCGGCCGAGGCCGTCGTCGAGCGCGCCCGGCTGGCCAACCCGCGGGCGCGGCGCTGGGGCGGCACCGCGGCGCGGGTCCGGGAGGAGTCGCGGGCCCTGGACCGGGTCGCCGTCCTCGTCGACGACCTGACCACGCTCGTCGCCCACCTGCCCCCGCACCGCCGGGGCATCGACCGCATCGACGGCGGGACCGGCTGGCTGCTGGCCGACGCCCTCGACGGCCTCGCCCGGCTGGTCCGCGCCCCCGGTGGTGCGGGGGGCGGGGACGACGCGGTCCGGGACGCCGGTGACGCACTGCGGCGGCTCACCGCCCTGCTCCGCGACTCCGCCACGGCCGACGACGAGGGGGTCGTCGCCCTCGGCGCGGTCGCCGTCGGCGTCTACCGCTCGCTGGACACGCTGCGCGGCCGGACACACGCCGTCGACGCCTGAGTCCCGTCGGGCGTGGCGGTCGCAGGCCGTACCGCCACGCCGCGGAGCCGGAACGCGGACGACCCGGGGGCTGGACCGCCGCCGCGCCGTCCCCCTGGGATGAGCCGCGCCGGACTCCCGAGACCGCGGAGGACGCCGTGCGCCCGACCCCGCTCCCCCGCCGCACGCTGGTCGGCGCCGTCCTCGCCGGGAGCCTTGCGGCCGTGCTGCTCGCGTCCCCCGCCTCCGCCACCGCCGCGGGGCCGACCGCCCCGGCGGCCGCGCCGCCGACGGTCGAGGCGCCCGCCCCCTACGTCGCCCAGGCGGTCTGCGACCCCGCACCGAAGCCCGGCACGCGCGACCTGGCCGACGCGCTGCTGGCCCACTACGGCGCCGGCAGCGTCGGCATCTCCCGCGACTGCGCCGTCGGCGGGCCCAGCGAGCACAAGGAGGGCCGCGCCCTCGACTGGATGCTCGACGCGGGCGTCCCGGCGCAGCGGGCCGTCGCCGAGGGGTTCCTGGCGTGGCTCGCCGCGCCCGGCCCCTCCGGCGAGTCCGCCTGGGCGGCGCGGCGGCTCGGCGTCATGTACGTCATCTGGGACCGGGAGATCTGGTCGCCGGGCCGGGGGTGGCAGCCGTACGACGGCGCCAGCCCGCACACCGACCACGTGCACGTCTCGCTGTCGTGGGCCGGGGCCATGGGTGCCACCTCGTGGTGGACCGGCGTCGCCGCCCGCGTCGACACCGGCCCGTGCACGCCCGTCCCGGCGCGCGGCGACCTGCCGCCGTGCGCGCCCGGCGCCGAGCAGCCCGCACCGAGCACCGCCGCGGCCGCCGAGCCGCAGGAGGACGCGGGAGAGCCCGAGGCGGAGGCCCGCGCGCTGGCCGAGCTCGCGGCGCTGCGGGAGGAGTCGCTGGCCCGGGTGCCCCTGGACGGCCGGTGGGTCGCCCAGCTCGCGTCCAAGGACGTCGGCACCACCGACCCGCTGCAGACCGCGCAGGACGGCTCGCACACCTTCTCCGCCGTCGACGTCCTGGCCGAGAGCCGGGCCGGGCTGGCCACGGTGACCGACCCGTCGGCGCTGTACGTCCTGCAGGGCACCGACTTCGGGCGGCGGTCGACCGCACCCGACGGCGACCCCTGGTGGATCACCGTGGTCGACACCGGCGCCGCCGGGCGGGCCGACGTCGAGGCGTGGTGCGCGGCCACCTACCCCCAGCTGCACGGCGCGGAACTGGTCAACGCCTGCGTGCCGCGCCGGCTCACCCCGCCGCACGACTGACCCCGGCCGGTCCCGGGTCCCACGACCCTGGGCCGCCCGGCGTCGGCTCCCTACGCTCCGCCCGCATGAGCGGTCCGGTGCTGATGGCCGTCGACGACGACCCGGCCCTGCTGGGCGCCGTCGGGCGGGAGCTGTGCAGCCGGTACGAGCGGGACTACCGCGTCCTGTGCCTGGGGTCGGCGGACGAGGCACTCGCCTCGCTGGACGAGCTCGCGCAGGCCGGCGAGGAGGTCGCCCTCGTCCTCGCGGGCGAGACGGTCTCCGGCGCCCCGGGCACGGAGCTGCTGGCGGAGGTGCGCAGCCGGTTCCCGGACGCCGAGCGCGCGCTGCTCGTCCCGTGGGGGCACGTCGGGGACCCGGGCACCGGGGACGCGGTCCTCGAGGCGATCGCCCGCGGCCGCATCGACCACTACCTGGTGCGGCCGGCGTCGCCGCCGGACGAGCAGTTCCACCAGGCGGTCTCGGGGTTCCTGCTCGCGTGGGCGCAGACGCGGCACCGCGCGCCGCACACCATCGACGTCGTCGGGGAGACCTGGAGCGGGCGGGCGTACGAGCTGCGCGAGGTGCTCGGCCGCTGCGCGATGCCGCACCGCTTCTGCCTGGCGGACTCCGACGAGGGCCGCGCCCTGCTCACCGACCGGGAGCACCGGAGGCTGCCGCTGCTGGTCATGCCCGACGGGACGGTGCTCGAGGACCCCACCGACCTCGACATCGCGCAGTCGGCGGGGACGGCGATCGACCCGTCCGGCGACCGGTACGACCTGGTGATCGTCGGGTGCGGGCCCGCCGGCCTGTCCGCGGGCGTGTACGGCGCCTCCGAGGGCCTGCGCACGATCGTCGTCGACTCCGGCAGCATCGGCGGCCAGGCGACCTCCAGCTCGGCGATCCGCAACTACCTGGGCTTCCCCCGCGGCGTGACCGGCGGGGAGCTGGCGCGCCGCGCCTACGAGCAGGCGTGGCTGTTCGGGGCCCGGTTCGCGTTCATGCAGGAGGTCACGGACCTGGTGCGGGAGTCCGACGGCATCGTCGTCTCGCTCGCCACCGGCGGGGTCGTGGTCGCCCGTGCGGTGGTCCTCGCCCCGGGCGCGAGCTACCGCCGCCTCGGGGTGGAGTCGCTCGAGGCGCTGCGCGGGGCCGGCGTCTCCTACGGCGCCGCGGCGTCGGAGGCCCCGCTGGTGGCGGGCGAGGAGGTCTACGTCGTCGGGGGCGCCAACTCGGCCGGGCAGGCGGCGCTGCACCTGGCCCGGTTCGCGGCGCGGGTCACGCTCGTGGTCCGGGCCGCGTCGCTGGACGCCGGGATGTCGCACTACCTCGTGCGCCAGGTCGAGGGCACCCCCGGCATCGAGGTGCGGACCGGCACCGAGGTCGTCGGCGGGGGCGGCGACGGCCGGCTCGACCACCTCGTGCTGCGCGACCGGGCCAGTGGCGCGGTGGAGACGGTGCGCGCGCACGCGCTGTTCCTCCTGATCGGCGCCCGGCCGCACACCGACTGGCTGCCGCCGGCCGTCGAGCGCGACCCCGGGGGCTTCGTCATGACCGGGCCGGACGTGAGCGCCGGCGCGGCCCGCGCCCTCGGCCGTCCCCCGCTGCCGCTGGAGACCAGCGTCCCGGGCGTCCTCGCGGCCGGCGACGCCCGGCACGGGTCGGTCAAGCGCGTGGCCTCCGCCGTCGGCGAGGGCTCGATCGCGATCCGGCTGGTCCACCAGCTCCTCGCCGCCTGAGCCGCCGCGCACCCGTCAGGACGGCGAGCTGCGCCAGCCCCGCGCGTGCAGCCGCTCGGCGCCGTCGAGCAGCAGGTCGAGGGCGAAGGCGAACTCGAAGTCCTCGTCGCACCCCTGCCCGACGCCGGACAGGTCGCCGCCGGTGGCCGCCGTGGCGATCTCCAGCACGTGCGGGAACCGCCGCGCGAACTCGGCGGCCACCGCCTGCCGCTCCTCCGGGGTCGGCTCCGGCGCCTCGTCGTCGCGCGGTGCGTCGAACAGCTCCGGGCTGAAGCCCCAGATGCGGTTGCCGAGGGCGTGCATGAGGTGGTGGGTGAGGTCGACGGAGAACCCGCCGGCCCGGAAGGTGCCGGCGACGGCGTCCATGTGGCCGAGGACGGCGGGCGTCCGGTGGGTGCGCGACTCGATCGCCTGCCGCGCCCAGGCGTGCCGGAGCACCGCCCGGCGGGCGGAGAGCAGCCGCTGCCGGACCGCGGTCCGCCAGTCCGAGCCCGGGCCGGGCTCCTCGAACTCCCCGATGACGACGTCGACCATCCCGTCGAGCAGCTCGTCCTTGTCGGCGACGTGCTTGTACAGCGCCATGGGGACGACGCCGAGCTCCTGGGCCAGCCGCCGCATGCTCACCGCGGCCAGGCCGGCCTCGTCGGCGAGCGCCACCGCGGCCGCGAGGACGCGCGCCCGGTTCAGGGGCTCCCGTGCCATCCGACCCTCCTGCTTGACGGGTGTACGGCGTACACCGTACCGTCCCCGCCGTCGGTGTACGCCGTACACCACCATCGGAGGGAGCAGCAGGTCGTGAGGGAGTCCCGCGGAGCCGCCGTCGTCACGGGCGTGTTCTTCCTGGTCGCCGCGGTCACCGCGGTCGCGGCGCTGGCGCTGTACCAGCCGCTGCTCGGCGACCCCGGGTACGTGCTGGGCGCCGGCGCCGACACGCAGGTGCGCTGGGGCGCGCTGCTGGAGGTCGGACTGGCCGCGGCGTGCATCGGCACCGCGGTCACGGCCTACCCGGTCGTCGAGCGGCACGGCCGGGCGCTGGCCCTCGGCTACGTGTGCGGGCGGCTGCTCGAGGCGGCGGTGATCGTCACCGGGATCGTCAGCGTCCTCGCGGTGGTCGCGCTGCGGCAGGGCGACCACGACGCGTCCCTGGTCGGCGTCGCCCGCGGGCTGGTGGCCCTGCACGACGCGACGTTCCTCGTCGGCCCCGGCCTGGTCATCGGCGTCAACACGCTGCTGCTGGCCACGCTGGTGTACCGGGGCCGCCTGGCACCCCGGTGGATCGCGGTGACCGGCCTGGTCGGCGGCCCGGTGGTGTTCCTCTCCTCGACCGCGGTCCTGTTCGGCCTCCACGACCAGGTGTCCGCCGTGGCCGGGCTCGCCGCCCTCCCCGTGACCGTCTGGGAGATGGGCCTCGCGGTGTACCTGATCGCGCGGGGCTTCCGCAGCCCCGCGGCCCCCGTGCAGTCCGGCCCCGCCCGGCCGGTGCCGGTCCCGGCCTGACGTCGGTCAGTGCACTTCCAGCACTGCCCGCAGCCGGGCGAGGTCGGCGCGGTTGGCCCGGCGGACGGCGCCCGCCAGGAGCGGCGCCACCCACTGGGAGAACCCGTGCGGCCGGCCGCGGTTGCGCAGCACCATCCGGGTCCGGCCGTCGTCCAGCGCCTCCCAGGCGTAGGTCGTCTCCATGGGGAAGGGCCCCTGAGCCGTCCGCATGACCAGTCGCTCGCCGGGCACCAGCTCGGTGACCTCGTAGGTGTAGGCGAGCCGGCGGCCGAGGAAGCGGGCGACGAAGTCCACCCGGGACCCGACCGCGACCGGCGGCGCGGTCCGCCAGTCGACCGACTCGATGTTCGCGTACCACCCGGGGGCGTTCGCGGGGTCCCCGGCGTAGGCGGCCACCTCCGCCCGGGGACGGCGGATGACCGTCTCGGTACGGACGTCGACCTGCCGGCCCACGCCCGGCATGATCCCGCCGCACCGGACCGGGCGCGAGGGGTCCGGCCGCCGGCCGGAGCCGCCCGGGGGTCCTGCGGCCACGGGACCCCTGGGTGTGCGGCTACGGGCTCCGGACGGTCTCGCCCGCCGGCGACGTGGGCCCTCGCGGCGCCGGCGGGGACACGCCCGGCCCGGGTGCCGCGTCGGCCACCGTCGGGGTCGCGGGGACCTGCTCGCCGGCGCGCTGCATCTCCGCCATGGCCTTGATCATGTCGGTGAACTGCTCGGCGTCCGGTGGCACGAACCGCTCGGCGGTGGGGACCTGTGCCAGCACGCGCAGGAACTCCTCCAGCTCCGTCCCGCTCGCGACGGGGAGGTGCGAGGAGAAGATCCGCCGGGGCTGGATCTGCCGGACGCGGTCGAGGACCCGGCCGAACTCGGCCTCGTCCGTGATGTGCACCCAGGGCGAGTCCGCCGTGGCCCAGCCGATCATGCCGCCCGCGAGGGCCTCCGGGGACACGTCGGCCGCGTCCTGCGTGGGCTCGGGGAGCAGCGCCCCGAAGGCGTCGACGGTGAACAGCGCCCCGGTGGAGCGGTCCAGGATCCCGAGGGACATCGGGTTGTCGAACAGCGGCGGGGCGACCGCGGTGAGCGTGCGGTCCCCCACGTGGATCTCGTCGCCGGCCCGGATGGCGTGCACGCGCTCCATCGGGACGGGCCACCACGTCGACATGCGCAGGGCGGAGAACCCGTGCGTGACCAGCCGCGCGTTCGGGGCCGCCTCCATGATGCGCTGGACGTTCCCGGTGTGGTCGGCGTCGTCGTGGGTGAGCCACACCCACTTCAGGGCCTCCAGGTCGACGATCGAGCCGACCGCGTCGAGGAACTGGTCCGCGTCGACGGCCAGGCCGCTGTCGATGAGGACCGGTTCCTCGGACGTGATCAGGTAGGCGTTGATCGGGAGGACGCCGACCCCCGGCAGGGAGAGGTTGGTGGGCAGGACGTGGACGTCGGCCTGACCCCGGTAGGGGCTGTCCATGGGACGCCTCCGGTGGTCGCGCTCGGTGGCCGCCTCCTCGGCCGCCCCGAACGTAGGGCGGCTCCCCCGGCACCCACCAGGGTCCTTGTCCTCGGAGGACGCACGGGAGGGACGCCGCTAGCCGAGGCCGTGGTGGTCCACCAGGAGCCCGCACCGGCGGCACCGCTCCTCGGGAGGGACGTCGGACCAGGAGCGGTCCCCGACCGGGTCGAGTCGGTCGGCGGGCACGCTCCCGCAGAACGACGAGCCGTCGCCGTCGACGGCGTGGACGGCGCCCGGACCGCGGAGTTCCCCGCGCGCGGTGCCGGGACGCAGGACCGGGACGCCCCCGGCCTCCGGCGCGGGGGCGGGCGGCCGGCCGGTGCGGACCCGGACGGTGCAGCCGTCGGTGGTGAGGAGCGCGACGTCGACCTCGGCGAGCCGGCAGCTGAGCCACAGGCCGAGCCCGGCGCCGGCCGCGCTGTCGGGGGCGGGGACCAGACCGGTGAGGGGGTCGGCGGGCCCGGGGCCGGTGTCGTGCACGTGCACGACGACGCGGCCGTCCCCGGTCCAGGCCCGGACGGTGGTGGGCGGCCGGCCGTACAGCTGCGCGTTGACGACGGCCTCGGACAGCGCGAACAGCAGCTCGTCGAGCGCCGTGGCGCCGACCAGGTCCTGCACGGCGTCGCGGACGCGGCGCCGGGTCTGCTTCAGCGAGACGTCGGTCAGGTCGACGACCGGCGCCGTCCGCTCCAGCGGGTCGACGGCCGGCGGCAGCCCCTCGAACTCGGCGACGTCCTGGTACCGCGGGCTGGCGCCGGCGCCGCCGTCCGGGGTGACCAGGCGGGGGTGGGTGCGGCCGACGACCTCGCGCACGGCGTCCGGCACGGTGGTGGCGTCGTACAGGCAGCGGCTCCACACCGGGTAGTCCTGCCAGACGACGTTGACCGCCGACTCGTACCGGTCCCAGCCCTCGAACCGCCCGCCGTTGCCCTCGTGCGGGACGTCGCCGGCGATCCGGACCTGCCCCGCGCCGGCGGCCACGTGCCGCTCGAACTGCTGGCGGTACGCCTCGATGGCGCGCGCGGGCGAGGCGTAGAGGCTCGCGTCCTCGATGAAGGTGACCCCGTCCGGCCGGGGCAGCGCCGCCCGGAGCAGGTCGCACTTGCGGCTGTCGTACCCGATGACCACCGGCTCGCCGACGGTGGTGCCCTGGGTCACGAAGGGCACGATGAGCGCCAGGAACTCGTCGTCCGACGAGTAGAAGCCGGCCTCGTGGAAGTTGCCGGTCCGGCCCCGTGCGGCACCCGTTCTCATGACTCCGCTCCCACGTCTGCGAGCCGCAGGTAGGACGCCGGCAACAGGTCCAGCAGCCGGGCCGCGAACGGCGGGGTCGATCTGATGGTCAGACGTACCCCGGTCCGGCGGACGTAGTCGTCGAGGGTCCGCAGCAACCGGTGGTCGACGTACTCGACGTCGCCCATGTCGACGACCAGCGTCCCGGTGTCGGCTCCCGCCCCCAGGCGGGCCAGCACCCGCCCGAGCGCGGTGACGGCGACCGGGTCGGTCTCCCCGGTGAGGCCGAGCGCGCCGTCGGTGCGGGCGGAGACCCCCAGGGCCGGCTGCCCGGACGGATCGGGGGCGTGCAGTGCGGCGAACTCGGTCACGAGGTCGATCCCGAGGTCGGTCGAGAAGCCGCACAGGGCCGACATCGGGTGGTCGGCCATGTAGCGCCCCACGAGGAACTCGTACCGGGCGAAGGCGTCCCGCTGGTGCGGGGGGCGGAGCAGCTCAGAACCCTCCGCGCTGACCCGCAGCCCCCGGAAGCCGTCGGCCAGGGCCCGCTCGGTCGCCGCCGCCCAGTGCCGTACCACCTCGCCGGCCCGCACCGGACCGCCGGATCCGTACACGTCACCGAGCGTCAGGACCTGGAGGCTGCCGCCACGCTGCAGCCGTTCGAGGTCCCCGAGCCCGGCGAGGTCCTCCGCCGCTCCCTCGGGGGACCCGGAGGCGACGTAGACCACGCGCAGGCCGTCGCGCAGGCCCTCGGCGAAGAAGGCGACGACGCGGCGGCGGTACTCCGCGACGTCGTCGTGGAGGACGCAGAGGTGACCTCGTGCACCACGGCTCCGGACGGAGCCGGCGTGACCCGATCCGGGCACGGGTCCACGCTACGCCGCACGACCCCGCCCGGCCTCCCGGCCGGGGCCCTCGCTCGGGCCCGCGCGGCAGGCCGCTCAGACGGTCTCGGGTACCCGCAGGTGGGCGAGGACGAGCTCCATCTCGGCGACGTCGACCACCTCCCGGCCCATCGCACGGACGGACTCCTCGCGGAGGGACCGGGCCTGTTCCCGGGAGGCCTCGAGCGCGTCGCGGTCGTCGAAGGTGACGGTGCCCACCGCCAGGTCGCTGTCGTGGTCGACCAGGAGGCTGAGGCTGCAGAAGCCCGGCATCTGCTCGATCCGCGGCATCGTCGTCGAGCGGTAGACCTCGAGTGCCCGGTCGATGCCCGCGAGGTCCCCGCGCGTCCAGGTCAGCCGCGCCCAGGCGCCGTCGTGGGTCTCGTGCGCGCGGTGCAGGACCGCGATCTGCCACTCCCGGACCTCCGGCTCACCGCCGAACACCCCGACCAGTTGCACGCGCATCGGGCGCACCTGCGCGGCGCTGGAGCGCATGGCCCGTTCGTCCTCCCAGGCGGAGGTGACGATGCAGCGGCCGGCGTCCCGGTCGACGAGCATCGAGAGGCCGACGAAACCGTCCACGTGCCGCATCACGGGCAGCACCTCGTTGCGCGTGTAGGTGATGCCGGCGTCGACGCGCTCCGGGTTGCCGCGGATGGTGGTGGTCCGGGCGTACATGCCACCGCTCCTCTCTCGAGCAGGCGGCGGTGCCCCTGCGGCATCGCCGCGCGGCCCACTGTCCCCGCCTCCCGCCGCGCACGACAGAGCCGAGCGTCCCGCCCGGCGGGCCCCTGGCCGTCGACGGGGCCCGCGACAGCCGTGCGACGGAGCCCCTCCCGTCCTGCCCACGCGGCACGGTCGCCGACGACCGGCTCGGCTCTGCCGGCCTGGAGGACGTGATCCGCCCCGTGGTGGCGGCCCCCGCGGCCGTCCCCCCGGAGCCGGGGGCGGCTCTCCCTCCCCCGGAGCCCCTCGTGGTGCGAGCATGACGCCGGCTGCGCCGGTAGCGCACAGGGAGATCCCATGGCAGATCCCGAGGTCCTCGAGCCCCTGGTCCTGACCGCGATCGAGGACTACTTCCGCCTCCTCCAGGCGCACGTGCCCGCGGAGGAGATGCTGGCGGAGGTCCTGACGGAGGACTTCGAGACGGGGTTCGTCGGCGGCCGTGTGTGGCGCGGGCCGGACGGGCTGGCCGACTTCCTCGCCTCCCGGTCGGTGTTCTTCGACGAGTCCCACGAGGTCCTGCAGGTGATGGACGCCCGGCGTACCTCCGAGGACGAGCTGACGGCACGGACCCGGCTGCGCTTCTTCCTGCGCCGCCGGCTCCCCGAGGCCGCGGTGAGCGAGGAGTTCACCGGGCAGGCCTTCCACACGTGGCGGTTCCGCCGGGACGCGGCCCCCGGACGCTGGCGGGTGAGCGCCCAGATGGTCGACGGCTTCGCCCTCCTCGACGACAACGCGGCCGCCCTGTTCTCCGCGCCCGCGGAGGGCCTGCGCACGTGACGCCGCCCCGGCGGTCCTGACCGGGCGCGGCCGCGGTCGAGGTCGTTGTCGCCCGCGCCTCCGCGCTGCGACACTGGCCGGGCGCGACGAGGGGGCGGTCGTTCATGACGACACCCGGGACCCTGCGGCGGACGCTGCCGTTCCTGCCCGTGGCCGGGGCGCTGTTCTGCATCCAGCTGGACTTCTTCTCGCTCGCCCTGGCGCTCCCGACCATCGCGGCCGACCTCGGGTCGACCACGACGGACCTGCAGTGGCTGCTGAGCGGTTACATGATCGCCCTGGGGTCGCTGCTGATCCCGGCCGGACGATCGGGTGACGTGCTGGGACGGCGTCGCGTGCTGCTGCTCGGCACCACCGTGTTCGCGCTGACGTCGCTGGTGTGCGGGCTCACCTCGGCGGTCCCGGTGCTGATCGCCGCCCGCGTGGCGCAGGGCCTCGGCGCCGCCATGATCATGCCGACGGCGCTGGCGCTGGTGACCAACGCGACGACCGAGGGCGAGCGGCCGCGGGTCACCGGCACCCTGCTGGGCATCGCCGGCGTCGGGACGGCGCTGGGCCCGGTCGTCGGCGGCGTGCTGGCCTCGGAGGTCAGCTGGCGGTGGGTGTTCCTGCTCAACGTCCCCATCGCCGCGCTGGCGTTCTGGGGGGTCCGGCGACTGCCCGAGTCCCGCGACGAGACCGGGCCCCGCACGCTCCGGCAGCTGGACTGGTGGGGCGTGGTCTCGGTGGTCGGGGGGCTCGCCCTCGTCAGCGTCGCCATCGACGACGTCGGCGCCGAGGGCTGGGCGAGCCCGGTCACGATCGTGCCGCTGGTGGCCGGCTCCGCGCTGCTCGCGGTGTTCGCGGTGGTGGAGACGCGGGTCCCGGCACCCCTGGTGCGCCCGTCGCTGGTGCGCGACCGGGTGTTCGTGGTGCTCACCGTCGCCGGCACCGTCGCCAACATCGGGGCCTGCGTGTTCATCGTCCTCGCGACCCTCGAGCTGCAGGACGTCCGGGGGCTGTCCGCGGCCGCCGCGGGACTGGTCTTCCTCGCCTCCTCGGTCGGGCTGGCCTCGTGCGGGCCCCTGGCCGGGCCGCTCTCCGTGCACTTCCCGGCGGGGATCGTCATGGGGGTGGCCGTCCTGCTGGCCGCGCCGGCGCTGGTGCTGCTGGCCGTGGCCGGCCCGCTGCCGCTCTACGTCGTCGCGCTCGCGCTCTGCGGCGTCACCACCGGCATGGGCTTCTCCCTCGGCCAGGTCGCCGTGCAGAACGTCCTGCCGCCCGCGCGCTCCGCGGAGGGCACGAGCGTGCTCCTCACCGTCCTCATCAGCGTCGGCGGCGTCGGCGTGGTGGCCGCCACGGCCGTCGTGGAGGCCACCGGGGACGGCCGGGCCACGAGCGGCGGCATCGAGCTCGTCCTCGGCGTCCTCGCCGCCGTGCTGCTCGTGACCGGGATCGTCACGCTCGTCACCGAGTCGCGGAGGCTCCTCGCGGCGCGAGCGACCGGTCGCACCCCGCTCCCGACGTAGCGCCGGCCGCGCCGGGCCGCGGCACGGACCCGAACCCCCTCGAGGAGCGCAGATGTCCCTTCCCGACGCCGTCGCACCGCCGGACCCCCAGCACGGGCCGGCCGCCGTCGCCCCGAGGACGCCGCCCTCGTCCCGCGCGCGACCGCCGTCGTACCGCGACACCGCGGCAGACCTGCCCCGCCAGCTGGCGAACGCCGTCGTCGACCTGCCGCTCTGCCTGGTCGCCCCGCTGTTCCGGCGCCGGCACCGCACGTGGGGGGCCCGTCCCGAGGAGGTCGCGGCGCCGATGCCCGGGGACGACCTGCTCCCCCGCGCCCAGTACGTCGCCACCCGGGCGATCACCGTCTCCGCCCCTCCGGAGGAGGTGTGGCCGTGGCTGGTGCAGGTGGGGTACCGGCGCGGCGGCTGGTACGCCGACGACCTGCTCGACGACTTCGCGCTCCCCAGCGCCCGGGACGTCGTCCCCGAGCTGCAGGACATCCACGTCGGCCAGCGGCTGGCGATGGTCCCGCGGCCGTCGGAGCGGACGGCGTTCGTCGTCGACGGCTTCGTCGCCCCGGAGTGGCTGCTGTGGCGGACCCCGAACCGGACCTTCGCCTGGCGCCTGGTGCCGCTCCCCGGCGGACGGACGAGGCTGGTCACCCGGCTGGCCACCGTCTACGAGTGGTCGCGGCCGCTGGTCCTGGGCACGGTCGTGTTGATGGAGTTCGGGGACTACCCGATGATGCGGCGCATGCTGCGCGGGATCCGGAAGCGGGCGGAGGCCAGGCACCGGCGCCTGGCACGGGAGTCGCACCGGTAGGGCGGCGGACCCGGCAGCGCACCGGGCGCCGTGGCCACCCTCGGCCGGTGGATCGCGTGCGGGTCCGGGCACGGGCCGGCACGCTCGTGTTCCTCGTGCTCACACCGGGCGTGGTGGCCGGGCTGGTCCCGGGGCTGATCACCGGCTGGCGGATCCCGTGGACGGGCGCCTGGGTCTGGCCGGTCGCGATCGTGGCGGCCGTCGCCGTCCTCGGCGGGGTCGTCGTGCTGCTCGACGCCTTCGCCCGTTTCGCGCGTGCCGACGGGACGCCCGCGCCACCGGTGCCGACCGCGCGTCTCGTCGTCGTGGGGCCGTACCGGCACGTGCGCAACCCCATGTACCTGGCGGTGCTGGCGATCGTCCTCGGGCAGGCACTGCTGTTCGGGAGCTGGGGTGCCCTGCTCCACGCGGGCGTCGTGCTCCTCGCGGTGGTGGCGTTCGTGCGGGGCTACGAGGAGCCGACCCGGGAGCTCCAGTACGGCGACCAGTACCGGGAGTACCGGCGGAACGTCCGGGGGTGGATCCCGCGGCTGCGGCCCTGGAGCTGACGGGCGGAAGGAGGTCTCCAGCCCGCGGACGGCGGAGAGCCGGGGGGCACGACTGTTCGCCGTGTCCCCCGGCTCTCCGCCGGCAGCGGGCCCCGGCATCGGCCGGGACCCAGGGGTGGAGGTGGCGGGAATCGAACCCGCGTCCTGCGACGCATCACCAGGGCTTCTCCGAGCGCAGTCCGCTGCGCCTCTGCTCGACCCTCCCGATCTCACGGACGAGACGGGATGACGGGCCCAGTCGCTGTGAGGTGTCCCGTGCGCGCCCGCGACCGGCACGCACGGTGAGTCATCTAGCTGATGCCAGACACCGGGCCGATGACGGAACCCGGGCTGACAGCGTCACACTCGCTGATCAGGCAGCGAGGGCGTACGCGCGCTGACTCTTGTCGGCGCTTGTGTGTTTTCCGACGCGTGGTTAACGAGCTCATCGTCGGCTTCCTCGGCTCGCTTCCCCTGGTCACCCGACCGCAGTCGAGACCATTCACCCCCTGTGTAGTTGTGCACCCATCGTAACCGGCCTGGCCACCGGGTTGTTCCCCCGACGCCACGGGACGTCGACCACCGGGTGGCGCCGGTCGTCAGATCCAGTCGCGGCGCTTGAAGACGGCGTACAGCGTCAGGCTCACGCCCAGCATCAGCACCAGCGCGAACGGGTAGCCCAGGTGCCACGACAGCTCGGGCATGTCGTCGAAGTTCATCCCGTAGACCGTGCCCACCAGCGTCGGCGCGAACAGGATGGCCGCCCACGCGGAGATCTTCTTGACCTCCTCGCCCTGCGCGATCGAGGCCTCGGTCAGCTCGCGGATCTCGTCGTTTTGCCGCTGCGCCACCAGGGTCGCGTTCACGGTGAGGATGTCGCGCAGCTGCAGCCGGAACGCCTCGATGCGCTCGTTGACCTGCGTGACGTGGTCGGCGACGTCGCGCAGGTAGCTGCGCAGCTCCTCGTCGACGCCGTACTTGTCGAACCCGGCGGTGATCGCGGCGAGGATCCCGGTCAGCGGCTGGGCGGCCCGCTGGAACTCCAGGACCTCCTGCGACAGCTCGTAGATGCGCCGCGAGACCCCGGGGTCCCCGCGGAAGACCTCGGTCTCGATCTCGTCGATGTCGTTGGCGAGGCCCGCGACGACCGGCGAGTACCCGTCGACGACGGCGTCGAGGATCGCGTACAGCACCGCCTCGCTGCCCTTGGCCAGCAGCGCCGGCTCGCTCTCCAGCCGCCGCCGGACGCGGGCCAGGTCCGGCGACTCGGCGTGCCGGACGGTGATCGCGAACTGCCGGCCGAGGAACAGGTGCAGCTCGCCGAACTCGACCTCCTCGGCCGCGTCCAGGTACCGCGCGGCCTTGAGGACGACGAACAGCGTGTCGCCGTAGCGCTCGAACTTGGGCCGCTGGTGGGCCTGGATGGCGTCCTCGACGGCGAGCTCGGGCAGGTCGTACTGCTCGGCGAGCTCCCCCAGCTCCGCGGGCTCGGGCCGGTACAGGCCCAGCCACACCAGCCGGTCCTCGAAGCCCTCGGTCAGCCAGTCGTGGCTCTCCTCCGCCGACGGCGGGGTGGCGATGCGCCGGCCGCTCGCGTAGACGGCGTTGTCGACCAGGCGCGACTGGCGCTCGGGCCGGGGCGGCGCCGGCGGCGGGGACGGCACCGGCCGCAGGACCTGCGGCCGCGGACGGCGGCCGAGGGTGGACAGGGCGGTGAGGGGCGCGAGGCGACGGTCGGCCATGACGGGCTCCCGGGGGACGCTGGGCGGCGGGACTCAGCGGAGGCCCTCCACGCAGCACCGCCCCGGCGCGCGCGGCACGACCGGGAGCTAGGCGGGGAGGGCCTCGGGACTGGGACTGGGGGGCTCGCTGCGCACGGCTCGCCCTCCCTCCCGTCGACCGGTGCCCGGCATCGCTCGGGCCGTCGTCCATCGTGACACGTGCCCGCGCGGGAGTGCTCGCCGGAGAGGGAGACTTCCCTCTCCGTTCACCCGTCGGACGTCGAGGACCCGGACGTCGAGGACCCGGACGTCGAGGACCCGGACGTCGAGGACCCGGACGTCGAGGACTCAGACGTTGAGGACGAGGTCCACCATCACCGGCAGCAGGACCACGATCAGCAGGGCGCCCAGGACGTCGAAGGAGATGCCCGAGCGGATCATCTTGGTGATCGGCACGACGCCGGAGCCGTAGACGATGGCGTTCTGCGGCGTCGACACCGGCAGCATGAACCCGAAGGACGCCGCGAAGGTCGCCGCCAGGGCGGGCACGAACGGGTTGATGCTCGCCGCCACGGCCACCGGGATGATGATCGGCACGACGACCGCGGCCGAGGCGGTGTTCGACGTCGTCTCGCTGATGACGATCGCCAGGATCACCGCGAAGACCGTGATGGCGAACGTGCTGGTCAGGCCGAGCCAGTCGGCGGAGCTGTTCCCGATGGTCTCGGCCAGGCCGGTGTCGGCGAGCAGCGAGCCGAAGATGATCCCGGTGCCGAACAGCAGGATCGTGCCCCAGTCGATCTTCGCGGCGTCGGACCAGTTGAGGGTGAACTCCCGCCGCTTCCAGTCGGTGGGCAGCAGGAACAGCAGCGACGCCCCGAGGACGGCGATGACGCCCTCGTCCATCCGGTCGCTGATCGTCGTGTAGAGGTCGGACTCCGTGCCGGCGGTCAACGCGATGACGCCGGGGAAGATCCAGCACGCGACGGTGATGCCGAAGGCGGTCAGCGTGTTCTTCTCCGCCCGCGAGACGGGGCCGAGCTGCGCGCGCTCCTGCTGCACGTACTCGTGCACGCCCTCGATCCGCTTGATCTCCGGCCGGTTGAGCAGCAGCAGGACCGCGGCCAGCGCGACGAACATGAGCGCGCAGATCGGCAGCGCCATGAGCATCCAGTCGAGGAACCCGATCCGCTCCCCCGTCGCCTCCTCGATCAGCCCGCGGCCGATCAGGTTCGGCGGCGTGCCGACCGGGGTGATCAGCCCGCCGACGCTCGCGCCGTAGGCCAGCATGAGCATCAGCGCGACGCCGACCCGCAGCCGCAGCGGGTCGAAGTCCGGCCGGACCAGACCCTTGTCCTGCATGAGCTTGGCGATCACGGAGAGGATGCCGATCGCCGTGGGCAGCAGCATCGCCACGGTGGCGGTGTTGGAGACGAACGCCGACAGCAGCGCCGTGATCAACCCGAACGCGATGATCACCCGCGCGGTCGAGGCGCCGACCCACTGCATCGACAGGATCGCCATCGCGAACCGCCGCGCGACGCCGTGCTTGAGCATGGCGGCGGCCAGGATGAACGCGCCGATGAAGGTGAACACCGTCGTCGAGCCGAGCGGCGCCACCGCGTCGTCGGCCGGCACCACCCCGAGGACGACGATCGCGCCGACGCCGATGAGGCCGCCCACCGGGATGGGCACCGGCTCGGTGATCCACAGGACGATGACGCCCAGCAGGATCGCGGCGAGCATGTGCTGGTCACGGGGCAGGTCCAGCGGCAGCAGCGCGAAGACGATCGTCACGACCGGGGCGAGGAACAGCCCGACGGTCCGGCGGCCCTTCTCGAAGCGCTCCTCGGCGGGGCTGAGCTGCTGCTCGCCCAGGCTGCGGTAGGTCGCCGTGCCGCGGAAGGCGGCGTCGACGTCGGTGCGCTGCGGAGGACGGTCGGTCGTGGTCATGGCAGCTCCCCGGTGGTGTGACCTGGAGCACACGATAGGGAGCAACGGGTCAGCCGGGAACCTCCCCGTCCGGTGGGGGCACCTGCAGCGCGACCAGGAAGCGGGCGACCATCGCGTAGCCGCCCACCAGCGCGGTGAGCTCGACGACCCCGCGGTCGTCGAGGTGCGCGCGCACCGCGGCGAACACCGGGTCGGGGACGGTGACGGCGCGGGCCGAGGCGTCGGTGAAGGCCAGCACGGCGGCCTGCGCCGGCGTCCACACCGGCTCGGCGGTGGCGTCGTCGGCGCGCAGCACGCGCAGGTGCAGGTCGGTGAGCCCGGCACGGCGGGCGATCGGCTCGTGCGCGGCCCACTCGAACTCCGCGCCGGCGAGCACGGCGATCCGCAGGACCACCAGTTCCCGCAGGTCGGCGGGGAGCGTGGTGGCGCCCCGCAGCGCGCCGAGCAGCGCGTTCCAGCCCTCGGCCACCGGCGGGCTGTGCAGCAGCAGCCGGTCGAGGGTGGAGAGGTCGCCGCCGCGCCGGGCGCGCAGCAGGTCCGCCGTCGGCCCCTCGCCGGGCGCCTCGGGCAGCCGCGGGGTCACCGGCCGGCGAAGACGCCGGAGGGGTAGGCGCCGTTGGCGACGAGCGTGGCCGACAGCCGCTTGCCGAGCTCGACCACCCGCGCCGTCCGCTCCGGGCCCAGGTGCGCCCACGGCGTGGTCCCCAGGGCGTCGGTCTCGGCCTCGAGGTCGGCGCGCAGCCGCTGCCCGGCCTCGGTGAGGCGGTCGCCGTCGAGCAGGCCGCGGCCGGCCAGCCGCGCGGCCGCGGCGGCCCAGTCCTCGTCGCTCCAGCCGCGGGTGGCCTTCGCCGACGCGGGCAGGAAGCCGCGACCGGTGGCGGTGTGGGTGACCAGCGCCTCCAGGCCCGACAGGCCGTGGCGGACCAGGACGGCGACGTGCCCGTCGCCGCGCCACTCGCGCAGCAGCGACGCGGCGTGCCAGAGCCGGGTGACCGGGTCCTCCGGCCAGGGCAGGTCGGCGTGGCCGGCGTACAGCGGCCGCCCCTGCGCGGGGAGCACCGAGCAGGCGTCGGCGAGCAGGTCGCCGAGCTCGGTGACCTCCGGGGCGGCCGCGGCCTCCTCGCCGCCGAGCAGCCGGGTCAGCGAGGCGCGGGCGGAGGCGAACCGGGTCTCCACCACCTGCGCGGGCGAGGCCAGCGTCCAGGCCCGCGGGATGTGGCGGGCCACGATGGCCGGGGAGAAGTTGGAGAAGGTCGCCGTCACCACGCCCGGGCCGACGGCGCCCATCGGGGCCGCGCGGCCGGCGAAGTAGACCATCCGCCCGGGCCGCAGGCCGATCGCCGTCAGGTGCTGCTCCGTCTCCGGCACGAAGTACACGTGGTTGTGCAGCGGCTCGACGGCGCGGTGCGCACGGCCGACGAGGGCGGGGTCCAGGACGGGCTGATCGGCGGTGACCATGCGGGCGACCCTAGCGAGCGGCCCGGGCCGCCCGGCGGTAGAGCAGGTAGTCGCCGTCCTCCCCCGCCGGCGCGAAGCCCGCGGTCTCGTAGAGGGCGCGGGCCGGGTTGTCCCGGTGCACGCCCAGCCGCACCTCGGCCAGGCCGGCGGCCGCGGCGTCGGCGGCGCAGGCCTCGAGCAGCCGCCGCCCGTGGCCGCGCCGGCGGAACGGCGGCAGCACCTGCACGGTCACCACCAGCGCGGCCCCGTCGTCCGGGGTCCACATGACGAACCCGGCGGGCTCTCCCTCCACCTCCAGCACGGTGGTGCGGGCCAGGTTGGCCCGCCACAGCGCCCGGTTGCGGTCCAGCGCGGCGGTCCAGGCCGCCTCCTGGGCCGGCTCGACGTCCCGGACGTACGCCCGCTCGGCCGCCTCGACCAGCGGCAGGTCCGCCTCCCGCGCCGGGCGCGTCACCCGGCGACCGGCGGGACCGGGAACGCCCAGGCGTGGTGGGTGCGGGTGACCCGGAAGCCGACCCGCTCGTAGAGCGCGAACGCGCCGGTCGTGTTCTCGGTGTCGACGTCGAGACGGGCGGCGCGGCAGCCGCCGGCCGCGGCGCCGGCCAGCGCGGCGGCGATGGTCGTGCCCGCCACGCCGCGCCCGCGGGCGCCGGGCAGCACGCCGATCTGGCCGAGGTGGACGGTGGGGATCCCGGTGGCGCGGGTGTCGGCCTCGTACACGTACGCGAGGACGTACCCGGCGACGGCGCCGTCGCCGTCCAGCGCGAGCACCGAGAGGTCGGGCCGGAACGCCCGCACGCCGGTGAACCAGGTGCGCCAGGCGGTCTCGTCGCGCTCGGTGGAGCCGTGGTGCTCGGTGAACGCGGCGTTGTGCGCGCGGCGCACCTCGTCGTCACGGTCCCAGGTGAAGGGCACCAGCTCGATCCCGGCGGGCGGGACGGCGGCGGGCAGCGCGTCGAGCGGGCGCTCCATGGTGGCGAACAGCCGCTCGACCGCGAAGCCCCGGCGCTGCAGCAGCCGCTCGAGCGAGGTCATCGCGGGCCAGGCGCTGACGACGAGCCGGCCGGGCAGCCCGGGCGGCGCGAACGCCGCGTGCTGTGCGGTGCCGCGGCGCACCTGCCAGTCGACCAGCGCCCGGCCGATGCCGCGCCCGCGCCAGTCCGGGTGCACCCGGCCCTCGGCCCAGACGCGCAGCGCCTCGCGGCCGCCGCGCTGGGAGATCGACGTCGTCCAGGCCACCAGCCGCCCGTCCCCGGTGACCACGGCCCGGCCGTCGGAGGGCAGGTCGACCAGCTCCCGGCCCCACCACTCGGCCAGGTCGCCGGTGTCCTCGTGCTCGCCGGTGTCGTCGACGGCCTCGGCGGCCGCGAGCAGGTCGGCCGCGGCGGGGGCGTCGTCGAGGGTGAGCGGGCGGGCGGTCAGCCCGCCGGGCAGGCCGGTCACGTCGGCGGCGAGCACGTCGGTCACGGGCGGTCAGGCTAGGCGGGCTCCCCCGGCGCGGGCGAGCGGGTTTCCACGTGGGTGAACAGGCAGAAGGGGTGGCCGGCGGGGTCGGCGTAGATCCGCACGAGCTCGTCCGGGTCGTCGTAGCCGCCGATGCGCCGGGCGCCGGCCTCCTCGGCGAGCGCGCAGGCCGCGTCGAGGTCGTCGACCTCCAGGTCGAGGTGGACCTGCATCTGCTGGGTGCCCGGCTCCGGCGGCCAGACCGGCGGGACGTGGTCGCGCTCGAGCTGGAAGGACAGCCCGGTGCCGCCGTCGTCCGGGCGCAGCGTGGCCCACTCGGGCCCGTCGTCGCGGATCGGCCAGCCGAGCAGCCGCTGGTAGAAGCGGGCCAGCCCGCGCGGGTCCGGGGTGCCGAGGACGGGGGCGGTCAGCCGGATCACCGGGCACCGATCCCGAACAGCCGGGCGCCGTTGTCGTGCAGCACCGCGCGCAGCCAGTCGTCGCCGAGGTCGAGCCGGGCCAGCGCGGCCAACTGCTCGGCGTAGGGGTACGGGATGGACGGGAAGTCGCTGCCGAGCAGCACCTTGTCCCGCAGCGCGGCCAGCCGCGGCAGGTCGACGCGGTCGAAGGGCATGAGCCGCTCGGTGAAGGCGGTGGCGAACATCGTGGTGTCCAGGTGCACCCGCTCGTACGCCTCGGCGAGGTCGAGGAAGTCCCGGTACTCGGGCATGCCGAGGTGCGCGATCACCAGCTGCAGCCGCGGGTGGCGCTCGAGCAGGCCGGCCGCGGGCCCGGGGCCGGTGTGCTCGCCGCGCAACGGACCGGAGCCGCAGTGGATGACGACCGGGGTGCCGGTCTCCTCCAGCCGCGCCCACACCGGGTCCAGCAGCGGGTCGCGCGGGTCGAACGCGCCGACCTGCACGTGCACCTTGAACACCCGCACCCCGCGGTCGAGCGCCTCGGCGACGTAGTACGGCGCCTCGGGCTCCGGGAAGAACGTGGCCGAGCGCAGCACCTGCGGGTGGGCGTCGGCGAAGTCCGAGGACCAGTCGTTGAGCCAGGCGGCCATCCCGGGCTTGTGCGGGTACGGCAGCGTGGGGAAGGCGCGGACGCCGAGCCGGTCCAGGACGGCGAGCCGCTCGTCCTCGGGCAGCGCGTAGGCCACCGGCCACCCGGTGCCGTAGTGCGTCTCCGCCGCCTCGAAGTACGACCACACCTTGGCCTGCACCCGCGGCGGCAGGAAGTGCACGTGGACGTCGACCAGGCCGGGCAGTCCCAGCTCGCGCCAGAACCGCGGGACGTCGTCGTCGTCGACCGGGGGATCGCAGCTCACCCGAGCGAACGTAGCGCCGGCCCGGGGACCGGGCTCACCGGTGCGGTCCGACGGCGGCGCAGGTGGCCAGCTCGAACACCGCGCGCAGCCGCGGGAACAGGTCCGGCGCGCTGTCCGGCGTGAGCTGCCCGGTGACCGAGACGGTGACCGTCCGGGCGCCGTCGGCGGTGGCGGCGGCGAACTGGGTGTAGCCGGCGGTGTTGCCGGTGTGCCCGAAGACGGTGCCGCAGCGGGTGTCGTACCGGAACAGCCCGAGGCCCGCGGCGTTCTCCCCCGGTCCGGGCGGCTCCGACGACCCCGGGCGGAAGGTGGACTGCTCGGCCCGGGTCGCCGGGTCGGTGAACGCGCCGCGGACGTCGGCGCCGACGAACCGGGCGAGGTCGGCCGGGGTGGACACGACCCCGCCCGAGGCCCACGACCAGCCCGCCGCGATCGCCGTGCTCACGTCCTCGGGCGGCTGCTCGGAGACGTCGTAGCCGTGCAGGTACGGGCTCGGCAGGTCCGGGCCGACGGGGAGGCCCGTGGCGGTCAGGCCGGCGGGCCGCAGCACCAGCGCGGCCAGCACCTCGGCGTAGGGGCGGCCGGTCCCCGCCTCGACCACGAGGCCGGCCAGGACGTTGTCGGAGTTCGAGTACCGGTACTCCGTGCCGGGGGCGAACAGCAGCGGCTCGTCCTCGACGTACGAGAGGAGCTCCCGGGGCGGGGGTGGGTCCTGCAGCGACGCCAGCAGCGCGTCCACGAAGGCCTCGCTCCGGCTGAAGTCCGGGAGGCCGCTGGTGTGCCCGAGCAGCTGGCGCAGGGTCAGCGCCTGCCAGGCCGGGGGCAGGTCGTGCCGCCAGGTGCCGACGGGCTCGTCCAGGGAGAGGACGCCGCGGGACACCAGGGCCAGCACCGTGGCGGCGTTGTACGCCTTGGCCACGCTGGCGACCCGCATGGCGTCCCCGGCCGCGGGCGGGCGCCCGGTGGCGAGGTCGGCGACGCCGGCGGTGAGGACGTCGAGGTCCCCGCCGCGGCCCAGCGTCACGACGGCCCCGGGCGGGCCGCCGGGCTGCTGGACCAGGTCGGTCAGCGCGGCCCGCAGCGCCCCGGCGTGCGGCGCCGGCGCGGGATCGGCGACCGCCGTCGCCGGCACACCGGCCAGCGCCACCGCCGTGACCAGCGGGACCAGCAGGGACAGCGCACGCCGCGACCCGGGCATGCGGGCAGGCTGCTCCGCGTCCGCGCCACCCCGGTAGGCCGCCGCCCGGGGAGCCGGCCGCCACGCCGGGTGCACTCAGCGGAGCGTGACGACGACCTTCCCGCGGACGTGCCCGCCGGCCACCAGGTCGTGGGCCTCGGCGGTGCGCTCGAGCGGGAACGCCCGGGCGATCGACACCCGCAGCTGGCCGGCGTCGGCCATCCGGCCGAGCTCCTCGAGGTCGTGCCGCTCCGGCCGGACGAACACGTACCGCCCGCCCATCTCGTTCACCGCCGGGTCGACGACGCCGGCGATCCGAGCGACGTCACGCACCTGCTTGGGGGCGTCGGTGAGCGCGTCGCCGCCGTTGAGGTCGAGGACGGCGTCGACCGGCTCCGACAGCTGCGCGCTGATCGGCCCGGCCGAGTAGTCGAGCACCTCGGCGGCGCCGGCGTCGCGGAGGAAGCCGTGGTTGCGCGGGCTGGCGGTGCCGATGACGTGCGCGCCGAGCGCGACGGCGATCTGGACGGCGAAGAAGCCGACCCCGCCCGCCGCGCGGTGCACCAGGACCCGGTCCCCCTCGCCGACGTCGAGCGTCTCGGTGAGCGCCTGGTAGGCGGTCAGCCCGGCCAGCGGCAGCGCCCCCGCCTCGGCGAACGACAGCGACTCCGGCTTGCGCGCCACGCAGCGCTGCGGCGCGGGCACCAGGTCGGCGGCGGTCCCCCACTGCACGTCGTCGCGGCGCAGGTAGCCGAACACCTCGTCCCCGGGGGCGAGGTCGTGCACCGCGGGCCCGACCGCCTCGACGGTGCCGGCGAGGTCCCATCCCGGCACGATCGGGAAGTGGTGCGGGAAGGCCCCGGCCAGGTGCCCCTCGCGGATGGCGACGTCGACCGGGTTGACCCCGGCGGCGTGCGTGCGGACGAGCACCGTGTCCGGCCCGACCGGGGGCTCGGGCAGGTCGTCGCGCAGGGTCAGGACCTCGGACCCGCCGAACCGGTCGTACGCGACGCCCCTCAACGCATTCCCCTCATGCCTGCCCGATCACCTGCGTCCCTTCACGTAGCGGCCGAACGCCCGCTGGATCTCCCGCCGCGAGTCGCGCTCGGCGAGGTCCT
The DNA here is from genome assembly GCF_054050295.1 of Geodermatophilus sp. SYSU D01045. NCBI lineage: Bacteria > Bacillati > Actinomycetota > Actinomycetes > Geodermatophilales > Geodermatophilaceae > Geodermatophilus > Geodermatophilus sp. SYSU D01045. The sequence goes on from NZ_JBJGZB010000001.1 coordinate 225,392, forward strand.
GGCGCTTGTCGTAGGACTTCTTGCCCTTGGCCAGCGCGAGCGTGGCCTTGACCTTCCCGTCCTTGAAGTACAGGTCCAGCGGCACGAGCGTCAGGCCACCCTCGCGGGTCTTGCCGATCAGCTTGTCGATCTCCTCGCGGTGCATGAGCACCTTGCGCTTGCGGCGCGGGGCGTGGTTGGTCCAGGTCCCCTGCGTGTACTCGGGGATGTGCACGTGCTGGAGCCACACCTCGCCGTCGTCGACGGTGGCGAAGCCGTCGACCAGCGACGCCCGGCCGGCGCGGAGGCTCTTCACCTCGGTGCCGGTGAGCACCAGGCCGACCTCGTAGGTGTCGAGGATCGAGTAGTCGTGCCGCGCCTTCTTGTTCTGGGCGATGAGCTTGCGCCCCTGTTCACGCGGCATGTCCCCAGGTTACTGCCGGTGCCCGGCCGCGGAGATCTCGCGGCGCAGGTGGGCCGCAGTGCACAACAGCGCCCTCGGCCGGCTCGCAAGCAACGGTGAGTCGGCATCGGCGATGCGCGCTCCGCTGCAGCATGACGCCTCCTAATGTCTGCGGGGTGCCGAGAGTGACCGTGGTGGATGCTGGCGACGGCGCGTCGACTGTGCTGCGGTGTGGATGCATCGGAGCCGGCTGCGACTGTCCGGTCGCCGTCCTGGACTGTGGTGTGCGCCGCGACTCAGCGGCAGTCGCTGCGGAGCGCGTGGCTAACGTGCTCGGTCCCAACAAGCGCTCGGTCGACTCCTTGATTGTTTCCCACTTCGACGTCGACCACTGGAACGGCTTCCCTGCGCTGGCAGCACACCTGTCCGCAGCGTCAGTCAAGACACTTGATTTGTACTACCCGGGACTACCGACCACTACGAGCCAGCCCGCGCGGCGCAGAGGTGGACCACCGCGGACGCTTCCAGCAACCGCGTTGGCTCTCGTAATGACTTCACGTGGCACTCGAGTCACCGCTTTAGAGTTGCAGAGCGCACTTAAGTCATACGGGCTGCAGGTACGGGGCTTCCCCTTGTTCGCGGGTCAACGCTTCCAAGTCGCCGGGCGTCACTTCACTGTCCACTGGCCCCCGCCCCACTTGGACGCGACGACAGCACGCTTGCTCGCTAGGGCTATCCATGAGACGAATGACCTTGCTGATGAACTGGAACGAGCCGGTTCTCCTCAGCTGCGCGAGAACCTGGACGCCGCCTACGATCTCGCCCCTTTCTCCCCTCAACCCGATGACTTTGCATGGATCGACGACCTGATTGACGACGACGATCTACAGGGAGAGGTCAGCCGCCTTCCGAAGACCGTCGAGGCCTTCGAGGACGACCTAGAGGGCGAGGATGTTGGCGGCACGGTGCCACACCTAGAGGACACGTCTCTCCTCGATGCCGACATCCCTGAGGAGTTTCAGGAGCGCTTCAAGAAAGTCCTCCAGCTCGGCCGTCGGGCCAGCAACGACCTTTCGCTCATCCTTAGTGAAGGATATGGGTTTGATGAACCCCTGGCCACTCGGCGGAGGCGGCGAGGATTCTTCGCCGCCTTCGGCGATGCGCGCTGGAGCATTCAGAGGGCAGCTATTGCCACAATGCACTCTGACTACGACGTCTTACTCGCGCCACACCACGGCACATTCAGCCTTCCCCCGGGGTTTCCTAAGGCTCACATGTGCATTGCTCAAGCGGGCTCTGACCATTTCGAGCGATGGAACCGCCACCTTGGCCCCCATAATCAGGCGCGATCATGCATCAACACCCACCTGGTTGGCACCGTGAGCGTTTGGTGATCTCGCGAATCACCGAGTTCACAGCAAGTACTTACATCTAGCTGCCCGTGGGATGGGGCCATGAGTGCCGGCGAACGGCCACACTCATCTGGCCCCTCCCTTCGCTGCAGTGATCTCGCGGCGGAGCTGCGCGTACGTGGGCGCCTGCACCGGCAGGAACGCCACCTCGCGCACCCGCCGCGCGGTGTCGCTGGCGGCGAGGTAGCCCTGCCCACCGCTGACGGCCGACTCCAGCCGCACCGCCTCGGCGGCGAGGTCGAGCGCGGCCAGCCGCAGCCGCGCCAGGTCGCCGGGGCCCACGCCCACCCGGTCGCCGGCGAGGTCCTCCAGCCGCCGGGCGGCGTCGTCGCGGCGCTCGGACAGCGCGTCGGCGTCGGCCCGCAGGACGCCGGGGACGTGCTCGGCCGCCGCGTCCAGCGCGGCGTCGGCGACGCCGAGGGCCAGGGAGGTCTGCAGCAGCAGCATCGCCGGCCGGCACACCGCCACGAAGGAGGACAGGTCGTCGCTGAGCACCTGTCCCGGCCCGACGGCGACGCCGTCGAGGTGCAGCCCGCCGGTGCCGGTGCCGTTGAGGCCGAGCAGGTGGAAGTGCCCGGTCGGCGTCACGCCGGGGTCGGTCAGCCGGAACAGCACGACGACGCGGCCCTCGTCCGGGGTGCGCGCGGGGGTCACGACGACGGCGTCGTCGAAGAGGTTGGACGCCCAGCCGACGGTGCCCGACAGCCGCCAGCCGGCGCCGTCGCGGGTGGCGGTGACCGGCAGCGTGCCGGTGCCGGCGAGGTCGGCGACCGCCGGGGCGAGCGCGGTGGCCCCCGGGACGGTGCCCGCCCGCAGCCCCGCGACCAGCTCGGGCTGCGGCTGCGGCGGCGGGCAGCAGCGCAGGTACTCGAGGACCATCCGCTGCGACCAGGCGGCGAAGGCGGTGGCCAGCGACACCGACGCGAGCTCCCGGACCATCCGCACCGAGGCCAGCAGCGCCTCGGTCGGGTCGTCGTCGTCCCGCTCGAACGCGCCGATCGCGCCCAGCCGCCGCAGCGCCGGCCGCACGTCGGCCCGCCCGGTGTCGACGTCCCCGGCCCGCCCCAGCGCCTCGCCCGTCGTCGTCATGCCCGGTCCCTACCCCCGAGCGGCCCCTCACGCGCGAGATCCCGCGATCTCGTCCGCTCCGGCTCCGCCGGCGGACGAGATCGCGGGATCTCGACGAGGGTGTGTGGGGGCTACAGCCGGACGTAGAGGCGCAGCGTGACGTAGGCGGCGATCGCGGCCAGGCCCACGCCGGCGGCGCCGATGATCGGGCTGATCGTGGCGATCGCGCCCCAGTCGACCGGCGGGATGATCCCGGCCTTGATCGGGCCGGCCAGCGTCTTGTCGACGAACAGCACCTTGGTCAGCACCAGGCCGCCGACGGCGAGCAGCGCACCGATGAGCCCGGCCAGCGCGGCCTCGAGGATGAACGGCAGCTGGGTGTACCAGCGGGAGGCGCCGACCAGCCGCATGATGTTGGTCTCGTTGCGGCGGTTGAACGCGGCCAGCTGGATCGTGTTGGAGATCAGCAGCAACGCCGCGAGTGCCTGCACCACCGCGACGGCGATCGTCGCGTTGCGGGCGCCGTTGAGCAGGCTGAACAGGCGGTCGAGGAAGTCGCCCTCGTCGCGCACCTGGTCGACGCCCTCCTGCCCGTTCGGGAACTCCGCGGCGATGACCTCGTAGCGCTCGGGGTTGACCAGCTCGACCCGGAAGCTCTCCGGCAGCGCGTCCTGCGGCGTGTTCTCGACCAGCTCGGGCTGCTGGGAGAACTGCTGCCGGAAGCGCTCGTAGGCCTCCTCCTTGGACTCGTAGATGAAGCTCTTCACCTCCGACGAGTCCGACAGCTGCTGCTCGATCGTGCTGCGCTGCTCGTCGGTGACGTCGTCGGCCAGGAAGATGGAGACCTGCACCTTGTCGTAGTAGATCTCCTTCATGTCGGAGATCATCCCGGCGATGAGCAGGCCGGTCCCCATGAGACCGAGCGAGATGGCCGTCGTCAGGATCATCGCGACCGTCATGGTCAGGTTGCGACGCAGCCCGGTGGCCACCTCGGAGAGGACGAAGTTGACGCGCATGGATTCCCTGTCGTGAGGTGCAGGTCCGAGGAGGGGTGACCGACCGTCAGCGGCCGACGCCGTAGACGCCGCGCGACTGGTCGCGGGTGATCTGGCCCCCGTTGAGCTCGATGACGCGACGGCGCATGGAGTCGACGATGTGGTAGTCGTGCGTCGCCATGATCACGGTGGTGCCGGTGCGGTTGATCCGCTCCAGCAGCAGCATGATCCCCTCGCTGGTCTCCGGGTCGAGGTTGCCGGTGGGCTCGTCGGCGAGCAGCACCAGCGGCCGGTTGACGAACGCGCGGGCGATCGCGACCCGCTGCTGCTCACCACCGGACAGCTCGTGCGGCAGCCGGTTGGCCTTGCCGTCGAGGCCGACCATCTCCAGCACCTCGGGCACGACCCGCTTGATCGTGCGGTGCGGCTTGTTGATGACCTCGAGGGCGAAGGCCACGTTCTCGGCCACGGTGCGGTTGCGCAGCAGCCGGAAGTCCTGGAAGACGCAGCCCATGGTGCGGCGGAGCTTGGGCACCTGCCACTTGCTCATGCCGTTGAGGGTCTTGCCGTTGACGGTGACCGTGCCGCGGGTGGGGTCGTCCTCCTTGAGCAGCAGCCGGAGGAAGGTCGACTTGCCGGAGCCGGAGGAGCCGATGAGGAAGACGAACTCGCCCTTGTCGATCTCCGTCGACACGTCATCGAGGGCCGGCCGGGAGCTGGCCGGGTAGAGCTTGGTGACGTGTTGCAATTCGATCACGAGGGGCCACGGTACCTGCCCGGCGACCCACCATGGTCGGTTCACGCGGAGACGCACCGGGAGCAGTTCCCCGGCCCGCGCACCCACCCAGCGGGATCTCCCGGCGAACTGCTCCGCGGTGTGACCGACCCGACGCCTCAGCCGGCGGCGACGGTCTCCTGCTGACGACGCCAGCGGATGCCGGCCTCGATGAACGAGTCGATGTCGCCGTCGAGGACCGCCGAGGTGTTGCCGGTCTCCTGCTCGGTCCGCAGGTCCTTGACCATCTGGTACGGGTGCAGCACGTAGGAGCGCATCTGGTTGCCCCAGCTGGAGCCCTCGCCCTTGAGCGCGTCCATGGCGGCGCGCTGCTCCTCCTGCCGCTTGGCCAGCAGCCGCGCCTGGAGCACGCGCATCGCCGCCGCCCGGTTCTGGATCTGCGACTTCTCGTTCTGGCAGGACACCACGATGCCGGTGGGCAGGTGGGTGATCCGGACGGCGGAGTCGGTGGTGTTCACGCTCTGCCCGCCGGGGCCGGAGGACCGGAAGACGTCGATGCGGATCTCGTTCTCCGGGATGTCGACGTGGTCGGTCTGCTCGACGACCGGCAGCACCTCGACGCCGGCGAACGACGTCTGCCGGCGGCCCTGGTTGTCGAACGGCGAGATCCGCACCAGCCGGTGCGTGCCCTGCTCGACCGACAGCGTCCCGTAGGCGTAGGGCTGCTTGACCGCGAAGGTGGCCGACTTGATCCCGGCCTCCTCGGCGTAGGAGGTGTCGTAGACCTCGACCGGGTAGCGGTGCCGCTCCGCCCAGCGCAGGTACATGCGCATGAGCATCTCGGCGAAGTCCGCGGCATCGACGCCGCCGGCCTCCGAGCGGATGGTCACCAGCGCCTCGCGGGCGTCGTACTCGCCGTTGAGCAGCGTACGGACCTCGAGCTCGTCGATCTCCTTGCGCAGCGCGGCGAGCTCGCGCTCGGCCTCGGCCGCGGTGGCCTCGTCGGACTCCTCCTCGGCCATCTCGTGCAGCACGCCGACGTCGTCGAGCCGGCGGCGCAGCTCCTCGACCCGGCGCAGGTCGCCCTGCAGGTAGGACAGCCGGGACGTCAGCGCCTGGGCGGCCTCGACGTCGTTCCAGAGGTCCGGCGCGGCGGCCTGCTCCTCGAGCTCGGCCACCTCGCGGCGGAGCCGGTCGACGTCGAGGACGGACTCGATGCTCGAGAGGGTCGTGTCGAGTTCGTCGAGGACGACGGGGAAGTCAGCGGCCACGTCGATCCAGGGTAGTGCGCCGCCCGTCCGGGAGCGCCGGGCGCTGTCAGCCGATCCGGTCGGCCATCCACCGGGGGACGGCGTCCGGCGGCCGCGGGTGGTCGCGCAGCTCGGCGAGCAGCGCCTCCCGCGGCAGCGGCGGCCCCTCGGGCTCGGCGTCGGCGTTGAAGATCGGCAGCAGCCGGCTCGTGGCCCGGTCGAGGGTCATGTCGGTCTGCAGCCAGGTGCCCCGCTCCGGCGTCCACATGACCCGCTTGAGCTCCTCGACGGCGGTCCGGACGGCGGCGGTGGCCGGCACCGGCACCGGCTCCCCGTCGGCGGGCCCGGCGGTGAGCAGGTCGCGGCGGACGTCGCCGACGACCGTGGCGCGGTAGCGGACGCGGGCCGCGTCGGCCGGCGCGGCGGCGAGCAGGGCGGCGCCGAGGTCGCGGAGGACGGCGGTGGTGTCGCGGGCGGGCGGGGTCACGCCCGCCATCCTCGCAGCGGCCCGCCGGGTGACCGGGCCGGCACCGGGTACCCCTCCGGCATGAGCGAGCCGCGGCGCAGACGCACCCGCGAGGAGTACGCGCGGGGCCTGCCCGACCACCACGACCCGACGGCGGGCATCGGCGGCGCGGCGCCGGCGCAGTCGGCGCTCACCCTCCGGCTGGTGCTGGCCGCCTTCGGGCTGGTCACCTGCACGGTGTTCGGCGTCCTGTGGTGGCGCACCGACCTGCCCGCGTGGCCCGCGGTGGTGCTGTTCGTCCTCGCCGCGGTCGCGCTGGTCGACCTGGTGGTCGTCGCCCGGCGCAAGCGGCGCGGCGAGCCGGGCTGACGGCGGGAACGGGCGCGCGCCCACGGCGGTTGCAGCGCCACGTCGACCGCCGAGCGGGAGGAGCGCGGCATGCGCGCCGTCGTCTACACCGAGTACGGGGAGCCCGACGTCCTGCACGTCGCCGAGGTCGAGGAGCCGCACGCCGGGCCGGGGCAGGTCCGGATCGCCGTCCGCGCGGCGAGCGTGAACCAGTTCGACTGGAAGCAGGTCACCGGCCTGATGGCCCGCGGTGAGCGGCCGGCCGGGCCGGCCGTGCCCGGCGTGGACGCGGCCGGGGTGGTGGACGAGGTCGGCGAGGGCGTGACCGGGGTGCGGGTCGGCGACGCGGTGCTCGGCCTGGGCCGGCGGACCGCCGCCGAGCACGCCGTCCTCACCGGGTGGGTGCCCAAGCCACCGGAGGTGTCGTTCGAGGTCGCCGCCGGGCTGGGGGTGGCCGGGGAGACCGCCGTCCGGGTGCTCGACCTGCTCGGGCTGGACGCCGGCCGCACGGTCGTCGTCGACGGCGCGAGCGGCGGCGTGGGCAGCGTGACCGTGCAGGTCGCCGTCAGCCGCGGGCTGACGGTCGTCGGGACGTCGTCGCCGGCCAACGCCGACTTCGTCCGCTCGCTCGGCGCGCTGCCGACCACCTACGGCGCGGGCCTCGTCGACCGGGTGCACGAGCTCGCCCCCGACGGGGTGGACGGCGCGGTCGACACCGCCGGGCGGGGGTCGGTGCCTGACCTGATCACGCTCACCGGCGACCCGGGGCGGGTGGTCACCATCGCCGACTTCGGCGCGGCCGGGCTCGGGGTGCACGTGACGTCGTCCAGCTCCGGCGCCGCGCCCCGCCTGGCCGAGGTCGCCGGGCTGGTGCGGCAGGGCCGGCTGCAGCTGCCGGTCGCCGGCACCTATCCGTTCGAGCGGGCGGCCGAGGCGTTCGCGCGCAGCCGCGAGGGCCACGTCCGCGGCAAGCTCGTGCTCGTGCCCTAGGGCTCGCGGGTCTCGGCGACCACCCAGCGCAGGTAGTCGGGACCGCCGCCGGCCAGCGGCAGCGCGATGACGCACGGGACGTCGTAGGGGTGCAGCTCGGCGGTGCGGGCGACGATCGCCGGCACCAGCGCGGCGCGGGTGTGCAGCGCGACGCGAGCCTCCGGGTCGTCGTGCACCTCCCCCGCCCACCGGTACACCGACCGGATCGCGGTCAGCTGGTGGCCGCAGGCGGCCAGCCGCTCCTCCACCAGGGTCCGCGTGTAGCCGGCCAGCCAGTCGGCGTCCGGCCCGGTGACGACCACCTCGACGACGTCCACGACGGCCATCCTCCGGGTGCGTGCGCCGGGCCGCGCCGGGTAGGGGCCGCCCATGAGCGACGACCTGACACTCGAGATCGACGGCGAGACGTACGTGCTGCGGCAGGGCGACGACGGGCTGCAGGTGGGCCGCCGCAACGGCGACGACGTGAGCTGGCTCGACGACGTCGACCCGTCCCTGCTGCCCGAGGACGCCCGCACCGCGCTCGCCGAGGGTGACACCGCGAACGCGGCGCTGCGCACCGCGATCGGCGGCATCGTCCAGGCCGAGGTCGAGCGCGGCGGCTGACCCTCCGGGGTGGCCGCCCGGTGCCCGGGCGGCCACCCCGGTCAGCGGTACACGTACGGCGCGAGCGCCGGCTCCTCCGGGACGTCGGGCGCGTTGCCCGCGCTGTCGCCCGCGTAGGCGAGGAACGCGGCGTGGTCGGTGGGGAAGGTGAGCGGGTCGACGCCGGGCTGGAACGGCTGCAGGCAGGTGGTCGCCGGGATCCGCGAGCGCACCGCCGGCCCGTCGTGGGTCAGCGCGTCGGCGACGATCGCGTAGCCCACGGCGTCGTAGCTGCCGATGGCGAAGTGGTCGGCCGCGTCCGCCGGGCAGACCTCCTGGACGGCGATGTTCGCGACCGCGCCGGCGCCGGTGCGCAGCGGCGAGCTCGGCGTCAGGGCGTTGGGGACGACGACCTCGTCGGCTAGCGTGTAGGCGACGGTGTAGTCGACGCCGGCGAAGGTCTCCGCGCCGCTGTTGAGCGCCTGCAGGAACCGCGACCCGACCGCCTGCTGGTGGAACGCCGGGTTGCAGTCCCCGCAGGTGACCCCGGAGAGCACGGTGCCGTGGTTGGACGGCGACAGGCCCACGACGTCGTCGACGAGGGCGCGGGTGTCGGGCCAGAACCGCAGCGCCCAGCGCGGCACCATCCCGCCCTGGCTCCAGCCGACGACGTCGACGTCGCGGCGCGACTGCTGCGCCATCGTGCGGATGGCGTGGACCAGGTACTCGCCGGCGACCTGGACGTCGCCGGTGGCGTCGGAGGGCAGCGTGACCGTGCACCAGCGCCAGCCGTTGCGGTCGAACGCGCGGGTGTAGTTCCAGCCGAAGCCGACCTGCGGGTCCATGGTCGTGCCGGGCACCAGCAGGACGGGGTCCTGCGCCAGGCCGCGCAGGGAGCCGTTGCAGGACAGGCTCGCGTCGAGGTCGACCCGCGGCACCGACAACCTCGGGCCGGGCCGGTCGAGCGGGGCGAACTCGCCCGTGTCGGCGGGAGCGGGCGCGGCGCCGGCGGTGCCGGTGCCCAGGAGGACGGCGGCCGCGGCGGTGGCCAGGGCCGTGGTCAGGGCGGTCAGCAGTCGGGACCTCGTCATCGAGGGTCACGTCTCCCCACGGTTCCGGCGCGCACCGGTCACGCGCTCGTGGAACACAACGAGCGACCGTCCCAGGAGGTGTGGGGCCCGCCGCGGGCCGGCTCCGCTGACCGAGGGCCGCGGCGGCAGGGCCCAAGGACCCTCCGCGGCGCCGGGCGGCGGTCCTAGCGTCGGGGCCGGACGCCGATCACGCGGCGCCCGAGGCGCCACCCCAGGGAGTCGCCATGACCGCCTCCACCGATCGTCCGCCCGCCGCCGAGCAGCCCGCCGTCGCCGGCGCGCCCGCCCCGGCCGAGGAGGTCCAGCGGCCCTCCGACGCCCCGGCCACCCCGCTCACCCCGGAGAAGCGCGGCATCGAGGAACGCGGCTGGCTGCTGTTCGCGATCGTGGTCACCTTCATCGCGCTGGCCTTCGCCGGGATGATCGTGCTCACCGCGCTGGGTGGCGGCACCGACTACGCGCCCTGGGGCGGCTGACCGCCCTCCCCTCTACAGCGCGCCGTCGGGCGGCCGCACCGCCCGGCGGCGCACCTGCTCGCCCAGGCCGAGGACGTCGAGCGCGTCGAGCAGTACGTCCCGGCACGCCTCGAACCGCTCGTCGCCGACCGCCGCGCGCACCCGCGCGTCGACGTCGGCGCGGGTCTCCCGGGCCACCTGCACCACCCGCCGCCCGGCCGGCGTCAGCGCCACCGGGCGCCGCCGCCGGTCCTCGGCGTCCCCGGCCGGCCCGACGTAGCCGAGGTCGGCCAGCTCCCGGAGCGTCTTCGACACCGCCTGCTGGCTGACGCCCAGCTCGGCGGCCACCTCCGTCGCGGTGGCGGGGCCGGCCAGCAGGCGCTGCACGAGGTAGCCGTGCCCGCGGCGCAGCCCGGTGCCGTCGAATGCCCGGAGGACGGCGTCGTCGACCGCGGCGCCGAGCAGGGAGAGGACGGAGGCGAGGTCGAGCTCCGGGGACCTGGACACACAACCATGGTTGTGCAAGCGTGCGGTCATGACAACCACGGCACCGGACACGGACGTCGCCACGGTCGTCCGCCGCTACTACGCCACCGTCTCCGACCTCACCGCGACCGAGGACGACCTGCGCCCGCTGCTCGGCGCGCAGTTGCGGGTGGTGGAGCACCCGAACGCCGTCACGCCGCGCGGCGCCGTCCGCGACCTCGAGGGGACGCTCGCCGGCTTCCGCGCCGGCAAGGCGCTGCTGCGGGAGCAGGTGTTCGACGTGCACGAGGTGGTCACTGCCGGCCCGCGGGCCGCCGTCCGGGCCACGTGGCGCGGGACCGTCGGCGCCGACGCCGGCCCCCACCGCGCCGGCCAGGAGCTGGTCGCGCACGTGGCCGCGCTGCTCACCGTCCGGGACGGCCGGGTCGTCGACCACGAGACCTTCGACTGCTACGAGCCCCTGCCGTAGGCCGGTCAGTCCATCTGCCGGCTGATCAGCGTTTCGGACGTCGGCCCGAGGAACCACGCCAGGACGGCGACGCACCCCCGGGCGACGGCGGCGTGGGCGAGCGCCGTGCCGCCGATGACGGGCACGGTCGCCGGCCACAGGTCCTCCGGGTCGTGGGAGCCGCCTGCCACCTCGGCGAGCGGCAGGTGGTGCAGGCTGTTCGCGACGAAGGGGACGACGACCCCGAGCACGTGGACGAGGGCGGCAGCGAGGGCGACGGCGCCCGTGCGGACGGCGCCACGCGTCGTCGTCACCGCTCCTCCCCCTCCGCCTTCCTGCGGCGCGACGGGTCGATCGTGAGCTCGCCGTCGAGGATCCGCAGTTGACCCTCCGTCAACGGCTTCGCGTCTCTGTCGGCCTCTCGGTACACCGTGTACTTCTCGGTCAACTCGTACAGCACGCGACGCTCCTCGCGGGCATCGGCCATGTCCTGGCGGTCCCGATCCGTGAACCAGACGATCGCCACGGGTCCCCCTCGGCCGCACGGCAGTCCCTGCGCACGAGTAGACACCCGACGACGGGCCGGAGCCGGGCGTCCCGGGCGGAGAGGCCCGCACCGCCCTCGTCAGGCGACGGGGCACTCCTCGCGGCGGGTCACTGCTGGGCCGCGAACCGCTCGTCGAGCAGACGGTTCACGCAGGCCTCCGCCTCGTCGACGGCCCGGGCGTTCTCCCCGCTCGGGCACCGGTCCCACGAGGTGCGGGCGACGCCGAGCGCGATGTAGGCGACCGAGATGTCGAGGTCGATCTGGTCGATGCTGGTGATGGTCGGGCTCATCGCGACCTCCGCGTCCTGTGCCTGTGAGCTGCACGTTAGGTCGCGGGTGTGACAGTTCGGTTGCCCCCGAGGACGTCGGCGGATGCCGATCCGTCCCATGCGGCCCTCCCTCCCCCTAGCGTCGCCGTCGACCCACCGGACGACGACGGAAGGCGATCCCATGACCGGTTCGACCACCCTCACGCGCGAGCGGGCCGACCTGATCGAGTCGCTGCGGCGGCACCGGGCCTTCCTGCGGTTCACCGTCCGCGGGCTGACCGACGAGCAGGCGACCCGGCGGCCGACCGCCAGCGCGCTGAACCTGGCCGGGCTCATCAAGCACGTGGCGGGCACGGAGGCGTCGTGGGTGCGCTTCGCCGAGGGCGGGGCCGAGGCGATGCACCGCAACTGGGGCCCGGACGTCGTCAGCCGCCACTGGCACCTCGAGCGCGGGGAGACGCTGGAGAGCGTGCTGGCGGGCTACGAGGAGGTGGCGCGGCACACCGACGAGGTGATCGCCTCGATGCCCGACCTGGACGTCGACCACGAGCTGCCGGAGGCACCCTGGTTCGAGCCGGGCGCCCGCTGGTCGGCCCGACGGGTGTTCCTGCACGTCATCGCCGAGACCGCGCAGCACGCCGGCCACGCCGACATCCTGCGGGAGTCCATCGACGGCCAGAAGACGATGGGCTGACCCGCCCTCCGTCGAGACGACCGGGGCCGGTCCTCAGCGGTCGACGTACCGGTCGGTCTCGACGACGAACCGCCCGGTGGCGGTGTTGGCGTCGATCCACTCCGGCAGCAGCGGGATCCGCACGGTGACCGTGGCGCAGACAGCGAACTCCTCCCCCGGCCCGAGGTAGGCGGCGGTAAGTCAGCAGGCCCGCATTGGAAACTCCTCCGGCGAGACGGGTTGACTCTGACCCGGCCCAGGTTGGCCGGTCGACGTCCAAAGGCCCCCACAGGGCCGCATCCGCAGCGCCTCCTTGACCAGCCGACGCAGCGGGATCCCCCAACCCTCGAGATTGGACTGCGGGTCTGCATTGCGACGACGTCGGGCAGCGGCATCCGGAGCAGGAACACGACCGAACTGCACATCTGGCTTGCGATAGAGCTTCGGCTTAGATCCCCCGAAATCGGGCCGATGCTGTCTCCGACTAGACGACAGGAACGAGCGCCCACAGGAGATCTCGTTGCGCCGCGGCATCCTCTCTGCGTCCGCCCTCTGCTTGCTTGCGCTCCCCGCGTGTGATGGCTCGAACGACGCACCGTTCCAAGGACAGCGCGCGGAAGCGGTCGCCTCACAGCCCACGGCACTGGACACCGAGAGCACCTATGCCAGCGTGGAGGACCTCGCGGAGGACCTCACTGCCGTCGGCGTCACCTGCAACATGAACACCAACAGCCCGCCGGTCGGCGGGTGCGATGTCCTAGGCGGCCACCTCACCTTCTACGTCGAGCCACGGAGCGCCTCCGAGCGGCGCTTGGCTGTCCACCGCAGCAATCCCGCCGGCTGCGGCTCAGCGGCTGTTCCTGGCCTCACCGCTCAGGGACGCATACTCAGGGGCAACGATTGGATGTTGATGGACACCCAGGGGTCCCCAGCGATGGCGGCGGTCGAGTTAGCTACGGGTCGGACATCAGAAGCCATATGCCCGTGATGCAGTGAGGGGAGCTGTTCGAGCACTGGGACGACTGCCAGTCAGCTTGATCTCAACCCAAGCCTGCCGATGCACAAGACATGAGGAGTGCGGCGCTCATCGCCTTGACAGGGGCGGCGTTGTTGGCGCTTGCAGGCTGCAACACCGAGGTCTCAGGTGTGGCGAGCGCTGCAGGCGAGGCGAGTGCTACGGCCACCCCAAGGACGACGACCGCTCCACAACCGGTGGTGCGGACCCCAACGCCAGTTGAGCTGGCAGAAGCTAATCTCATCAATCATTGCAATCAGTATTGCGACATCCTGGCCGCGAGTGACCCGCTATGCCGGGGTGGGGTAAACGAATGTCTCACCGTAGACGATCTGGCGGCGGCATTGACGAACTTGCGGCTCGGTGCTGCCGACTTGGTGAACCTGGGCGAGACGCGCTTTTCCGCAGTCGTCGAGGCGATCGATTCCGCACACGACAGCCTCGATGATGTGCGCGCCAACGGGTGCGACGGCATCGACTGGCAGCTCGGCGGGTTGCCCGGAAGCATCTGCCAGCTGATCATCACCACCGCCTCACTGTCAGCTGCAACGGTGCCCCTGGCAATCGAGAACACGCTCCGGTGATGGCGCTCAGGTAGTCGCCGCAAGCGGTGACTGTCACAGCATGCGGGCCGCCCAACTGCAGAGACTTGCCCCGCCCGGTCAGGGCCAAGTAAGGCGGGGCTGGCGGAGCGGATCCACCACGAAGCTGATCTGATCAGGGCCCTGAGAGCTCGGCTGATCACCTCGCGCGACCCCCGCGGCCGGTCCATGCAAGCGCGGTCTGAGTGATCAGCACCGCTCGTATCGAGAGTTCCACACCAAGTCGCCCACTCTGATGTTGGAACCAACATCCACGACCAACCACCGATACCAGAAGCGGCCAGCAGCACTGCTGCACTAAAACGACTCACGGAACCCACATGGCATCGCGCAACAACACCGCCCTGCTCCTCGGCATCGTCGCCTGTTTGCTCGGCTTCATCTTCCTCTTTGTGCCGGTCAAAGCCGCGATCGGCGCCGATTGCGGCAGCGTGTTCGGCGGTGGCGATCTCGAGAACATGAACATGTTCGATAGCGGCTATGACATGGTCGAGGACGCCTGCTCAGCCGCTCGCACTGACCGTTGGCAGTACAGCGCACCCTTGATTGCACTCGGTGGGGCTCTCTGGCTGGGCGCTTCGATGTCCGTTGGCCAGTCGTCCGCCGGCCAGCCGTCGCAGGCGCTCAAGCAAGACGAGCAGGTTGCTGCCGGAGAGGACTGACCGTCCGGTCAATGCTGCGGATTGCGAACACAGCACCGCCCCGCCCGGGGAGTTTGACCACCAGGGCGGGGCGGGTTCGCGGGCGTCGTTACCGCGACTCCGTCTCGGTCAGACCCTAGAGGCTCACACCGATTGCCTCGCGCAGCGCCCGCAGTCGGTTGACGTCAGCACGGTGGCGCGTCCAGTCGCGGAACGGCGAGTCACGTGCTGAGCACGGCGCTGGGCCTCTTCGAGAACCGGCCGGCCCACATCGCCATGGATGAGCTTCCCTCGCACCCAGCCGCCGACGCGGCTTCCGTCCCGGCGAAGGCATTGCTCGAGGTAGGCGGCGCCACGCGGGCTGAGAACGCGGACAGCGATGCGCGGCCCGTCGGCGCGGACGACGCTGCCTGCGGGGTTCCGCGGCTGGCCGGTTCGGCGCCGGTTTCGATGACGACTGCGTCACCGGGCGCCAGCACGGCTAGCTGCTCGACGGCCAGACGGTTCTCGACGCTCATTGCCTTCGTCCTCGGTCTTTCGTTTGCACGGGGGCGAGCTGGCATGTACGCCGGACGCGTCAGGTAGAAGCCACGGCTCCTCCAAGGTGGATAGCGCTCAATACTGCGGCCCTTACGTCACACTCGACGGCAGGTGTCAGCGGTCGACGTAGCGGTCGGTCTCGACGACGAACCGCCCGGTGGCGGTGTTGGCGTCGATCCACTCCGGCAGCAGCGGGATCCGCACGGTCACCGTGGCGCACACGGCGAACTCCTCCCCCGGTGCGAGGGTGGGCGCGTAGCTCGCCGTCCCGCACTCGGCGCCCGGAGGAGAGAAGGACAGACGCACGTCGGTGGCGTCGACCGACTGGTCGGCCACCGCCAACAGCGCCGCCCGCTCCGCCCGCGCCAGCCCGGTGGAGACGTCGGGCGCGGTGGCCAGCGCGCGGCCGGCCTCCCGTGCGGCCGCGGTCGCGGCGAACACCCCGCGCTGCACCGCGGAGAACCCGGCGACGACGTAGACCAGCGGCACGAAGACCACCAGCGCGACGAAGACGAACTCCACGACCGCCGACCCGCGTTCCCCGGACCCGAGCCGGGCGCGCAGCCACCTCACGCGGCCTCCTCCACCGCGCGGCCGGTGACGTCCAGCGGCAGCAGGTCGCCCAGGCCCGCCAGCAGCGTCGGTACCGCGCCGCTGCAGCGCACGCTGACCAGCACCAGCCCGGTGTCGTCGACCTCCTCGGCCGCGGTGCACACCAGCCCCTCGGCGGTGCCGGCCGTGGTCGCCCGCGCCACCGCCTCCAGCGCCCGCCCGGTCGCGGCCTCGGCGGGCACGTCCGCGTTGGCCGCGTACCGGGCGCCCTCCTGCGCGCTCGCCGTCACCACGTTGCGGACGTGCACGTAGACCGCGACCTGCAGCACCGCCAGCAGCAGCACGACGACCAGCACCGACACCAGCACGAAGTCGACGACGGCGCTGCCCCGCTCGCGGTCGGCCGCGGTGTCAGGAGCGTCAGCCGCCATTCGTGACGGAGGCCAGCGCGTTCTGCACCGCCGACACGATCGCCTCGCGGAACGGCACCAGGATGGCCAGCACCAGGGCCGCCGTCATCACGGTGATCATCACCCAGCCGGGGACGTCGCCCCGCTCGGGATCCTCGTCCCGCAGGCGTGCAGCAACCGCCGCCGTCACCGTGAGCAGCCAGGCCAGCGCCCGCATCCGTCGTCCTCCTCCGTTGTGCACCGGCGCTCACCGCGCCAGCGAGACGATGCTGATCAGCCCCGGGAACAGGGCGAACAGGACGGTGACCGGCAGCACCAGGAAGACGACCGGCACCATCATCTGGATCTCCTTGCGGCCGCCGGCCTCGAGCAGCCGGCGCTTGCCGGCCTCGCGGACGTCGGCCGCCTGGGCGCGCAGCACCTCGGCGAGCGGGGTGCCGCGCTCGATGGCCACGAGCAGGCCGTCGACGAAGCGGGCCAGCGCGTCGACCGAGGTCCGGTCGGCCACCTGCTGCAGTGCCGCCGTCAGCGGGACGCCGGCCCGCGCCCGCCCGAGCGCGCCGCCGAGCTCGCGGGCCAGCTCGCCGCCGGAGAGGCGCGTGACCCGGGCGATCGCCGCCGCCGGCCCCTCGCCCGCCGTCACCGCCAGCGCGAGCAGCTCGGCGACGACGGGGAACTCCGCGAGCAGCAGGTCCTCGCGCCTGCGCACCTGCTGGGTCAGCCACCAGTCGCGGCCGAGCACACCGCCGAGCAGGCCGGCCAGGCACAGCAGCGCCACCGACAGCACGTTGACGCTGCCGGCCACCAGCGCGCCGAGCGCCGCCAGCAGCGCCGCACCCAGCAGGCCGACCCCGCCCCACACGACCTGCTCGACGCGCAGGTCCTCCACGGACCGCTCGCCGCCGAGCGCGTCCAGCCGGCGCCGGACGGCGGAGCGGCCGCCGAGCACGCGGTCGACGAACCGGGCGCCGTCGGTCACCACCGGCCCGAACACCCGGCGCGCGGCGGTGAGCAGCCCGGGCTCGGTCGCCGTCCCGAGCAGCCGCGACGGCGGCGGGGTGTCGTGCACGTAGGGCGCCAGCCGGTCGACCAGCCGCACCGAGCGGAACGGCGGCGCGAAGGTGACCACGAGCAGCACGCCGGCCGCGGCCGCGCCGCCCAGCAGCATCCCGAGCAGCGTCACCGTGACTCCCCGCCGCTCCGCGGCCCGTTCGCTCCGCTCCTCGCTCGCTGGCGCTCGCTGCGGTGCTCGCTCACTGGAGCACCCGCACGTCCTGCGGCAGCCGCCCGATCCGCAGCATCACCCGGTAGGCCACCAGGCACACCGCGCCCCCGCCGAGCAGCAGCGCGGTGCCCGGCGGCGAGTCGTAGGCGGCCAGCGTCGTCGACTGGGTCGCCAGCAGCAGGAGCACCGCCCACGGCGCGGCGACGGCGAGCCGCGCGGCCTGGACGACCCAGCCCTGGCGGGTCTCCAGCTCGGCGCGGGCGCGGGCGTCCTCGCGGAGGAAGCCGGCCAGCGTGCGCAGCACCCGGCCGAGGTCGCTGCCGCCGACCTCCCGGGCCACCCGCAGCGTCTCGACGATCCGGTCGCCCACCGGGTCGGCCAGGTCGGCCTTGAGCCGGTCGAGGCTCTCGCCGAAGCGGCCGGTGGAGCGGTGGTCGGCGGCGAACCGGGCGAACGGCGGGCGCAGCACCTCCGGGCCGCGGGTGGCCAGCGCCGCCAGCGACTCCGGCAGCGACAGCCCCGCGCGCACGGCCGAGGCCAGGTTGTCGACCACCTCGGGCCACACCTCGCGCAGGTCGGCGCGGCGGCGGGCGGCCAGCCGGCGCACCTGCACGTGCGGCAGGGCGGCGGCGAACACGCCGAACGCGAGGCTGACCGTCACCGTGCCGGTGGTCAGCAGGACGACGACGAGCGCCAGCAGCCCGAGGCCGATCTGCAGCGCGACCAGTTGCGCCGGGTTGATCCCGGTCAGGCCCGCCTCGGCCAGCAGCCGCGCCCGGCGGCCGGGACGGCGCGGGCCGGCGGACCGCTGCGGCGCCCGCGGCCCGCTGCGCCAGACGAGCAGCAGGCCGACGCCGAGCAGCAGCCCGAGCAGCGCGCCGGTCAGCTCCACGCGGGCGCCCCGAGGAGTGCGGCCAGGTCGTACCCGGCGGCGGCGAACCGCTCGGCGTGCGGCGGGAAGCCCTCGGCGCGGACCAGCCGCCCGTCGCGGGTGGTGAAGACGTCCGCCAGCTCGACGACGCCGTCCTCGGCGCGGCCGGGCACCGCCACGACCTCCCGCACCCGGCGCTGGCCGGAGGCCTCCGTGGCCACGTGCACCACCAGGTCCACGCTGGCCGCGACCGTGGGGACGACGAAGGCGTGGCCGATGTTGTCCCCGGCCAGCAGCGGCAGCGTGCACATCTTCACCACGGCCTCGCGGGCGCTGTTCGCGTGCAGCGTGCACATCCCGGGCAGGCCTGAGTTGAGCGCGATGAGCAGGTCCAGGCACTCCTCCTGCCGCACCTCGCCGACGACGATCCGCGAGGGCCGCATCCGCAGCGCCTCCTTGACCAGCCGGCGCAGCGGGATCTCCCCGGCGCCCTCGAGGTTGGGCTGGCGGGTCTGCATCGCGACGACGTCGGGCAGCGGGACGCGGAGCTCGAAGACCTCCTCGCAGGTGATCACCCGCTCCCGCGCCGGGATCGCCGCGCACAGGGTGTTCAGCAGCGTCGTCTTCCCCGCCTGCGTCCCGCCGGAGACCAGGACGTTGAGGCCCGCGGCGACGGCGGCCTCGAGGAAGCGGGCGGCCTGCGGCGTCAGCGTCCCGGTGGCGACCAGCTCGTCGAGGCCGTGTGCCCGCAGCACGAACTTGCGGATGTTGACCGCCATGTGCCGCCGGGTGATGTCCGGGATGACCACGTGCAGCCGGGAGCCGTCGGGCAGCATCGCGTCGACGAAGGGCTGGCTCATGTCGATGCGCCGGCCTGAGCTGCGCAGCATCCGCTCGACGAGGTCGGCCAGCTCGCCGGCGCCGAGGATCGTCGTCGTCAGCTCGCTGCGGCCGCGGCGGGCCACGAACACCCGGCCGGGCTCGTTGACCCAGATCTAGCCATGCGTGCGGACCGCCTGCGTGACACTGGGCGCATCGGCGTGGCGACCTGCGAAGACGCCGTTGGAGAACGTGGGTTGTCGTGGACCGTTTACGGACCTCTTGCGGACTCAGCGCGGACCGCGAGCCGCGGTGCATGGACGATGCCTTCCGCGCGCGGATACAGCCTGCACCTCCACCGCCCACTGGGTTGGGCGCAGCGGCACGAGCGCGTGGGTGAGGACGATGGCGGCGTTGGCCCCAGACGTAGACACCTAGTGGGATGGGCTGTCCCGACCGTAAGACCCCGGCTATGAGGTTGAGGTGACAGAGCGGTGACGCCTCCCAGGGCACCGTGGACCACGTCCCATGTCGGGTCCTCTAGAGAGGCAGAAGGCGATGGTCCTCCGTCAAGTAACTCACTACGCTGTAAGTTGGGACGAGAACAGCAACCAAGGGACCTTCAGCCTCTTCGACGGCGCCAGCTTCATCACTAACGTGGTACCCACCTCCACGGGAGAGTTTCAAGTAATCATCGATCTGCTTCGAAACGAGAGGCCTGTCAGGTTCGAAACCACCTCCAGGCAATTCCGGGTAGGAACCTTCCCGGATCGTGAACCCGTCGGGGAAGAAGAGACATGACGCCCCGGAAGTCGAGAATTTTTTACCTCTGAGAACCCGCAAGCCGCTCCCCCCGCGCCACCCCGGGACTTCACGACCAGGGCGGGGCGGGTTCGCGGGCGTCCTGCTGCGACGCTGTTTCGGTCAAACTCTCGAGGCAGTCACCGATCGCCTCAGGCAGCGCACGCAGCCGGTCGATGTCGGGGTTGACGACCGCATCGCCACTATCGTCACAGCGATAAGCACGTTGCGTAGGCGAAGCACCACGCACCCTAGAGCGACCCACCACTGCGCGCCGGTGTCCTGAGCCACCTAGGCTGTACTGCCTGATCAGCCGACCGCTGCGAGGCTGGCGAACACGATGATGTTGTCCTCGTAGTCCCCCGAGTCCTCGTCGAACGCTCCGCCGCACGTGATGAGGCGGAGACCGGCGTGGTCGATGTCGCCGTAGACCTCCTCGGTCGGGAAGTCGTCCTTGGCGTGCTCCTCAACGCGGTCGACGCGGAAGGTCGCAACGGTGCCATCGGCGCGGTCGACGACGACGGTATCCCCGGGGCGCAGCTCCCGTAGCCCGTAGAAGGCTCCCGGTTTGCCCTCCCAGTCCACATGGCCGGCGAGGACAGCGGGCCCGAGCTGGCCGGGTGTGGGGCTGCCGTCGTACCAGCCCACGGGATAGGCCCCCGGCGGAACCTCCATGGAGCCGTCCCGCTCCAGGCCGAGCTCCATAATCCGGGATGCGACTCCGAGGGCCGGTATCTGGACCCGAGTGGGAGTGCTTGCCGGCAGTTGCGGTGTAGTGACCGTCGCACTGGCCAGCTCGGCAGTTGGCACGGACGGGGTCGCGGTCGCGGGGACCGGCGGGGCGACCACGGCGAGGGGAACGTCGAGTCGGACGGGGTCATTCGCGCCCTGGGGCAGGGCGACGATCGCGGCGATTCCTGCGGCGGCAAGCACCGCCGATGTGCACCCCCAGACACGGGCGGCACGTGGCCGGGCGCTCCGCACAGCCCGGCGACTGGGCTGTCCGTAGCGGGTGACTCGGGGCGGCCGGGCGAGCAGGGCCTCAAGCTCGGCCTCGATGCTCGACGCTTGCGCCGAAGGGAGTGGCGGGGGGTACGCCCCGACGATGCGCACCGCACCACCCGCCCCGGCCACGGTGTGGCCGGGGCGGGTGTCGGGTGCGCGGTGCCGCACGTCGCGAAGGTCAGACGGTCGCGCGGGAGCTACGCCGGGCAGCGAACGCGGCCCCACCGGCCGCGGTCAGAGCGACGCCGCCCAGGACGTAGGGCAGGGCGCCAGCGTCGTCGCCGGACGAGCTGCCGTCGCCGGCGGCGACGGCGCCCGCCGGACGGCTGGTCACCTGGCTCGTGGTGCTGGGGGCCACCTGGTTCGTGGTGCCGAGGGCCATGGCGGCGGTGACGGTCCCCGGGTTGGCGACGTAGTCGTGGTCCTCGCAGGCCTGGGCGTCGTTGTCGCGGTCCAGCTGGTTCGGGTCGCTCGGGTTGGCGTTGTAGACAGCCTGAGCGTCCGCCTGCGAGACGAAGTCCGGGCAGTTATAGGTGTCGGCGGCCTGGGCGGTGCCTGCGAAGCCGAAGGACAGGGCGGCCGTCATGAGGATGCCGGCGGCGGCGGTGGTGCGGAGACGCATGTTCTCTCCCGGTGAGGGGTGTTGAGGTCCTCGTCACCCTCTCCCGCTGCACTTCTCGACCCGGGCATCCGTCGCGGCGTGCTCAAACGGAACAGGTTCTCCTCCATTAGCAACCCTTGCCTGCGGAGTCACTTCCGTCACTGGAGTCCCTGCGCCGGACCGCAGCAGAGTCGTGGCGGTTACGGCAGGCGCACCTCCTCGGGCCGCACCGACGTGATGTGCCGGCCCCAGCCGTAGTCGTGCAACTGCCGCCAGGTGACCGCGGCGCGCCACCCGAACCCGTCGTCACATAGCCGCCATGCGGTCTGCTCGCCGGGCCACCACTGCCCGTCGTTGAAGACGAGGACGTCGCGAGGCGGGTCGAACAGTTGCTGGTGGATGAGGCGTGGCGGTTGGAACACACGTTCGATGTAGCCGCTGAAGGTGGGTAAGCCATGCCCCGACCCACGCGAGTGACGTGCCGTGATCAACCCGTGCTCGGGGGCGTGCACTGCGCGACGCTCCCACGGTGACCTACCGGGCGACGACGGCGCTGCCGTACGACGACCGCGAGCGGGCAACCGCCGGCCTACGCGGGCAGCTTCGGCTCATCGCCATCGCGGACGAGGCCGTGCCCGACTGGTCGTCGTTGACCGTTGAGGGGCCGACGAAGGCAGTCGGCCGGCACGGCGTCGTGTGGTTCGAGTGGGCCGCCACAGCTGAAGCGCAGGACGCGGGCTAGGGCCTGTCCTGCGGATCTTGTGCGCCGCCGCCCCTGTCCCTGAAGGCGGCTTTAGGGCCACGTTCTGGCCGCTTACCCCTCCGCCACCACCGCTGAGAACATCACCCGGGAAAGACGTGCGGCGCCCACGCGAACGGGGCGCCCGTGCGCTTCCCGCACCTCCGGCAGATCTTGTCGTCCACACTCAAGGGCTGCTCGCCGTCCGGATGTCGCTGGACGTAGGAGTGAAACCCGAACCGGCACCGCAGTGGCTTCCGAGTCATGGGCCGAGGCTAAGAGTCGTCGATCCCGCCCAGGAGGGGACTACGGCCCTGCGCGCCCCAATCGCCCAAAGTGGGCCGCTCAGGGACACCGGCAGCAGTGACGGCGCACATGATCCGTAGGACAGGCCCTAGTCCCGACCGGTCGACTGAAGGCCAATCTGCGTTGCAACTGCCGATATGGAACTCCAACGACCCCACATCAGTCGCAGTCGGCTATGCCGACCGGAGGAGACCATGTTCCGCCGCACCATCCCCGCCGTCCTTGCCGGCGCGTCGCTGCTGCTCACCGGATGCAGCAGCGCCGACAGCAGTCAGGAGGAGGCCACGGCGAGCAGTAAGGCCAAGGCGAGCAGCCCGGCGCTGCCGCCGACGAGCACCAGCGCCGCACCCAGCACCGCAGAAGCCACTGGCCCTGCGAGGAGCGCCCGCGGGAACATCATCAAGCAGCTTGGCGAGGAGGGGGGGTTCACCGCTTCCGAGGCCCCCGATGCACCGCGAGTGTTCACCTTCGCGGTGGACAGCATCACGGTGGACCCACAGTGCAGCAGCGACTACGCCAGCGAGCCAGCCAACGGGCACTACATCGCGATCTCGCTGCGGGCATCCACCAGCGCCGAGTTTGACCCCAGCACGTACCTCACCATCAGTCAGTACGACTTTCAGGTCATTGGCCCTGACGGCCTGACGGTCAACGACGTCAGCGGTAACGCGTACAGCTGCCTTGCTCCAAACGAGCAGTTCACCAGCGACCCTGTCGGGCCTGGGCAGCAGTACGTCGGCACGATCGTCATCGACGCGCCTGTGACCAGCGGCACGCTTGCGTTCATTCCTGGCGCCTTGGGCGCTCCTACCGGCTGGGAGTGGAGCTTCTAGTTCGCGGCGACCGCATTGTGCCGCATTAGGCAGCACCATCAGGGCAGGTGGCCGAGTATCCGCAGACGCTCGGCCACCTGCTGCTGCAACAGAGGCGCGCTCGACACTCGGCCCCGTCCCGTTTCGGAACCTCTGGTCAACTAAGCCCAGCCCGGGTGAGACTGCGGCCCTCACGAACGGGGGCACATCATGGGACTGCGTTTCGGTGTGGGCATCGGGCCCTTCTACGCATCCGCCGGACTGCCAAAGCTCGGCCTCGGCCGCGCCGCAAGCCGCGGCCTGAGCGCCTGGATCAGCCTGTCGATCGCGATGATGATCTGGATGCTCAAGCTGACGGTCCTGCTCTGCTGGTGGACGGTCAAGCTGCTGATCATCGCCTGCATCTGGGCCGACACGACCACCGCGACCTTCATGCAGTCCCGGCGTCAGTCGCCCCCCAGGTAGAGAAGCTGCCCCGGGTCGACGACCGGGCCCGGACTTCGGTACGGCAGCCGGGGACCTTGAGGGGCCGCCTCCTCTCCCGCGACGAGTGCCGGGTCGACGTCTCGCTGCGCGATGCGGGCACGGGTCGTCGCATCGAGGGGTGGTAGCGGGACCGACGGTCGCTCTTCACGCCACTGCCGCCGAGCCCGAAGGAAGTCCTCGATTTCCGCGGCGGTGACGAAGCCGCGCGGGTGCTCCGCCAGCCGCCATCGGATGCGCAGCAGTTCCTCGGGGGGCTCGGCGCCGGTGAACACGACCGGCGCCGAGGCGACCTTGCGACGGGCCATCACGCCCCCCGCTTCACATGACCGGCCCACCGCTTTGCCGCTCCCTGCCGGCCGCGGACCTGCAGCGGCGACGCCAACGTCTCGTCGTCCTCGTCAGGCAGCGCGAGCTGGGCCAGCAGCTTGCCCAGCGCCAGGCGGTGCTGCCGCAACTCACCGAGCGCCGGATGCACCCGTGTCTGCCCCGTCGACCCGGCGACCGTCGTGCCGTCCCGGGTGACCGCCTGTCGCAGCTCCTCGCACTCGTCGAGCAGCCGGCACACCTCGGTCAGCAGCGACAGCTCCGACTCCGACAGCTCGTAGCTGGCGACGGCCTGATCCCAGAACGCCCGGCCGCGGGCTGAGAGCCCGCTGGGGCGCCTCACAGCTCCTCCCGGGGGCAGATCGACCCGCAGGCACACGTCGGGCCGCGCCTCTCCTCTCCGGCGGTCATCCGGGGGGCGGGCGCCGGGGCCCACCCCCCACGCGCGCGGGCGGTCACGCGTCCGCCTCAGCGGTCGGCCGGGCCGGCCGCGCGTCGTCGAACATGTGCCGGTAGGCCTCGAGGTGGCTGCGGTTGGCGGCGGCCTGCCGGACTCGCTCCCCGAACACCTCGTGCCAGCGGTGGTCCTGCTCCTGCGCGGTGGGCATCCACGGCTGGGCCTCGTGCGCGAAAAACCAAGCGAGCCGGTCGCGGGTGCTGGTGGTCGGCCACGGGATGTCGCTCGGGGTGACGGCGAACAGTCCGGTGATGCCGGGCCAGACCTGCTCGGTGTTGCGGATCTCGAAGAAGAAGCCGTAGCCGTCGTCGGTCTCGCGTTGGGTGCCGAGCTTGCGGGCGAGGCTGTACGCGGCGCGGAGCGTGTCGTACTCGGCGACGGCGGTGTCGATGCGGATGGCCGCCTCACGCACCGGCTTGGGCTGAGTGAGCACGACCGACAGCGGCGCGTCGGCGGGGATGTGCGCGATGGCGGCGAAGTCCCGCTTGAGCTGGTCGACCAGCTCGGCGAGCACCGGCTGCAGGTGGTCGGCGATGACGGAGCCGGCCTGGTCGTGGAGTTCGCCGGCGAGTCGGTTGCCGGCGATCTCCTGCGCGCGGCGGATCAGCGCCATCCGCTCGTCGTGGTCGGTGACGGCCTGCTGCGCGGTGTGGATCGGCCCGAGGTCGACATCGGCGCCGGCGGCGATCTGTGCGGCAACGCGGTCGCGGATGGCGTGCGGCTGCTCGGGCGCCTGGTCCCAGGCCTGGGCGGCGAGACCGCCGAGGCGGACGACGGCGTCGCGGGCCTCGACCAGGCTGGCCGGCAGGGTCCAGCGGTTGTCCTCGGCGCCGGCGAACAGGGTGGCGGAGAAGGAGAGGGGGTTGCGGATCTCGAACATGGGGGTGGGTCCTTTCGATCAGGTCAGTGGGAGAGGGGTGCCGCAGCCGGCGCAGGGCGGTCGTCGCGCGGAGGTCTGCACTCGCGCCCTTCCGTCCGGCGTGCGCAGGCCCGTGCCATGGCTGGGCCCGTCCGGTGAGGTTGACGCCGGCTGCGGCTGGTCACTGGCTCGCGCGGTGGGTGGCGACGAACCGCGCGAAGCTGGTCCGCGGGTGGGTGGGCCGAGGCTGGGAGTGCTGGCGCTTGGGCCGGCATCCGCGGCAGCGGCCCTCCTTGGCGTGCAGCGGCGCCCGGACGGGGCCGTAGCAGACGGGGCAGCAGATGCGCGCGTACCAGGTGCGCAACTCGGTGGTCATGCGGACTTCCGTCCTCGAGACGAGAGATAGGCGATTACCGGGAGTGGGTCGTCACTCCCGTAAGTGCTGGTTTGTGCGGTGACGTCGTGGTCACCGCTCGGCGCGGCTGACGACCGGTGCGGGTCGGGTGTCGCGGGTTCTGGAAGTAGCGCGCGCGCACGTATGGGTGCCGCGTCACGACACCCAGACCCCGGATCCAGGGTGTCGTTCTGAGGGTGTCGTTTTCCCGATACCTCAACCTCGGGTCGAGGGTGTCGTGATGCGGCACCCTGACCGCTGGGGAAGCTGGCCGCGTACTGCATCGTCTGGCCGTTTTTGCCGCCACCCGTCCGCGCGAGCAGGCCGGCCTTGACCGCCTCCCCGATGCGGACGGTCACCCGCTGCTCGGCGATGTCCAGCGCCGCCGCCAGCTCGGCCCGGGGCACCTTCACGTGCCCGAGGTCGGTCATGTGGCAGACGGCCATGTGCGCCAGCAGTTCCCGGCAGGACCCACTCACCTCGTGGCAGCGGATCACCGTGCGGTACCAGCGGTCGCGGACGGTCAGACGCCGCGTCACCGATCGACAGTGGTCAGCTCGACCACCCGGCGGTCCCGGTGCTCGAGGAGCGCCAGGAGGTCGCCGGCCCGATCGACGGGGCACATGAGCACGCCCCTGCGATCCGGATGCCAGTCGCGTGCGCGGGGGATGCCGAGCTCGTCGAGCATCCGGGCGATGCCGGTGCCGTGCAGCCAGCAGGTGCGGCGCCCGACCTCGACGCGGACGGTCGCCCGCTGGTGCGGCTCCTCGAACAGCCGGAGCGGCCGGGCCCCCATCACGCCACCTCTCGCCACTGCTGGGCCCGCAGGCGGGCGCTAGTGGCCTTCTCCTGCTCGCCCCGGCGGTCGGACAGCTCGGCGAAGCTGGGGCGTCCGGCGGCGTAGGACTCGCGCTCGGTCAACGTCAGGGTCGGCGTCCAGGTCTCGTCGAGGTCGGCTTCGGCCGCGTCGATCCGGGCACGCTCGTCCAGCTCGAGGCGGAGGCGCAGGGCCTGCTCCTCGGGAAGCCAGTACGTGCGCCAGCTCTCCGCGGCGATGGCGATCGACGCCGACCTAGCCCAGGACTTGAGCGGCAGGGCGTCGAACTCGGGCGACCCGTACGCAGGGATGTCCTCGCCCTTCGCGGCGGCGATGACCTCGGCTGCCCAGGGCAGCGGCTCCGACATCACGGCGCACCCCGAACGAGGGAAGCCGTCCGGACCGCCGGGGCGGTATCGTCGGCGGCGAGACCTGCAGTCACGTAGTTCTCGCCAACGCCCTCGTCCTGCGCCAACAGGACGGGGGCGGTCTCGTTCCGGGGCATGGTCACGCAGCCCCCGCTCCGACGCCGGCGGCGTACTGCTGGGCGATCCACGCGTCGACGTCGCTCTGCTTGTAGACCACTCGCCGGCCGAGCCGGAAGCTGCGCGGGCCGAGGTCGCCGCGGTGCCGGTACCAGCGCAGCGTCGGGACCGGGATGCCGGTCCGCTCCGACACCTCGGGGATGGTCAGAAGTGTGTCCTTCATCGGTCACCTTTGCGTCGTGGTGGCGCAGGAACTCCGCCTCCTGCGTCCTGGTGATGAACGTAGCGGGTAGTTGCGTGGCGGCGCAACCCCGGCCTAAACTGCATCACCATGAAGCAACCCGACGCCGGCATCGAGTGGGCGAAGCGGCTAACCCAGGTGATCGCAGATGGGATCCGTGCGGCCCGCGGGAGGGTGAGCGCCCAGAAGCTCGCCGACCGCTGCACCGAGTTGGGCTATCCGATCCCGCGCTCGACGATCTCGAACCTGGAGAGCGGCCGGAAAGAGACGATCTCCGTCCAGGAGCTGCTGGTGCTTGCCCGCGCCCTCGAGATCCCGCCGCTGCTGTTGCTGTTCCCTCTCGGCCGGGTGGACCGGGTGCCGCTTCTACCGGAGGTTGACGCGCCGACGTGGCCAGCGGCCCGCTGGTTCACCGGGGAGTTCGGCTTCCCGACGACCCTCGATGACGGGCGCTGGGAAGTGGTCGACCGGGATCACTACGCATTCATCAACGCCGTGACCCACGACTTCCGCAGCCAAGAGGAGGTTGTCGAGGAGTGGCGTCGAGCACGGCAGCGCGGAGACGGCGACCAGCAGCGAAGCGAAGAGCGATCGCTGCAACTCATCCGGCGTCGCATCCGGGAGCAGGGCCTCGACCCGGGAGAGCTGCCCGCCGAGCTGGCTTTCGTCGACGCGGAGGGCTGACGTGGCGAGCATCGCGAAGAGGCCTGACGGCCGCTGGCGGGCCCGCTACCGGGACGAGGCCGGCAAGGAGCACGCCAAGCACTTCGACCGGAAGGTCGATGCGCAGCGGTGGCTGGATGAGGTCACAGCCAGCGTCGTCACAGGGCAGTACGTCGACCCGGCGGCAGGGCGGATCACCTTCAAGTCGTTCTTCGACGACTGGTCGCAGCGGCAGGTCTGGGCGCCCGGCACGGTCACGCACATGAACCTGGTGGCCCGGTCCGTCCCGTTCGGTGCGATGCCGCTGCGCGCGATCCGCGGGTCGCACGTCGAGGCGTGGGTCAAGCAGATGCACGTCGAAGGCATGGCACCGCTGACCATCGCCAACCGGTTCACCGCAGCCCGCACGGTGTTCCGCGCTGCGGTGAAGGACCGACGCATCTCGTCGGACCCGACCGCGGACGTCAGCCGGCCACCGAAGAAGCCGAGCAGCCGCGAGCAACAGATCGAGGTCCCGAGCACCGAGGATGTCGCGAAGTTGCTGGCGGCCACCGAGCCGAGGATGCGCGCCTACATCGGCGTGTGCGCCTTTGCCGGCGTCCGCCTGGGTGAGGCATCGGCGCTGCGGATCGACGCGGTCGACTTCCTCAAGCGAACGCTGAAGGTCGAGCGGCAGGTGCAGTACAAGCCCGGGTTCGGCGCCCAGGTGAAGGACCCGAAGCACGGCTCCCGCCGCGAGGTCTACATCGGCGACAACCTGGTCGAGATGCTGGCCCGGCACGTCGAGGAGTTCGGTACGTCGCCGTCGGGCTGGCTGTTCCACAACGGCGCCGACCGGCCACTCCCCCCGTCCACCGTGGACTCGTGGTGGCAGCGCACCGTGAAGGCGGCCGGCGTCACCGGGCTGCACATCCATGGGCTGCGGCACTTCTACGCCAGCGGCCTGATCGCGGCCGGCTGCGACGTGGTCACCGTGCAGCGCGCCCTCGGGCACGCCAAGCCGTCGCTGACCCTGGACGTCTACAGCCACCTGTGGCCGACGGCCGAGGACCGCACCCGGCGGGCAGCTGCCGACCTACTGCGGGACGTCCTCGAGCACGGCGCGGACCGAGTGCGGACTGAGGAGGTCAACTGATGCCCTGACCTGCGGATTCTTCCGAGCGGCCTAGTTGACCCAGATCTCCTCGACCTCGGGGTCGTCCAGGTGCCGCTGCAGCGGCCCGAACCCGGCCACCCGGTCGAGCACGTCGCGGACCACCGACTCGGGGTCGCCGATCGGCGGCAGCGCCGAGGTCAGCGACCGCTCGGAGTAGTCGGCGACGACGTCGCGCACCAGCACGCGGACCGGCGCGGGGTCGCTGAACGGGTCCAGCCCGCGGCGCCGGATGAGCTCGCGCACCTCGCCGTCGACGACGTCCAGGGCGCTCGTCGCAGTCGGCACCGCACCCCCGTCTCACCTGCCCCGACCCCGTTCGGGACGACGGGACGATAGGGAGACGGAGGCGTTCCGCGGGAGGCCGGTCAGCCGATCTGTGGACAGTGCGTGCGCGGCCGCGGGCGCACGCCACCCGGGCGGGTGACCCGCGGGTGTCCTCCGAGCGGGTGCGCCGACGCAGCGTTCCCGGACGCTGGATGCGGCCCGAGCGCACCCGCCCGGCGGGAACAGATACGGCGCGCGGGGTGCTGTACGGCACATCCCCCACGACCGCGAGGAGATCGCGCGCATGCCGGTCCTGCTCCCGTCCCGTGTCCCCGCTCCCTCCGCCGCGCCGGCACGGCGCCGCCGCGGATGGTTGAAGGCGGGGATCGCCGCCGCCGTCGTCGTCCCGGTAGGTGTCGTCGTGGCCGACAGGGTGGGCGACTGGACGGCGCCGTTCGGGCAGGAGACCGTCGACCGCAGCACGAGGCCGCTGCTGCTGGCGATCGCCGACCTCGACGAGTACCACGCCGCCACCGGCACCTTCCAGGTCGTCGTCGACCAGGAGACCGACACCGCCTGGGTGCCCTCGGCGATCAGCGGCGAGCGGGTGCAGTTCCTCGCCACCGGCGACGTCGACGCCTACGTCGACTTCGGCGCCCTCGGCGAGGACGGCGTCGACCTCTCCCCCGACGGCACGGCGGCCACCATCACCCTCCCGGCCCCGCAGCTCGGCGAGGCCCGGATCGACCCGGACGAGAGCCGCGTGCTCGACCGCGACCGCGGCCTCGTGGAGCGGCTGGGCGACGCGTTCGCCGACGACCCGACCGACGAGAGCGCGCTGTTCGCGCTCGCCGAGCACCGGCTGGAGTCGGCCGCCGCGGACAGCGACCTGCTCGACCGCGCCGAGGACGGCACCCGCGACATGCTGACCACGCTGGCCCGGTCCCTCGGCGTCGACGACGTCACGGTCACCTTCGAGCCCGCGCCCGGGGCCGCCGGCTGACCGTCCCGGCGTCAGACCGGGGACGTCAGCGCCCGCGGCGCGCGGGGCAGCGGCACGATCGCCGGCCTCCCGCCGCGCGCCGCGGCCTGCTCGAGGAGCAGCGCCTCGGCGTCGCAGCGCTCCAGCGGCTTCGCGAACAGCCAGCCCTGCGCGCTGTCGCAGCGGCCCTCGGCCAGCAGCCGCGCCTGGTGCTCGTGCTCGACGCCCTCGGCGAGGACCTCCAGGCCCAGCGTGCGGCCCAGGTCGATGGTGCCGCGCACGATCGCCGGCAGCGGCTCGCCCTCGGCGATCGCGCCCACGAACGAGCGGTCGATCTTGAGCACGTCCACGGTGAACTGCCGCAGGTGGGCCAGTGACGAGTAGCCGGTGCCGAAGTCGTCCAGCGCCAGTCGCACGCCCAGCGCGCGCAGCGCGGTGAGGCAGGCGGCCGCTCGCTCGGGGTCGCCGACCAGCGCGGTCTCGGTCACCTCGAGCATGAGCGCACCGGCCGGCAGCCCGCTCCGGGCCAGGGCCGCGGCGACGGAGCCGACCAGGTCCGGCGAGGTCAGCTGGGTGGCCGACACGTTGACCGCCATCATTGGGTCACCGGCGCCGAGGTGCCGCCAGGCGGCCGCGGTCGCGCACGCCTCCTGCAGCACCCACGCGCCGATCTCGTCGATGAGGCCCGCCGCCTCGGCGACCGGCACGAACCGGTCGGGGCCGACCGGGCCCAGCCGCGGGCTGTCCCAGCGCAGCAGGGCCTCGAAGCCGGTCACCCGGCGGTCGGCCAGGGCGACCACCGGCTGGTAGACCAGCCGGAACTCGCCGCGCGTCACCGCGCCGCGCAGCTCCTGCTCCAGCTCGCGGGCGGCCACCGCCGCCGCGCGCATGCCGGGCTCGAACCGCTGCACCCGGTTGCGGCCGTCGAGCTCGGCCGCGTACAGCGCGAGGTCGGCGTCGCGGATCAGCGCGTCGGCGGCCACGGCCCCGCGGCCGACGGCCACGCCGATGCTGGCCGACACGGTCACCGGGCCGCCGGGCAGTGCCACGGGCCGGGAGAGCACCTCGAGCACGCGGGTGGCGGTCACCAGCGCCTGGTCGTCGCCGACGCCGGTCTGCTCGACCAGCACGGCGAACTCGTCGCCGCCCAGGCGGGCCACGGTGTCGTCGGCGCGGACGGTGGTGCGCAGCCGTGTCGCCACCTCGCGCAGCAGCGCGTCGCCGGCGGTGTGGCCGAGGGCGTCGTTGACGGCCTTGAAGCCGTCGATGTCGAGGGAGAGCACGGCCGCCGAGCCGCCGCCGCGGACGGTGCGGCGCAGCGCCTGGCCCACGCGGTCGGTGAACAGCGCGCGGTTGGCGAGGCCGGTGAGCCCGTCGTGCAGCACCGAGTGGGCCAGCGCCTCCTCCGCGCGGCGGCGGCCGGTCACGTCGGTGACGTGGACGACGACGCCGCCGACGTCGGGATCGTCCCCGAGGTCGACCATGCGGACGCCGATCCAGCGGTCCTCCCCGCGGTGGCGGGCGGGCAGCTCGGCGTCGACGACGCTGCCGCCGGCGGCCCGGGCCCGCGCGAACAGCGCGCCGGTCAGCTCGGGGTCCACCCCGGCCAGGCGGACGGCGTCCGCGGGGGTGGCGACGCCGGTGGTCACGGTCCCGAGCAGCGCGGCCAGCGGCGCGGGGTCGCTGAGCAGCCGGCCGTCGCGGGAGACGACGAGCACCGCGTCGGAGGAGTGCGCGGTGAGCTTGGCGGCGAACCGCTCCCGCGAGCGCACCAGCGCCCGGGCGGTGGCCTCGCTGCGCAGCAGCAGCGCGGCGCGGACGAAGACCAGCGCGGTCAGCGCGCCCATCGCGACGACCACCGCGCCCGAGGCGTCCTCGACGCCGGCCAGGTCGGTGACCAGCTCGCTCGCGGGCGGCACCATGAGCGCGGCCAGGCACACGGCCAGGCGGGCCAGGCCCGACCGGCCGTCCTCGCCGGGGCCGCCCGTGGTGGCGGTGCCGGCGGCGGACCACCGGACGGCGAGCGCGAGCAGCGCGCTGCCCAGCAGCCAGCCGGCGTCCAGCCAGCTGCCGATGCTCTCGGCATCGGCGTCGAGCAGGTAGGCGACGTCGGAGACCAGCCAGCAGGCGCAGGCGGCGGCCACGGCGAGCGAGGTCCGCTCCCCCTGCCGGCGGGTGGCCAGCAGCCGCACGACCAGGCCGATGAGCGCCGCGTCCAGCGCCGGGTAGAGCGCGAGGACGACGCGGTCGACGACGGGGAGGCCGGCGTCGAGGACCGTCGTGGCGATCGACAGCTCCCAGACGACGAGCATCGCGGCCACGAACACGACCAGCGCGTCGATCCAGCCGGCCGCGCGCCGGTCGCGGTCGACGTGCCGGTCCCGGGCCAGCAGCGCGAGCCCGACGGCGAGGACGACGTAACTGCCCAGGTACACGAGGTCGGCGATCCCGACGTCCGCACCCGACCCGGTCAGCGACACCTGCACCTGCCAGACGACGTCCGCGAGCGCGGACAGGCTGACGCCCGAGGCGAGCAGGACGGCGACCGGCCGCCGTCCCGCGCGGTGCACCCCGGCCCACGCGGCGACGACGGTCAGCCCGATGACGGCGAAGTAGAGCGCGGTGCCGGCGGCCGTCCCGTGCAGCAGCCCCTGCAGCGCGACCACCGCGAGCAGGAGGGCGCACGCGACGACGGCCACCGGCCGGCCGCCCACGACTCCGGCAGTGCCGCTGGTCATCAACACACGCCGGACATCGGTCCGAAACGGATGCGTCTGGAACGGATGCGGTGGGTGTTCCCCCGCGGGGGTGAGCCCGTGTGTCAGCCGGTCGGCCGCAGCACCGCCTGCACCAGGTGCGGACCGGGCTCACGCAGCGCCGTGCCCAGCTGCTCGGCCAGCTCCTCCGCGGTCTCGGCGCGGGTGGCCGGCACGCCCATCCCGGTGGCCAGCGCCACGAAGTCCAGCGCCGGGCCGCCCAGGTCGAGCAGCTGCCCGGCCCGCTCCCCGCCGCCGGCGGCCCCCACCCGCGCCAGCTCCCCCTGGAGGATCGCGTAGGACGCGTTGTCGTAGAGGAGGACGGTGACGTCGAGCTGCTCGCGGGCCATCGTCCACAGCGCCTGCAGCGTGTACATCGCACTGCCGTCGGCCTGCAGGACCACCACCGGCCGGTCCGGGCAGGCCACCGCCGCGCCGACCGCCATCGGCAGGCCGTCGCCGATCGCCCCGCCGGTCAGGGCGAGCCAGTCGTGCCGGGGTGCGCCCGCGGTCTGCTCGACGATGCCGATCCCGGAGGTGATCGCCTCGTCGACCACGATCGCCCGCTCGGGCAGCAGCGCGCCGACCACCGCGGAGACGCCCCGCGGCGTCAGGCGCCCCGTCGGCTGCTCCGGGCGGGAGGCCTCGCGCAGCTCCGGCTCGGCGCCGGCGGCCACCTTCGCGGCGAGCTCCTCGAGCGCCGCCACGCCGTCGTCCCCGGGCGCCGACAGCACGTGAACGGTGCAGTCCTCCGGCACCGGCGTGCCCGGCGTGCCGGGGTAGGCGAAGAAGTGCACCGGCGAGGTCGCCCCGGCCAGCACCAGGTGCCGGGTGCCGGCCAGCGCCTTGATCGCCACCTCGGGCGGGTAGGGCAGCTTGCCGACGGCGGGCAGCCCCGCGCCCCGCACCATCCGCGCCGGGAACGTCTCGGTCATCAGCCGGACGCCGGTGCCGGCGGCCACCCGCGCCGCGGCCAGCAGCCCCGCCTCCGACGCGACGACGTCGTCGCCGAGCAGCAGCACGGTGGGCTCGCCGGCCCGGACCACCGCGGCGGTGTCGTCCACCACCGACGGCGCCACCTGCGGCCGCGGTCGCACCGGCCGGGGCTCGGCGACGGCCGCGCCCTCGGACCAGGACACGTCGGCCGGCAGCACCAGCGTGGTGACCTGCCCGCGGGCGGCGGCGGCGACGGCGTCCGCGGCGTCGGCGGCGACGTCCTCGGGGGCCAGCGACCGGCGCACCCAGCCGGAGACCGTGCCGGCGAGGGCGTCGATGTCGGACTCCAGCGGCGCGTCCAGCCGCTTGTGCGAGCGGCCGTGGTCGCCGACGACGTTCACCATCGGCGTCCGGCCGCGGCGGGCGTTGTGCAGGTTGGCCAGGCCGTTGCCCATGCCCGGGCCGAGGTGCAGCAGCGTGGCGGCGGGCCGGCCGGCCATCCGCGCGAAGCCGTCGGCGGCGCCGGTGGCCACGCCCTCGAACAGGGTGAGGACGCCGCGCATCTCGGGGACGTCGTCGAGGGCGGCGACGAAGTGCATCTCGGACGTGCCGGGGTTGGCGAAGCAGACGTCGACCCCGGCGTCGACGAGCGTGCGGATCAGTGCCTGGGCGCCGTTCACCGGGAGACGTGCACCTCGTTCACCTCGTAGTGCGTCATGGTCACGCCGCCGCTGGCGAAGCTGCGGACGTCGGCAGCACTCGCCTTGCCCGCCTCGGAGGCGAACGCCGCGCCCATCGCCTGCTCGGAGTCGAAGTCCAGGTGGGCGACCAGGTAGGGCGCGGACTGGCGCGGGTCGAGCGGCTGCGGGCTGCCGGTGGTGAACCGGATCAGGCCGGGCATCTGCACGGTCAGCGGGACGTGGGTGTCCCGGTAGTGGACGTCGAACGCCGCCGGGTCCTCCGGCTGCCCGTAGCTGACCACCAGCCTGTGCACCATCTGCCGCTCCTCCGCGCTCCTCCCCGGGCACCGTTGCCGGGGGCTCCCCCACCCTGGCACACGGGCCCGGGCGCGCGACTTCAGAAGGTGATCACCAGCCGGCCGCGCACACCGCCGGCGGCCAGCGCCCGGTGCGCCTCGGGCGCCTCCTCCGGCGTGAAGGTGCGGGCCACCCGCAGCGTCAGCGCGCCCGACCCGACCTGCTCGCGCAGCCGGTCGAGCGCGGCGCCGTTCTCGGCGTAGTGGCGCACCCTCGTGGGCAGCACGTCGACCCGGCCGGTCCCGTCGCCGCGGTAGCCGCGCACGGTGGCCACCTTCCCGCCGTCGCGCACGGCGGGCAGCACCAGCGCGTCCTGCACCGACCCGTCGGCCAGCCCGTCGACGCCGTCGGGGAACTCGGCGCGGATCCGCCCGGCCACGTCGTCGCCCCGCCGCACGACGACGTCGGCGCCGAGGTCGCGGACGAGCTGCTCGTCGGCCTCGGAGGCGTCGGCGACGACGGTGTGCCCGTCGGCCTTCGCCAGCTGGACGACGTAGCCGCCGAAGGCGCCCGCCGCGCCGGTCACCGCGACGACCGAGCCGGGCGGCAGGGCCATCTGGTCCAGCGCCAGCCGGGCGGTGAGCGCGTTCATCGGCAGCGTGCACGCGGCGACGGCGCCGGCGCCCGCGGGCACCCGGGCCACCGAGCCGGCCGGCAGCACGAGGTCCTCGCGGTAGCCGCCGTGCGCGCCGGTGGGGACGACGATCGCCATGACCGCGTCGCCGGCGGCCACCCGGTCGACGCCCTCGCCCACCTCGACGACCTCGCCGGCGGCGTCCATGCCGGGCACCCACGGCGGGGTCTTCACCGGGTCGCGGCCGGCGTAGGCGCCCTCGCGCAGGTGGGTGTCGGTCGGGCTCACCGCGGCGGCGCGCACGCGCAGCCGCACCTGCCCCGGCCCGAGGGGCTCGTCGGGCACGTCGACGACGGTGAGGGCCTCGGGCCCGCCGAACTCGGTCACTCCCACGGCTCGCACGCCCCGACCCTAGGAGGCCTCCCCACCTCCCCGCCCGGCGCCGGCCGGGCGCGGGCCGGCGCGCTCAACGGGTGCTCGCCCGCTCCACCACGCGCCACGCGTCCGGTGCCGGGACCTCCGGCGCGCGCCCGAGCGCGACGAGGGCGCACGCGGCCCCCTGACGGCGCAGCGACTGGGCGACGGTGGTCAGCCCGGCCGGCTCCGCGGCGTCGCTGTCGTCCCAGCCGGTGACCGCCACGTCGCCGGGGACGGCCAGGCCCGCCGCCGCCACCGCCCGCAGCGCCCCGAGCGCCAGCTCGTCGCTCATCGCGGCGATCGCGTCCGGCCGGTCCGACCCGGCGAGCAGCTCGGCGGCGAAGGCCTCGCCCTCCTCGGCGTCGTTGACCGGGCACACGGCCAGCCGCAACTCCCCCGCCGCGTGCCCGGCCCCGGTCCAGGCGCCGAGCAGGCCCTCCCACCGGTTGCGCGTCACCGGGAACCGGACCGCCCCCACCTCGGGGCCGGCGAGCAGCCGGCGGGCGCGGTCGCGGTCGAGCGGGAAGCCGAGGACCACCGGGCGCCGGGCCCCGGCGAAGGCCACCCGCCCGATCGCCGCGGCGGCGGCGCGGTCGTCGATGCCGACCACCGGCAGGCCGCGGCGGTGCGGGCCGGCGTGGACGACGGCGGGCAGGCCGGTGTCGGCCACCGCGTCGAGCACCGGATCGTCGTCGCTGGTGGTCCAGACGACGAAGCCGTCGACGACGGCCCGCGCGACCCGCTCGGGATCGCTGGGCGCCCCGGTGGTCGGGACGAGCGTGAGGCCGACCCCCTCGGCGGCGCAGACGTCCGCCACCCCGGCGAGGAATCGGGCCGCCTGCGGGTCGTCGAAGGCGTAGCCCAGCCGCTCCCCCAGCACGACGCCGAGGCTGCCGACCCGCCCCCGCCGCAGCGAGCGGGCGGCCGGGTGCGGCCCGGGATAGCCGAGCTCCTGCGCCGCCGCCCGCACCCGCGCCGCCGCCTCGGCCGAGACCCGGCCGGGCCGCGAGTAGACGTAGGACACCGTCATCGGCGAGACGCCGGCGGCGCGGGCCACCTCGCGCATCGTCGGCCGGCGCGACCGGTGGTCCGGAGGACTGGCCACCCGTACAGTCTAGGTGTGTATCGATACACAAGGGCCGAGGAGCAGGCGGTCACTCCCTCCGGGGCGGGCGGGGACGGCGGCTTCGTCCGGGACGCGCCGACCGTGCTGGCCTACGCGGTGCTCGGGTGCTTCACCGGCTGGCTGTACGCCTTCGGCCCGGCGCTGTCGCTGCTGCGCGAGGAGCTGGGCTTCTCGTACACGCTGCTGGGCGTCTACTCCCTGCTGTGGTCCGGCGGTGCGGCCGCGGCCGGCGCCGGGTTCGCGGCCGTGGCCCGCCGGCTGTCGCGCTCGGCGCTGCTGTGGTCCTCGGCCCTGGGCACCGCCGCCGGCGCCGCGCTGTTCACCCTCGGGAACGGGCTCGCGCCGACCCTGGCCGGGGCCGCGGTCATGGGCACGGCCGGCACCGTGCTGCTGACGGCGACGCAGGCCGTCCTCTCCGACCGGCACGGCGCCCGGCGCGACCGGGCGCTCACCGAGGCCAACGTCGGCGCCGGGGCGTGCGCGGTCCTCGCACCCCTCGCCCTCGGCGCGCTCGCCGCGGGGCCGGCCGGCTGGCGGGCGGCGTTCGCCCTGCCGGCGCTGGTCCTCGCCGGGCTGTACCTGTGGTCCCGCGGCCGGCCACTGCCGGCGCCGGCCGACCGCCGGGTCGCCGGGCGGCCCGGACCGCTGCCCCTGGCCGCCTGGCTGTTCGCCGCCCTGACCGCGATCGCCACGGCCGTGGAGTTCTGCCTCGTCTACTTCGGCACCGAGGTGCTCGTCGGCACGGGACTCGCGACCACCACCGCCGCGACGGCGCTGGGCAGCAACTACCTGGGCCTGCTCGTCGGCCGCCTCGGCGGGGCGGCGCTCACCCGGCGCCCGGGCCGTACCATCCCCCTCCTGCACGCCTCCCTGGCAGTGACCGCGGCCGGCTTCGTGCCGTTCTGGCTCACCGACAGCCCGGCCGTCGCCGTCCTCGGCCTGTTCGTCTGCGGGGTCGGCATCGCCAACCTCTACCCCCTGGCCCTGGCGCTCACCCTGGGCGCCGCCCGCGGGCACGAGGACCGGGCCAACGCCCACACCCAGCTGCTGGGCGGCCTGGTCACGGCCGCCGCTCCGTTCCTGCTCGGCGCCCTGGCCGACGCGCACGGCCTCACCGTGGCCTTCGTGCTCGAGCCTGCGCTGCTCCTGGCGGCGCTCCTGCTCCTGCTCGGCGGGGCCCGCGCGACACCACGGTGACATCACCGGGGTTGCGTATGGCGTCATGATGGTGTCATCGTGACGTCATGGACCTCACCCCGTTCGTCGAGCAGCTCCGCCGGGAGCTGGTGCTGGCCGCCGCTCCCGGGGGCGAGGAGGCGCGCGAGCTGGCCGAGCGCCTCACCGCGCCGTTGGAGTCCTCGGTCCGGCTGGCCCTGCTGAGCGCGCTGTCGGCCGCGGCCGAGGAGCTGACCGGCCAGCTCGCGCCCGGCTCGGTCGACGTGCGGCTGCGCGGCAGCGAGCTCGGCTTCGTCGTCACCCCGCCCCCGGCGGCCACCGAGCCGCACGACGCCCCCGCGCCGGAGGCCGTCCTCGACGGCGACGACGGCGGCACCATCCGCATCACCCTCCGGCTGCCCGAGCAGCTGAAGGTCCGCGTCGAGGAGGCGGCCGCCCGCCTCGGCTCGTCGGTCAACACGTGGCTGGTCCGGGCCGTCAGCGACGCGGTGACGCGAGCCGACCGTCCCCGCCCCGCCGACGACGGCCGCCGGTCCCGGTGGACCGGCGGCTCGAGCTACACGGGCTGGGCGCGCTAGCCCGTCCCGTCCCGCACCTGGACACGGCACCGCGACCCCGGCCGACCGGCCCGGGGGCGATCCCCCTGCCCCGAGGAGGGCGCAGACCATGCCCACGTTCGACACCCCCCACCCGATCAGCGCCCGCATCGAGATCGCGGCGGGCACCGTCCGCGTCCGGGCCGCCGAGCGGACCGACACGGTGGTCACCGTCCGGCCGCGCAGCGAGCGCAGCTCCGCCGACGTCGCGGCCGCCGGGCACTGCGTCGTCGAGTACACCGCCGGCGAGCTGCTGGTCCGCTCGACCGGCCGGCCCCGGCTGCTGTTCTTCGGCTCCGGCCCGGAGATCGACGTCGACGTCGCCCTGCCCGAGGGCTCGTCCCTCGTCGCCCGGTCCGCCGCCGGGTCGATCACCTGCACCGGGCGGCTGGGCACCGTCGAGGTCGAGAGCCGCTACGGCGACCTCGAGCTCGACCGCGCCGGGAGCGTGCGGGCCCGCACCTCCAGCGGCGACGTCACCGCGGCGGTCCTCGACGGCGAGGCCGAGGTGCACACCGCCTACGGCGACGTCCGGGTCGGCGAGGTCACCGGGACCGCGCGGCTGGAGACCGCCTGCGGGGACGTCGTCGTCGACCGCGCGCTCGGCTCGGTCACGGGCACCACCAAGTACGGCCAGGTGCGCGTCGGCCAGGCGGTCCGCGGGTCGCTGGTGCTCGAGACCGCGTACGGCGAGGTCGAGGCCGGCGTGCGCGCGGGGACGGCGGCCTGGCTCGACGTGCAGTCGGGCTCCGGCCGCATCCGCAACCTGCTCGGCGAGGCCGAGGGGCCCGGCGACGCGGAGGAGACCGTGGAGATCCACGCCCGCACCGCGTACGGCGACGTCCTCGTCCGCCGGGCCTGAGGGGAGCCGACCGTGACCGCCGCCGTCTCCGTCGCCGGCCTGCGCAAGGCCTTCGGCGCCACCGTCGTCCTCGACGGCCTGGACCTCACCGTGCCCGAGGGCACGGTGTACGCGCTGCTCGGCCCCAACGGGGCCGGCAAGACCACCACCGTCGACGTCCTGTCCACGCTCACCCCCGCCGACGCCGGGGAGGTCACCGTCGCCGGGTGCGACCTCGCCACCGACCCCGCCGGGGTGCGCGCCGCGATCGCGGTGACCGGTCAGTTCTCCGCCGTGGACGGCCTGCTCACCGGCCGGGAGAACCTCCGGCTCATGGCCGACCTGCACCACCTCGGCCGCCGGGAGGGGCAGCGCCGCGCCGCCGGCCTGCTCGAGCGCTTCGACCTCGTCGAGGCGGCCGACCGGCTGCCGGCCACGTACTCCGGCGGCATGCGCCGCCGGCTGGACCTGGCGATGGGCCTGATGGGCGACCCGCGGGTGGTCTTCCTCGACGAGCCCACCACCGGCCTGGACCCGCGCAGCCGCCGGGCGGTGTGGGACGTCGTCCGCGGGCTGGTCGCCGAGGGTGTGACGATCCTGCTCACCACGCAGTACCTGGAGGAGGCCGACCAGCTGGCCGACCGGATCGGCCTGCTCGACGGCGGTCGGCTGGTCGCCGAGGGCACCGCCGACGAGCTCAAGCGGCTGGTCCCCGGCGGGTCGGTGCGGCTGCGGTTCGCCGACGTCGCCGCGCTCGACCGGGCCGCCCGCGTCCTCGGCACCGGGACGGCCGACCCCGCCGGGCTCCAGCTCGAGGTGCCCTCCGACGGCAGCGTTCCCGCGCTGCGGTCCGTGCTCGCCCGCCTCGACGACGCCCGCGTCGACGTCGCCGCGCTCAGCGTCGAGACGCCCGGTCTCGACGACGTCTTCCTGGCCCTCACCGGCCGCCCGACCCCCGAGGAGGTGCCGGCGTGAGCCTCGCCCACACCCTGACCGACAGCCGCACGATGCTGCGCCGCGACCTGCGGCACGCGGTGCGCTACCCGTCGCTGACCCTGATCGTGGCCGCGGTCCCGATCGTGTTCCTGCTGCTGTTCGTCTACGTCCTCGGCGGCACGCTCGGCGCCGGGCTGGGCGGGTCGGCCGGCGGCCGCGCCGAGTACGTCACCTACGTGGTGCCCGGCGTGCTGCTGCTGGCGGTGACCGGCAGCGCGCAGGGCACCGCGATCGCGATGGCCATGGACATGACCGAGGGCATCGTCGGCCGGTTCCGGACCATGTCGATCGCCCGCGCGTCGGTGCTCACCGGGCACGTCCTCGGCGCCGTCGTCCAGACGCTGGTGGGCCTGGCCGTCGTCGTCGGGGTCGCGCTGCTGGTCGGCTTCCGGCCCGACGCCGGCGTGGCCGAGTGGCTCGCCGCGGTCGGCGTCCTGGCCATGACGGCGTTCGCGCTGGCGTGGCTCGCGGTCGCGATGGGCCTGGCCACGAAGACCGTGGAGGGCGCGAGCAACCTGCCGATGCCGCTGATGCTGCTGCCCTTCCTCGCCAGCAGCTTCGTGCCGGTGGAGTCGATGCCGGCCGGGCTGCGGGAGTTCGCCGAGCACCAGCCGTTCACCCCGCTGACCGAGACGCTGCGCGGCCTGCTCACCGGCACCGCGATCGGCTCCAGCGCCTGGGTGGCGACGGCGTGGTGCGCCGGGATCGCGCTGGCCGGCTACCTCTGGGCGCGGCGGAACTACGAGCGCCGTCCGGCCCGCTGAGCACGCGCGTGGCCCGGGACCGAACCGGTCCCGGGCCCCGCGACGTCCGATCGGTCAGCGCTTGAGGCCGTACTCCTTGAGCAGGCCGCGGCTGATGATCGTCTTCTGGATCTCGCTGGTGCCCTCGCCGATGAGCAGGAACGGCGCCTCGCGCATGAGCCGCTCGATCTCGTACTCCTTGGAGTAGCCGTAGCCGCCGTGGATGCGGAAGGACTGCGTGGTCACCTCGGCGCAGTACTCGCTGGCGATCAGCTTGGCCATGCCGGCCTCGACGTCGTTGCGCTTGCCGGCGTCCTTGAGCCGGGCGGCGTTGACCATCATCAGGTGCGCCGCCTCGACCTTGGTGGCCATCTCGGCGAGCTGGAAGGCGATCGCCTGGTGCTGCACGATCGGCTTGCCGAAGGTCTCCCGCTGCTGGGCGTACTCGACGGCCAGCTCGAACGCCCGGATGGAGATGCCGCAGGCGCGGGCGGCGACGTTCACCCGGCCGACCTCGACGCCGTCCATCATCTGCGCGAAGCCGCGGCCGGGCTCCCCGCCCAGGACCATGTCCGCGCCGATGCGGTAGCCGTCGAACACCAGCTCGGTGGTGTCGACGCCCTTGTAGCCCATCTTGTCGATCTTGCCCGGGATGGTCAGGCCCGGGGCGACGGTGCCGAAGCCGGCCGGCTTCTCGACCAGGAACGTCGTCAGGTTCTGGTGCGGCTTGTCGGCGCCCAGGTCGGTGCGCACCAGCGCGGCCACCAGCGTGGAGGAGCCGCCGTTGGTCAGCCACATCTTCTGGCCGTCGATGACGTACTCGTCGCCGTCCCTGACCGCCTTGGTGCGGATGCCGGCGACGTCGGAGCCCAGGCCCGGCTCGGACATCGAGAAGGCGCCGCGGACCTCGCCGGTGGCCATGCGCGGGAGGAAGTGGTCCTTCTGCTCCTGCGTGCCGTGCTGGCGGATCATGTAGGCGACGATGAAGTGCGTGTTGATGACGCCGGAGACGCTCATCCAGCCGCGGGCGATCTCCTCGACCACCAGCGCGTAGGTCAGCAGCGACTCCCCGAGGCCGCCGTACTCCTCGGGGATCATCAGCCCGAAGATGCCGAGCTCCTTGAGCCCGTCGACGATCTCCTGCGGGTACTCGTCGGCGTGCTCGAGCTCCTGCGCGTGCGGGATGATCTCCTTGTCCACGAAGCTCCTGACCGTCGACAGGATCTCCTGCTGGACGTCGGTCAGGTCGGCGGTCTGCGCCAGTCGGGCCACGCTCACTCCTCGGGGACTCCGGTGTCCGTTGCTACCGGGGAGTATGGGCGACCGCTCGCGACGAGTCGCCGTGTCCCCGGTCACCCCCTCCCGGAACGACGACGGCCCGCCCGGGAGTGCCCGGGCGGGCCGTGCGACGCGGTTGCTCAGGCGGCGTCGGGCGGGGTGAACGACGACGTGCGGCCCATGCCCGCGGCGCGGCCCTTGCCCGCGATGACCAGCGCCATCTTGCGGCTGGCCTCGTCGATCATCTCGTCGCCGAGCATGGCCGAGCCCTTCTTGCCGCCGGCCTCGGACGTGTACCAGTCGTAGGCGTCGAGGATGAGCTCGGCGTGGTCGTAGTCCTCCTGCGACGGCGCGTAGATCTCGTTGGCGGCGTCGATCTGGCCCGGGTGCAGCACCCACTTGCCGTCGAAGCCGAGCACGGCCGAGCGCTTGGCGACCTCCTTGAAGGCCTCGACGTCGCGCACCTGCAGGAAGGGGCCGTCGATGGCCTGCACGCCGCGGGCGCGGGCGGCCATGAGGATCTGCATGAGGATGTAGTGGAAGGGGTCGCCCGGATAGTCGGGGTGCAGGGCGCCGACCACCAGCGACTTCATGTTGATGCTGGCCATGAAGTCGGCCGGGCCGAAGATGATCGTCTCGATCCGCGGGCTGGCGAACGCGATGTCGTTGACGTTGATCAGGCCCTGCGCGGTCTCGATCTGCGCCTCGATGCCGATCCGCCCGACCTCCAGGCCGTTGGCCTTCTCG
Source organism: Geodermatophilus sp. SYSU D01045 (assembly GCF_054050295.1). Classification (NCBI taxonomy): domain Bacteria; kingdom Bacillati; phylum Actinomycetota; class Actinomycetes; order Geodermatophilales; family Geodermatophilaceae; genus Geodermatophilus; species Geodermatophilus sp. SYSU D01045. The sequence goes on from NZ_JBJGZB010000001.1 coordinate 268,883, forward strand.
ATCTGGGTGAGCAGGAAGTCCAGCGCCGCCACCTGACGGGCGTCGACGACCTTCGGCAGCATGATGCAGTCGAGGTCCGCGCCGGCGCCCTCGACCACCTCGATGACGTCGCGGTAGGTCCACTCCGTCGTCCAGTCGTTGACCCGGACCGTGCGGATCTTCTCGCCCCAGCCGCCCTCGTTGAGCGCCGCCACGATGTTCTTCCGGGCGCCGGGCTTGGCCAGCGGCGCGCAGGCGTCCTCCAGGTCCAGGAACACCTGGTCGGCCGGGAGACCCTTGGCCTTCTCCAGGAAGCGCGGGTTGCTGCCCGGCACGGCGAGGTTGGAACGGCGGGATCGGAGCTCGGCCACGGTGCCTCCGCTGGTGATCGGGATCTTCGGCTACCGGAGGGTAGCCAGGCGGCGGGAACGGCCGTTCCTGCCGGGGTCAGGTCACCGGCTCGACCGGCACCTGCGGCCGGCCGGCCCGCACCACCAGCGCCACCCCGGCGACGACGGCGACCATCCCCGGCAGCGCGAGCAGCGGCGGGGTCTGGCCGAGCAGGGCCAGCGCCACGAGCAGCGCGCCGGGCACCTCCAGCAGCACCGCGAGCCCGACGACGGTCGGCCCGACGCTGGAGAGCACCAGGTTGAGCAGCGTGTGCCCGAGGATCTGCGCGCACACGGTGATCGCCAGGATCAGCCACCAGTCGCGGGCGGGGAACCCGGCGAGCGGGGTGGTGGTCACCAGCGCCGCGACGGCGAGCACGGCCGCGCAGGTCGAGTAGCAGACCACCGAGTACGCCGACGTCGCCAGGCGCGTGCGGGCGCGGGCCCCGGCGAGCATGTAGCCACCGGCGCAGACGGCCCCGAGCAGCGCGAGCCCGTCCCCGGCCAGCGCCTCCAGGCTGACCGCGACGTCCACCCCGGCGATCAGCGCGGCGCCGACGACGGCCAGCGCCAGCCCGGCCCACACCTGCGCGGGCAGCCGGACGCCGGACACCCGCGCGGCCAGCGCCGTCCAGATCGGCGTGGTGGTGACCAGCGCCGTCGACGCGGCGACCGTGGTCATCGACAGGCTGGGCAGCCAGGCGGCGAAGTGCGCGGCGAGGAACAGCCCGGCCACGACCGAGCTGCCCAGGTGCCGCGGCCGCAGCCCGGCGAGGGTGGCGCGCTCGCGGCCCAGCAGCACCGGCACCAGCAGCGCGGCCCCGGCGGCGTTGCGCCAGAACGCCAGCGCCAGGAACGAGGCGCCGACCAGCGCGGTCAGCGGGCCGGAGAAGGAGACCCCGACGACGGCGACCGCCATGAGCGCGACGTCGCGGGAGCCCGGGCGGTGGACCGCCCACGGCGAGACGGCCGCCGTCGACCCGGCGCTCACGGCACGCGGATGCGCCCGGAGGCCACCGGCACGACCGCCCCGGACACCGTGGCCGCCGTCGCCCGGCCGCCGTCGGCGGTGACCGTGCACGACAGCACCGACGGCCGGCCCATCGCCTCGCCCTGCCGCACGGTGTACGACGACGTCCCGTCCGGGGTGACGAGGCCGGTGGCGGCCAGCCAGACGCCGGCGCCCAGCGCCGCCGAGCCGGTGGCCGGGTCCTCGCCCCAGCGCAGGTCGCCCGCGAACACGCGGGCGTAGGCGGTGGAGCCGTCCCACGACAGCACCGAGACGCCCTCCCCCACGCCGAACGCGGCCAGCGCGGCGGGGTCCGGGACGGCGCGGTCGACCACGTCCGGGTGCACGGCGAGGAAGGCGAAGGGCAGGCCGCAGCCGGCCACGTGCGCGGGCAGCCCGACGACGTCGGCCGCCGACAGGCCCAGCGCCGCGGCCAGCGCCGCCGGGTCGGGGCCGTCCTCCACCGTCGGCCGCCCGCCGGTCAGCGTCGCGCCGTCGCCGGTGACCTCGATCGGCAGGACACCGGCGCCGCACTCCTGGTGCAGCGGGCCCGGGGCCAGCCGGCCGGTGCGCACCAGCGTGTGCGCGGCCCCGACGCTCGGGTGCCCGGCGAAGGGCAGCTCGGCGAACGGGGTGAAGATCCGGACCCGGTAGTCGGCGCCGGGCTCGGTCGGTGCGCAGAGGAAGGAGGTCTCCGACAGCGCGAACTCGTTGGCCAGCGCCTGGCACTGCTCCGTGGTCAGCGCGTCGGCGTCGAACACCACCGCCAGCGGGTTGCCGGCGAACGCCCGCGGGGCGAACACGTCGACGACCTCGTACTCGACGGACGCCGATCCGACGGACACAGGGCTCGCCACGGCCCCGACGGTAGCCTCACCCAGTGTGAGCACGGTGACCAGGGCGTACGTCTCGCGGCTCGCCGGCCTGCCCGTCTTCGACCCCAACGGGGACCGGGTCGGGCGGCTGCGCGACGTCGTCGTGGCGCTGCGCGTGGGCACCGCCAGCCCCCGGGTGCTGGGCCTGGTCGTGGAGGTCGTGGCCCGCCGCCGCATCTTCGTGCCGATGGGCCGGGTGACCAGCATCGACCCGGGCGCGGTGGTGCTCGCCTCGGGCACGCTCAACCTCAAGCGCTTCGAGCAGCGGCGCGGCGAGACGCTGGTCCTCGGCGAGCTGCTGGACCGGACCGTGACCATCACGGAGTCGGGCCGGCCGGCCGCCGTCGTCGACGCGGGGATCGAGCAGACCCGCACCGGCGAGTGGCAGGTCACCCGCCTCGCCGTGCAGGAGCCGGGCCGGCTCGGCCGCCGCGGGCAGCTGCACCAGCTGGCGTGGGACGAGGTCGCCGGGCTCGCGCTGCCGGAGAGCGGGCAGGGCGCCGAGACGCTGATCGCCACCTACCGCGAGCTGAACGCCGCCGACCTCGCGCACGCCCTGCAGGACCTGCCGATCAAGCGGCGGCACGAGGTGGCCGAGGCCCTCGACGACGAGCGGCTGGCCGACGTGCTCGGCGAGCTGCCGGAGGCCGAGCAGGTCACCATCCTCGGCACGCTGGACGAGTCCCGGGCCGCCGACGTGCTCGAGGTCATGGACCCCGACGACGCCGCCGACGTGCTCGCCGAGCTGTCCAACGTCGACCGCAACCGGCTGCTGGAGCTGATGGAGCCCGACGAGGCCGAACCGGTGCGCCAGCTGCTGCAGTACTCCGAGGACACCGCCGGCGGGATCATGACCAGCGAGCCGGTGATCCTCGCCCCGGACGCGACCATCGCCGAGGCGCTGGCCCGGGTGCGCGAGCCCGAGCTGACCCCGGCGCTGGCCAGCCAGGTGTACGTCTGCCGGCCGCCGTCGGCCACCCCGACGGGGCGCTACCTGGGCCTGGCGCACATCCAGCGGCTGCTGCGCGAGCCGCCGTCCAGCCTCGTGAGCGGCGTGCTCGACGACCTGGACCCGCTGCGGCCGGAGGCGCCGCTGGGCGAGGTCACCCGCTACTTCGCCACCTACAACCTGGTCGCCGCGCCGGTGGTCGACGACCGGGGCCGGCTGGTGGGCGCGGTGAGCGTCGACGACGTCCTCGACCACCTGCTGCCCGAGGACTGGCGCGAGCGGGCCCGCCGTGGCTGACGGCCGCCGCCTCGACGTCCCCCGCGGCTCGTCCCGCGGGATCACCGGCTACCTGCGGCTGGACCCCGACGCGGTCGGCCGGTTCGCCGAGGGGATCGCCCGCTTCCTCGGCACCGGGCGGTTCCTCGCCGTCCAGACGGTGATCGTGGTGCTGTGGATCGGCCTCAACGTCTTCGCCGTCCGGCTGCGCTGGGACCCCTATCCGTTCATCCTGCTCAACCTGGCCTTCTCCACCCAGGCCGCCTACGCCGCGCCGCTGATCCTGCTGGCGCAGAACCGGCAGGCCGACCGCGACCGCGTGCAGGCCGAGGAGGACCGCGCCCGCGCCGCGCAGACCCGCGCGGACACCGAGTACCTGGCCCGTGAGCTCGCCGCGCTGCGGGTGGCCATCGGCGAGCTCGCCACCCGTGACTTCATCCGCGGCGAGCTGAACCGCCTCGCCGAGAGCCGCTCGCCCGAGGAGCGGGAGAAGAAGGCCAAGAAGAAGCCGAAGGACGCCGTCCAGCCGGCGCTCGCGGACCCCACGGCGTAGCGCACCGGGCCGCCCGGACCGTCGTCCCCCCGCGGCACACTCCCGGGCATGCGCACGCACGCGGTGGTGGCCTCGCCCATCGGGCCGCTGACCGTCGTCGCCGACGACGGGGTGCTCGGCCGGCTGTACCTCTCGCCCCCGGGCCCGCAGGCCGACCTCGGCGCGCGGGACGACACCGCGCTCGCCGACGTGACCGGCCAGCTCGGCGAGTACCTCGCCGGTGAGCGGGAGGCGTTCGACCTGCCGCTGCGCCCACGCGGCAGCGACTTCGAGCTGGCCGTCTGGGAGCAGCTCACCCGCATCCCCTACGGCCGGACAACCACCTACGGGGCGGTGGCGCGGGCCGTCGGCGAGCCCGGCGGCGCGCAGGCCGTCGGCCTGGCGTGCGGGCGGAACCCGCTGGCGATCGTCGTCCCGTGCCACCGGGTGGTCGGCGCCGACGGCAGCCTGGTCGGCTTCGGCGGCGGGCTGTCCCGCAAGCGCTTCCTGCTCGACCTGGAGCAGCGGGACGCCCGGCTGTTCTGACCCTGCGGGCAGGGTCGGCCGAGGGCTCAGCCCAGCACCGCGCGCAGCACGTGCAGCCCGGCGGCGGCCGCCGCCGTCGCCGGGACGACCAGCGCGAGCGCCCACGCCCGCGTGCCCCGGCACCGCGGCAGCACGGCGGTGAGCAGCACCGCGGTGACGACGTCGGCAGCCGCCTGCACCGGGCGCGGGTCCGCCCCGCCCGGCCACAGCGCGGGCGCGTCCCCGCCGGCCAGCGCGATGCCCGCGATCCCGGCCATCAGCGCCCCGGGCAGCGGCCCGTCCGCGCGGGTGCCCCGCCACGCGGCCGCCGCGGTCGCCGGGACGGCGGTGGCCGACAGGACCAGCCAGGCGGCGAGGAGCCCCGGCGTCCAGCCGAACCCGAGCACGACCGCGGCCCAGGAGTAGTAGGCGATGGTCATGGCGGCGAAGAACGTGGCCGCGCGGACCGCCGCGGCCCGGACCGACGGCGCCCAGCGGCCGAGCGCGGCGACGGCCAGCACCCACGCGGCCGGCTGGCTGCCCAGCGCGGCGGCCCAGGCGACCCCCGACTCGTCGGCCGCCTTCGCGGCGACCCCGGCCAGCAGTCCCAGCAACGCGGCCCGCAGCGGCGTCACGTGGTCAGGACGTGCACCAGCGCGCCGGTGGCGCCGGCCAGCACGAGCACCACGATGAACGGCGCCCGCAGCGCGAGGGCGACCGCGGCGACCGCGACCCCGGCCAGCCGGCCGTCCAGCACGAGGTCCTGCCCGGAGGTCAGCGTCTGCACCGCGACCAGCGCGGCCAGCAGCGCCGCGGGCACGAAGGTGACCAGCCGGGTCACCCACGGCCGCTCGACCCAGGCCGCGGGCACCGACAGCCCGGCCAGCTTGAGCAGGTAGCAGCCCAGCGACCCGACGACGACCACCACCCAGAGCGTCCCGGTGCTCACGCCGCCTCCTCCCGCGGCCGCCCGGCCAGCACCACCGCGACGACGGCGGCCACCACCTGCACGCCCGGCGGCACGAACGGCGTCAGCGCCAGCGCCACGGCCGCGCCGCCCAGCGCCACCCGGCGGGCGACGGCCGGCTCCTCGGCACCGCCACGCAGCCGCGGCCACAGCAGGGCCAGGAACGCGGCCGGGACGACGGCGTCCAGCGCCGCCTCCGCGGTCTCCCCCAGCGCCCCCGCCCCCAGCGCGCCGGCCAGCGTGGTCGCGTTCCACACCGTGAAGATCGACGCCCCGCCGGCAAGGAAGGCCAGCCGGGACAGGCCGCGGTCGGGGGCGGCCACGGCCAGCGCGGTCGTCTCGTCGATCACCCAGTGCGCCAGGCCCAGCCGGCGCAGCAGGCCGCGCGGGGACAGCAGTGGCGCCAGGCGGACGCCGTAGACGGTGTTGCGGGTGCCCAGCAGCAGCGCGCTGCCGATCGCGGCCGCGCCCCCGCCGCCGGCGCCGAGCACGCCGACCAGCGCGAACTGCGAGGCGCCGGTGAACATCAGCAGCGACAGGGTCAGCGCCTGCCAGGGGTCCAGGCCCGCGGCGTCGGCGGCCGCGCCGAAGGCGACGCCGTAGAGGCCGACGGCCACCCCCAGGCCGATGGCGTCGCGGAGGACGGCGGCACGGGCGGGAGCGGGCACGTCGCCGCAGCCTACGGCCCGGCTGCGTACGGTCGGGCCCGTGACCGGGGCCGCGGGCGACCACCGGGTGGTGCTGCGGGACGACCGGGGGCCGCAGGGCACGTGGTCCGAGCGGGCCACGCTGTCCGGCGCCGGCCTGCGGGTCGAGGGCCAGAGCCTGAGGGTCGAGGGCCAGAGCCTGCGCGGCGACGACGGGTACGAGTTCGCCGTCGACGTCGCGCCCGGGCAGTTCCCGGCCCTGCTCGCCGCCCTCGGCGCGCCCGCGCACGCCGACGTCCTCGACGCGCTGGCGGCCTGGTCCCGGGGCGGGGGCCGCGGGCTCACCCGCCTGCTGCAGGACGCCGGCGTCGAGCACCGCCTCTGGAACCGCGTGGGCGGCTGACCGCCCCGTACGGCACCCCCGGGTGCGCAGCACATCACCTCCGCGCCGGGCGGCACCCGGTGCCCGTCGCCGTACAGTGGCAGGTGGACCGGAGTGCAGGTCGCCGCCGTGTGGTGCCGCGGACCGGGTCCCCCCGTCGAAGGAGACACATCCCCCCATGTCCGACACGCTGACCGGCTCGCCGGCGCTCGACGCCGTCAACGCCGCTCTGGCCACCGTCCAGGACCCGGAGATCAACCGTCCGCTGACCGACCTCGGGATGGTCAAGGACGTGCAGATCGGCGTCGGCGGCGACCCGGGCGCCGTGCGCGTCGAGGTCTACCTGACCGTGGCCGGCTGCCCGATGCGCGAGACGATTACCAACCGGGTGACCGCCGCCGTCTCCGCCGTCCCCGGCGTGACGTCGGTGCAGGTCGGCCTGGACGTGATGAGCGACGAGCAGCGCGCCGAGCTGCGCCGCACCGTCCGCGGCACCGACGCGGCCGACCCCGTCATCCCCTTCGCCCAGCCGGGTTCGCTGACCCGCGTCTACGCGGTCGCGTCCGGCAAGGGCGGCGTCGGCAAGTCCAGCGTCACGGTCAACCTGGCCGCGGCGCTGGCCAAGCGGGGCCTGTCGGTCGGCGTCGTGGACGCCGACATCTACGGCCACTCGGTGCCGCGCATGCTGGGCGTCGACGACAAGCCGACCCAGGTCGACAACATGATCATGCCGCCGCAGTCGATGGGCGTGAAGGTCATCTCGATCGGCATGTTCACCCCGGGCAACACCCCGGTCGTGTGGCGCGGCCCGATGCTGCACCGCGCGCTGCAGCAGTTCCTCGCCGACGTGTGGTGGGGCGACCTCGACGTCCTGCTGCTCGACCTGCCGCCCGGCACCGGCGACGTCGCGATCTCCATCGCCCAGCTGCTGCCCAACGCCGAGATCCTCGTGGTGACCACGCCGCAGCAGGCCGCCGCCGAGGTGGCCGAGCGGGCCGGCGCGATCGCCACCCAGACCCACCAGCAGGTCGTGGGCGTCATCGAGAACATGTCGTGGCTCGAGCTGCCCGACGGCTCCCGCATGGAGGTCTTCGGCTCCGGCGGCGGCCAGGCGGTCTCCGAGGCGCTGACCCGGCTGCTCGGCGCCAACGTGCCGCTGCTCGGCCAGGTCCCGCTCGACACCCGCCTGCGGGAGGCCGGGGACGCCGGCGCGCCGATCGTGCTCGCCGACCCCGAGACCCCGGCCGCGAAGGCGCTGACGAAGGTCGCCGACTCCCTCGCCGTCCGCCAGCGCGGTCTGTCGGGCATGTCGCTGGGGCTCACCCCCGTCCGCCGCTAGGACGCACACGCACCGGAGGCCCGGTCCCCTCGAGGGGCCGGGCCTCCGTGCGTTCGCGGCCCCGGAGAGCCGCCCCGCGAGGACGGCGGACCGACCGCGGGGCCGGAGGCCCCCGGTCGGGACGGCGTGGCGGGGCTCAGCGTCGGTCGGGGACGGCAGCCGGCCGCGGTGTCGGCCGGTAGGCCGACGACGTCACGTCGCGTCGACGTCGAACGGCGGCGGGACGGTCCGGTCGTGCTCGACGACGGCCGGGCGCGTCGCGGGCTTCACCAGGCTCGCCGCGGTCGCGCCCGCGGTGCCCGCGTCGCCGCGGCGCGCCGGCGGGGCGTCGTCGTCCTCGAACAGCTGGGACCGGATGAACGTCTTCGGGTGGTACTTGCGCAGGTCCAGGTCGCGCAGGCCGGCGAGGTCCTCACCGAGGGAGTCGTCGACCTGGGCACGCACCCCGGTGATCGCCTGCCGGACCTTCTTCAGCCCGGCCGCGGCGTCCCGCGCCAGGGTGGGCAGCCGCTCGGGCCCGAAGATGAACAACGCGGCCAGCGCCAGGACGACGATCTCGCCCCAGCCGATCGAGTCGAACACGCGTCGCTCCCTCCTCCGCCGGTCCCAGGGTATGCGGTGCCGCGGTCCGCTCAGGCCTGGGCGAGCGTGGCCTGGACGGTCGTCGACGACCCGCCGCGGACCAGCTCGATGGTCACCTGATCGCCGGGGTCGTGGGCGTCGACGGCGACGACGAGCTCCTCGGAGCTGCCCACCTCCTGGTCGTCGACGGCGATGACGACGTCCTGCTCGCGGATCCCGGCCCGGGCCGCGGGGCTGTCCGGCTCCACGTTGAGGACCAGCGCGCCGTCGCGGGTGCCGTCGGTGACCGACCGGGTGTTCACCCCGAGGGTCGCGTGCACCGCGCTGCCGGTGGCGATCAGCTGCTCGGCGACGTCGCGGGCGGTGTCGATGGGGATGGCGAAGCCCAGGCCCACGCTGCCGCCGCCGAGCGAGGCGATCGCGGTGTTGATGCCGATGACCGCGCCGGTCGCGTCGACCAGCGCGCCGCCGGAGTTGCCCGGGTTGATCGGCGCGTCGGTCTGCACCGCGCTGATCACGGCGTTGGTGTCGCTGCCCTCCCCCGCCAGCCGCACCGGCCGGTCGAGCGCGGAGACGATGCCGCTGGTGACCGTGCCGGCCAGGCCCAGCGGCGAGCCGATGGCCACCACCGGGTCACCGACGACGACGTCGTCGGAGTTGCCGAGCGAGGCGGTGACCAGGCCGGGCTTCTCCACCTTGACGACGGCGACGTCGCTGGCCGGGTCTCGGCCGACGATGCGCGCGGCCGAGCCGCTGCCGTCGCTGAACACCGCCCGGATCTCCGCGCCGTCCACGCCGTCGGCGCCGGAGATCACGTGGTTGTTGGTGACGATGTAGCCGCCCTCGCCGTCGATGACCACGCCGGAGCCGGTCGCGCCGGCGTCGCCGATGCGGACCTCGATCGACACGACCGCCGGCGCCACCCGGCCGGCGATGTCGGACACCGAGCCCGGCTCGCGGCTGATGCCCTCGTCGGTCTCCGAGAGCGTGGTGCCCGGCGCCAGCAGCGGCGTCTCGCTCGCCTCGCGGGTGAGCAGGTAGCCCACGCCGCCGCCGAGCGCGCCCGCGAGCAGGACGGCGAGGACGACCAGCAGGGCCACCCGCACCGACAGGTCGCGCAGCCGCAGCTTCTTCCGGCCCTTCCGGTCGACGACGACCGGGCCCTCCTGCTCGGACTCCTCCTCGAACACCGCGGGGCCGGTGAGGCCGGCCGGGGCGTGCGGGTCGCGCCACGGGTCGCTCTTCGCGTCCGGCTTCCACCACGGTCCGGCCGAGGTGCGACGGCGCCCGGGCCGGCCGCCGGGCGGCTCCTGCAGCCCGGCCTGCCCGGCCGGGGCGCGGAAGGCGCGCAGCACGGCCTCCGGCGGCGGCGGGGCCACCGGCCGCGGGGGCGGGGTCGGGCGGTCCCCGGCGAAGCTGCCCGGGACGGCGGCCGGGCGGCCGAACGCGGCGGCCTGGGCGGGACTGGCCGGCGGCTGCGGCGCCGCCGCGGCCGGGCGCAGCCGCTCCGGCGGCGCGAAGGAGCCGGTGGCCCCGGCGGGACGGGCGAAGACCACGTCGTCCCCCGTGCCGGCGGCGACCGGCGGGTGGACGACCGCCTCGACCGTGCGCTCGCCGTCGCGGGGAGCACCGCCGGGAGCGGGCTCGGCAGGACCGGTCTCGCGGGCGTCGTCGGGTGCGGTCACGGGTTCAGGGTCCTCCCCGGACCTGGCAGCGGACGTGGACTACGGGTGCCGGCGCGACGGTACCCGTCCGCGGGCTCGGGAGTCCGGGGTCAGGGCGCGGTGGTCACGGCGTGGCGCCCCGCGCGGACGACGGGCCGCTCAGCGTGCGGACCACCGGCGGCACGACCTCGGTGCGCTCGTCGGGCGAGGAGGGGCCGGCCACCGACGACGGCGTCCGGGGCGCCCGCTCCGCCGGGTCGGGCAGGTGGAGCGCGAGGACCGCGACGCCGAGGCCCAGCCCGGCCAGCGTGCCGGCGACGCTGCGGCGCAGCCAGCGCGCGTGGTGCGGCGACGCGGGACGGACGGGCGGGTCGTCGAGCGACACGGTCCAGCGGCCGGAGGACCCGGAGACGGTCAGCTCCCCCGCCGACGCGGTGACGGTGCCCAGCCCGCCGCCGCCGGGGACGTCGGCGGTGAACGGGATGGCGCACAGCCGGGAGAGCAGGTCGCGGGGGACGGCGACGTCGGCGGCGGCGTGCAGCGCGTCCTTGGCCTCGCGCTGGGCCTGCACGAGCATCCGGCACTCGAGGCAGCCGGCCAGGTGGCGGGCGGCGCGCGCGGCGGGCCCGCTGGCCAGCTCCCCGTCGACCAGCGCGGCGATCGCCTCCTGCGCCAGGTGGCTCTCCGGCAGGCTCATGCGGGAGCCCCCGGTGCCGGGACGCTGCGCGGGGCGAGGTGGGCCAGGGCCTGGCGCAGCTGCACGCGGCCGCGGTGGATGCGGCTGCGCACGGTGCCGAGCTTGATGCCGAGGGTCGCCGCGATCTCCTCGTAGGTCAGGCCCTCGATGTCGCAGAGGACGACGGCCACGCGGAACTCCGGCGGCAGCGCGTCCAGCGCCGCCTGCACCTGCGGGTCGAGGTGGGTGTCGGCGTAGACCTGCTCGGGGCTCGGCGCGGTGCCGGGCAGCCGCTCGGTGTCCTCGGGCAGCGCGTCGAACCGGATCCGCTGGCGGCGGCGGACCATGTCGAGGAACAGGTTCGTGGTGATGCGGTGCAGCCAGCCCTCGAAGGTGCCCGGCGAGAAGTCGGCCAGCGAGCGGAACACCCGGACGAACGTCTCCTGGGTGAGGTCCTCGGCGTCCTGGGCGTTGCCGGAGAGGCGGTAGGCCAGCCGGTAGACGCGCGCCGAGTGGTCCCGCACGACCTGCTCCCAGGTCGGCGCCACCCACACCTCGCCGGCACCGGACGCGGCCGACTGCTGGTCGGCGGCAGGGGGGACGGCGGCCTCGGACACGTCCCCAGTATCGCGGACGCGCACGCTGCCGACCTCCCCCGCGGGATGGACGGGGACGGCGGCACGCTCGGGTGTCACGCCCGGACCAACGGCGGTGACGGCATTCCGTGTTCCCGTCGTCAGTTCTTGCCAGGTTCCTCACAGGAACGCCTCCCGGATGGCGGGCCGCGGTCCCCTTACCCTCGGCCGGTGATGAGCGCCGAGGGACCGTCGCGCGCCGGCGGGACCGGCGCTGCCGCCTGGTCCGACCGCTACGCCGCCGAGGACCCCGTCCTGGCCGCGGCGCGCGCCCGGGCCGCGGCGCTCGGCGGCCCGCCCCCGCCCGGCCCCGCCGCGGGCGCCACCCTCGCGGTCCTCGCGGCCGGCGCGGGCGCCCGCGCGGTCGTGTCGATCGGCAGCGGCGGCGGGGTGGTCGGCCTGTGGCTGCTGCGGGGCATGCGGCCCGACGGCGTCCTCACCGCCCTCGACGCCGACCCCGAGCAGCTGCGCGGCGCGCGGCGGGCGTTCGCCGAGGCCGGCGTGCCGCAGAGCCGGACCCGGCTGATCTTCGGCACCCCGGCCGAGGTGCTGCCCCGCCTGTCCCCCGGCGCCTACGACCTGGTGGTCTGCGCCGGGCCGCCGACCGAGTACGCCGGGCACCTGGCCTCGCTGCTCGCGCTGGTGCGCACCGGCGGGACGCTGGCCTGCCACGGCCTGCTCGCCGGGGACCGCATCGGCGACCGCGCCGCCCGCGACCCCGACACCGTCGCCTGGCGCGACCTCGCCCACAACGTCCGCGAGGACGAGGGGCTGACCTCCGCCGTCCTGCCGATCGGCGCCGGTCTGCTGGTGGCGACCCGCCGGCACTAACCCGCGAACGGGTGCTCGGCCAGCGGCTCCCACGGGCCGCCGAGGTAGCGCCACAACCCCAGCCCGCGGGCGGGCACCTCGCCGGGGACGAACCCCGCGGCCAGCCGGTCGTGCAGCGCCCGGGCCACCGCCGGCTCCACCTTGTTCTGCACGGTCACGTGCGCCGACAGCCGCTGGCGGTCCTGCCGGGTGAGCCACGGGTCGAACTCCGCGGCCAGCCCCGCGTGCAGGGCCGACAGCTCCGGCGCGGCCAGCCGGTAGGCGACCCCGCGGCCGAGCAGCTGGAGGCCGGTCACGGCGACGGCGAACGGTGGCCGGGCGGCGGCCGCGGCCAGGGCGGCGTCGACGGCGTCGCGCCGGTCGCCCGGCAGGGCGTGGAACAGCGTGACGTGCGCGGCGAGGTGGTTGCGGCCGGCCGGGAAGTGCTCGGCGCGCAGCCGGTCGAACCGCGCCTGCGCCTCCGCCCCGAGCAGCAGCGTGACGACCAGAGGGGCGGTGTCGCCGCTCAGACGATCGCCCTGGCGCCCTTGCCGAGGACGGTCACGCCGCCGGCACTCACGTGGTAGCGCTCGCGGTCGGCGCCGGAGTCCACCCCGATCCGCGCCCAGGCGGGGACGACGACGTTCTTGTCGAGGATCGCCCGCCGGACGTAGGCGCCCTCGCCGATCTGGACGCCGTCCATGAGCACGCTGTCCTCGACCCGCGCCCCGCGCTCGACCCGCACGCCGGGCGAGACGACCGAGTTGTGCACCGACCCGCCGCCGATGATCGCGCCGGCGCTGACCATCGACTCCTCGGCCCGCCCGCCGAGCACGAACTTCGCCGGCGGCTGCTGCGGGGGCAGGGTGAGGATCGGCCAGCGGTCGTTGTAGAGGTTGAACACCGGGGTGACCGACACGAGGTCCATGTGGGCGTCGAAGTAGGAGTCGATCGTCCCGACGTCGCGCCAGTAGCCGTGGTCGCGCTCGGTGGCCCCGGGGACGATGTTGGTGGAGAAGTCGTAGACGTACGCGTCCCCGGTCTCGGCGAGCATCGGCATGATCGAGCCGCCCATGTCGTGCGCCGAGTCGGCGTCCTCGGCGTCCACGCGCAGCGCCTCGAGCAGCGCGTCGGTGGTGAAGACGTAGTTGCCCATGGAGGCGAAGGACTCCTCCGGGCTGTCGGGCAGGCCCGGCGGGTCGGCGGGCTTCTCGAGGAAGCCGCGCACCTTGCCGTCGGCGCCGGCGTCGATGACGCCGAACCCGGTGGCCTCCCGCCGCGGCACCCGCAGCCCCGCGATGGTCACCCCCGCGCCGGTCTGCAGGTGCTGGTCGATCATCTGCGCCGGGTCCATGCGGTAGACGTGGTCGGCGCCGAACACCACGACGACGTCCGGCCGCGCGTCGTAGATCAGGTTCAGGCTCTGGAAGATCGCGTCGGCGCTGCCGGTGTACCAGCGCGGCCCGAGCCGCTGCTGCGCCGGCACCGGGGTGATGAAGTTGCCCAGCATCTGCGACAGCCGCCACGTCGTGGTGATGTGCCGGTCGAGGCTGTGGCTCTTGTACTGGGTGAGGACGGCGATCTGCCGGATGTCGGCGTTCACCAGGTTGGACAGCACGAAGTCGATGAGCCGGTAGTTGCCGCCGAACGGCACCGCCGGCTTGGCACGGTCCTGGGTCAGGGGCGCGAGCCGCTTGCCCTCACCACCAGCCAGGACGATGCCGAGCACTCGAGGACCGCCACGCATGGAGGGAACGTAGCCGCTGCGCGGGCCCGCCGTCGCCCCACCTCGGCACCCCCCGCCCCCTAGGGTGACCGCCGTGCGGATCGGCATCGTCACCCGGGAGTGGCCCCCAGACGTCTACGGCGGGGCCGGCGTGCACGTCGAGCACCTCGTCGCGGCCCTGCGCTCGCTGCCGGCGGGCCCGGACCTGGAGGTGCACGCCTTCGGCGGCCCCCGGACCGACGCCCGCGGCTGGGCGGTGCCGCCCGGCCTGGCCGCGGCCAACGGCGCGCTGCAGGCCCTGGGCACCGACGTCGAGATCGCCGCGGCGCTGGCCGACGTGGACCTCGTGCACAGCCACACCTGGTACGCCAACGGCGCCGGCCTGCTCGCCGCGCTGGTGCACGGGGTGCCGCACGTGGTGACCGCGCACTCGCTGGAGCCGCGGCGGCCGTGGAAGGCCGACCAGCTCGGCGGCGGCTACCGGCTGTCGTCGTGGGTGGAGCGCACCGCCTACCTCGCCGCGGATGCGGTGATCGCGGTCAGCCACGGCATGCGCGCCGACGTCCTCGACGCCTATCCCGACCTCGACCCGGCCCGGGTGCACGTCGTCGGCAACGGCGTGGACGCCGAGGCGTACAAGCCGACGCCGGCGCCGGACGTCGTCCGCTCGCTCGGGGTCGACCCCGACCGGCCCTACGCGCTGTTCGTCGGCCGGATCACCCGGCAGAAGGGCGTCGTCCACCTGCTGCGGGCGGCCGAGCAGCTGCCGCCCGACGCCGGGCTGGTGCTGTGCGCCGGCGCCCCCGACACCCCGGGCGAGCGGCAGCAGGTCGCCGACGCCGTGGCCGAGCTGCAGGCCCGCCGGCCGGGCGTCGTCTGGATCGAGGCGATGCTGCCGCGCGAGCAGCTGGTGCCGCTGATCACCGGGGCGACGGTGTTCGTCGTCCCCTCGGTCTACGAGCCGCTGGGCATCGTGAACCTCGAGGCCGCCGCCTGCGGCACCGCGGTGGTCGCCAGCGCCGTCGGCGGGATCCCCGAGGTCGTGGCCGACGGCGTCACCGGGCTGCTGGTCCCCTACGACCCCGGTGACGTCGCCGCCTTCGAGGCGGGGCTGGCCGCGCGGATCGCCGAGCTGCTGGCCGACCCGACCCGGGCCGCGGCGATGGGCGCGGCGGGCCGCGAGCGGGTGCTGTCGGAGTTCGGCTGGCCGGCGATCGCCCAGCAGACGGTCGGCGTCTACACGGCCGTCCTCGAGGCCCGGGGCTGACCTCTCCCCCACCCACTCCCCGCGCCCGCCGCAGGTCGGGATGCGATCCTGACCCGTCGTGGCCACCGATCCGCGCCCGTCCGAGCGGGACCCCGTCCGGGCGCTCGTCCGTGCGTCGCACCACCTGTCCGCCGACGACCTCGGCGCCGTGGTCGCGGAGCAGGCGCGGCGCCTGGGCGTCCGCGGGGCGGTCGTCTACCTCGCCGACTACGCCCAGCACGTCCTGCTGCCCCTGCCCGGCGAGGGCGTGCCCCCCCGGCAGGAGCTGATCATCGACGGGTCGGTGGCCGGGCGCGCGTTCCGCCGGGTCGAGCCGGTCCACGCCCCGGCCGGTGACGGGCCGGCCAGCCTGTGGGTGCCCCTGCTCGACGGCGCCGAGCGGGTCGGCGTGGTCGAGTACGTGCTCGACGGCGACCCGACGCCGGACCTCGAGGACGATGCGCGGTCGTTCACCTCGCTGGTCGCCGAGCTGGTCGTCACCCGCGACGCCTACAGCGACCTGTTCGCCCGGCTGCGGCGGCGACGCGAGCTGACGCTGGCCGCGGAGATCCAGTGGGAGCTGCTGCCGCCGCTGACCTACGCGAGCGACCGCGTCGTCATCACCGGCGCGCTCGAGCCGAGCTACGACATCGGCGGGGACACCTTCGACTACGCGGTCAACGGCGCGCTGGTGGACCTGGCCGTGCTCGACGCCGTCGGCCACGGCCTGCCCGCCGCCCTGCTGACCACCGCCGCCGTCGGCGCCTACCGGCACGCCCGGCGCGCGGGCCTCGACCTCCCGGCGGTCGCGGCCGCGATGGACGCCGTCGTCGCCGGCCAGTTCGCCGGCAGCCGGTTCGCCACCGCGGCCGTCGCCCGGCTCGACCTCGACACCGGGCTGCTCACCTGGGTGAACTGCGGGCACCCCGACCCGATCGTCGTGCGCGACGGCGCCCTGATCCGGCCGCCGGCCTGCCCGCCGGCGCGCCCCCTGGGGCTGCTCGCGGCGGCACCCGCGGTGTGCCGGATGCAACTGCGCCCCGGGGACCGCGTGCTGCTCTACACCGACGGCGTCGTCGAGGCGCGCTCGCCCGACGGCGCGTTCTTCGGCGAGGACCGGCTCGCGGACCTGGTCGTGCGCGCCGAGCTGGCCGGCGACCCGCCGCCGGAGACGATGCGCCGGCTCATGGGCAGCGTCATGCAGCACCAGGACGGCCGGCTGCAGGACGACGCGAGCATCGTCATGGTCGAGTGGCAGACCGGGCACGAGGAGCGGTTGAGGCTGTGAGCACGGCACCGGAAGGACCCCTGACCGGCGAGGCGGCGGGTCCGGCCGACGTCGTCGTGGGGCTGGTCGCCGCGCCCGGCGCGCCGGTGGAGGTGGCCGACGAGCTGGCCGCCGACCTGGCCGGCGCGCTGCGCGAGCGGCACCCCGACGTCGCGTGGGACGTCCGCGTGGTCGAGGACGGGCTGGTCCAGCCGCCGGCCGACGACGCGGAGATCGTCGGCGCCGCGCGCGACCGGCTGCTGGCGGAGGAGTGGGACCTCGCCGTCGTCGTCACCGACCTGCCGCTGTCGGTCGACCGGCGCACCGTCGTCGCGCACGCCAGCCCGGTGCACGGCGTCGCGGTGCTGTCCCTGCCGGCCCTCGGCGCGGTCGGCCGGCGGCGGCGCGCGCTGCAGACGACGGTCGGGCTGGTCCGCACGCTGCTCGGTGACGCCGAGGGCGACGACGACCCGGCCGCGCTGCGCCGCCGGGTGCGCGAGCTGGCCACCGACCCGGCCGACACCGCCGACGGCGTCCGGTTCACCGCCCGGGTGCTGTCGGGCAACCTGCGGCTGCTGGTCGGCATGGTGCGCGCCAACCGGCCGTGGCGGCTGACCATCCAGCTGTCCCGCGCGCTGACGGCGGCGGTCGCGGCCGGCGTCTTCGCCCTGGTGACCGCCGACATCTGGCGGCTGGCCGACCGGTTCGGCTGGCTGCGGCTGTCCGTCGTCGGGCTGGGCTCGGTGGTGGCCATCTGCGCGACGCTGGTCGTCGGCGCGCAGATGTGGGAGCGGGCCCGCTCGCGCCGCGTGCGCAAGCAGGTGGCGCTGTTCAACCTGGCCACCGTCGCCACCGTGGTGATCGGGGTGCTCACCCTCTACGCCGCGCTGTTCGCCCTCGCGCTGGCCGGCTCGCTGCTGCTGGTGCCGTCGGCGCTGTTCGCCGAGGGGCTGGGGCACCCGGCCGCGCTCGGCGACTACCTGGAGCTGGCCTGGCTGACCAGCTCGCTGGCGACGGTCGGCGGGGCCCTGGGCGCGGGCCTGGAGGACGACGACGCCGTCCGCGGGGCGGCGTACGCGCACCGGCCGGACGCGGCCGGGTGACCGGGATGGCCCCGGTGCCCGCACGGGGCGAGGATGACGTGTGACCATCTCCACGCGGTTCGCCGCCGCGCTGGACGCCGAGGCCGCCGGGAGCCCCGGGTCGGCCGAGCTGCTGCCGGTCCGCCTGGCCCGGGCCTGCGTCACCACCCTGGGGGTCGACGCCGCGGGGCTGTCGGTCGTCGACGGGTCCGGCCTGCGCATCCCGCTCGGGGCGAGCACCACCGAGGCCGCGTGCGCCGAGCGCCTGCAGTTCACCGTCGGCGGGGGGCCGTGCTGGGAGGCCCAGGAGACCCGGCAGCCGGTGTTCGCGCTGCTGGACGACCTGCGGCGGCGCTGGATGCCCTTCGCCGACCTGCTCACCGCGCAGACGCCGTTCCGCGCGGTGGTCGCGCTCCCGCTGCGCGAGGACCTCGCCGGCGCCGGCGCGCTGGACCTGTACTTCACCGACGAGGCCGCCGTGCCGGGACTCGACGTCTTCGCGGCGATGGCCGTCGGCGAGCTGGTCACCGCGGCGCTCAGCGACGCCGCCGTCTGGTCGGACTGGCCGGCCGAGCGCGGCCCCGACTGGCTGCACGGCCCCGAGGCGCGCCGGCGGGCCGCGGTGCTGCGGGCCGCGGGCCGGGCGGCGATGGCGCTGGACACCGACCCGGCCACCGCGCTGGACCTGCTGCGCGCCGAGGCCTACGCCGGGGGACGCGCCGTGGAGGACGTCGCCGAGGACCTCGAGCAGGGCCGGCTCGACGTACGCGAGCTCGCCCCGAACTGGCACCACTGACCCGCACCGTGTGACCGTCCCCGCAGGTCAGGGGCGGAATCCGGGCCCGCGCGCGGGCGCTGCACCCCGCGTGACCGCAGCGCCCCCGCCGTCCGACGTGTCCGCGCCCGTCCCCTCCCCCACGCGGCTGCTCGACGTCCGCACCGTCTACGCCGAGCCGGCCGCCCTGGACTCCGTCCGCGGCCGCGAGGTGCTCGCCCGCTTCCCCGGCGCGGAGGTCGTCGAGGTGCCCTCGCACTGGAGGATCCCGGAGCTGCACGGCAACGAGGGCAACGTGGACCGCTGGGTGCGGGTGAAGACCGAGACGCTGGTGCTCGGCGTGAAGAAGTCGCTCACCGCCCGCCCGAACGGCCGGTCGGCCGACTGGATCGCCCCCTCGACGGCGAACGGCTGCGCGATGGCCTGCGCGTACTGCTACGTGCCGCGGCAGAAGGGCTACGCCAACCCGATCACCGTCTTCACCAACATCGAGCAGATCACCGGCTACCTGCGCCGGCACGTCGCCCGGCAGGGGCCCAAGACCGAGCCCGACCAGGTCGACCCGGTCAGCTGGGTCTACGACATCGGCGAGAACAGCGACTGCTCGGTCGACGCGCTGGTCAGCGACAACGTCGCCGACCTGGTCGCCACCTTCCGCGAGCTGCCCACGGCCAAGGCGTCGTTCGCCACCAAGTACGTCAACCGGCAGCTGCTCGACCTCGACCCGCAGGGCCGCACCCGCATCCGGTTCTCGCTCATGCCCGACGCCGACTCGCGGGTCGTCGACGTGCGCACCAGCCGGGTCGCCGAGCGCGTCGCCGCCGTCGACGACTTCGTCGAGGCGGGGTACGAGGTGCACCTCAACCTCTCGCCGGTGGTGCTGCGCGACGGGTGGGAGGCCGGCTGGGCGCAGCTGCTGCGGCAGCTCGACGACACCCTCTCCCCCGCGGCCAAGGCCCAGGCGGCCGCCGAGGTGATCATGCTGACCCACAACCGGGACCTGCACCAGGTCAACCTCGGCTGGCACCCGAAGGCCGAGGACCTGCTGTGGCGGCCGGACCTGCAGCAGCCCAAGCGCAGCCAGAACGGCCAGTGGAACGTGCGCTACCGCAACGACGTGAAGCGGGCCGGTGTCGAGCGGCTGCGGGAGCTGATCGCCGCCCACGCGCCCTGGCTGCGCGTGCGGTACGCGTTCTGATGCGGCTCTCGCTCCTCGACCGGTCGCGCACCCGCGCCGGCGAGCCGGACGCGGCGGCGCTGCGCGGCACCGTCGCGCGGGCGGTGTCCGCGGAGCGGCTGGGCTACGAGCGGTTCTGGGTCGCCGAGCACCACGGCGTCCCCGGCATCGCCGGGGCCGCGCCCGCGGTGCTGCTGGCCGCGGTCGCCGGCCGGACGACGGCGATCCGGCTGGGCTCGGCCGGCGTCATGCTGCCGCACCACCAGCCGCTCGTCGTCGCCGAGCAGTTCGCCACCCTGGCCGCCCTCGCCCCGGGCCGGGTGGACCTGGGGCTGGGCCGCTCGCCGGGTTTCACCCCGCCGGTGCGCCGGGCGCTGCGGGAGACCGAGCGCGACTTCGCCGCCGACCTCGCCGAGCTGCGCGCGTACCTCACCGGGACGGCGGAGATCACCCTGCACCCGCAGCCCGCCGGGGACGTGCGCGTGGTCGTCCTGGCCACCGGCCGCGGCCTGGAGGTCGCCGCGGACCTGGGCCTGCCGGTCGTCGTCGGAGGGCCGCTGCTCGGGGTGGCCGGCGACCCGGAGCCGGGCCGGCAGGCGCTGGCCCGCTACCGCCGCGCCTACCGGCCCTCGGCGCAGGCGCCGGAGCCGGAGGTCGCGATCAGCCTGGACGTGCTCGTCGCCGACACCGCGGCCGAGGCCGCCGACCTGCTGCTGCCCGAGGCGTGGGCGATGGCGCAGGCGCGCACCACCGGCGTCTTCCCGCCGCTGGAGCCGGTGGCCGCGGTGAGGGCGGCGCCGATGACGGCGGTGCGGCGGCGGCACGCGGAGCGGACGGCGGCCGCGGCGGTCGCCGGCCCGCCGGACCGGGTGGCCGCGCGGCTGGCGGAGCTCGCCGAGCGCACCGGCGCGACCGAGCTGGTCGCCGCGGGCAGCACGCACGACCGCGCGGCGCTGGCCGCCTCCGACGAGGCCCTGGCCCGGCTGCTGGGCGCCCCGGCTCACCCCGTGGCGCCGGTGTCCCCGTGGGACGCGCCGACCGGCTTGGACTCCGGCGACCCCCGCTGGCGCAGGTAGACGGCGAACACCGCCATCGACCCGACCGCGAGCATCTCCGACTGCCAGTTCTGGAAGCTGCGGTTCCAGAAGTCGGCCTGGCCGAGGTAGGACACCCAGCTGACCGGGTCGGCGTGCGACTGCAGCTGCTCGGCGTTGTACGCCGCCCACCCGGCCACCGAGGTCGCCGCCCAGGTGAGCAGGAAGATCCCCGCGAACAGCAGGCCCAGGGACCGGGAGAACAGCGCGCCGCGCCAGCCGCCCACCCGCGCCCACGCCGGCGAGTCGTCACGGGCGTGCGCTCCCGTCCGCTGCTCCTCGTCGCTCTCGGTGCCGACGTCGTCCAGCTCCTTGGACTCCGGCGACCCGCGCTGCACCAGCCAGACGGTGGCGAAGACGTAGAGGAAGAACTGCAGGTACTCCGACTGCCAGTTCTCCATGACGTCGACGGCGAACGACGACGAGGTCACGTAGTCCGCCAGGGAGACCGGCGCGAGGCCCTCGGCCTGCCGGTCCTCGCTCACCTGCGCCGCCCCGGCCACCGCCTGCCCGGCCAGGCTGAGCAGGAACAGCAGGCCGAAACCCAGGCTCAGCGAGTTCTCCCGGACGAACCGCCGCACGCCGCTCACCGCCCCAGCAGGGCGAGGACCACGCAGTAGGCCACGCCGCCGAACACGGTCAGCAGGTAGGCCACGAACACGACGCGCACGGATCTCACGAGCCCTCCACCAGGCAGTCGTAGCGCCCCTCGCCGGAGGGCCGGCAGCCGGCCGCGGCCACCTCCCAGCCGTCGGGCGCGCGGGTGAGGAACAGCGTGTCGTCGGTGAGCCGCACCTGGGCCTCCTGACCCCAGACCTGCGTGGAGACGACGCCGCCGGTGCCGAGCGGGAGCTCCTCGAGCACCACGGGGCAGCCGGTCGGCTCCTCGTGCTCCAGCGCCTGCACCGCGGCGTCGGTGAGCAGGTCGCAGCGGGTGGCGGGATCGGCCACCGCGAAGTCCCCGGCCACCTGCTCGACGTCGGGCAGGTGCACGTCCGAGCACCCGGCCAGCACCCCCAGCACCGGCACCACCAGGGCCGGCACCCACCACGCCACTGTCCGCACGGTCCGTCGCCTCCCGTCCCGCTCCCGCGCGGGCTCCGCGGGTCCCCCGATCGTGGGCCGAGGCCCCGGGCCCCGCCACCCCAGGTGATCACCCGATCGGGCGGTGACCTGCGGCACTACGGTGACGCTGTGGCACGGGTGGTGGTCGTCGGCGCGGGGCTGGGCGGTCTCGCCGCTGCGGCGCGACTGGGCGCCCTGGGTCACCGGGTGACCGTGCTGGAGCAGTCGGCGGCCGTCGGCGGCAAGCTCGGCTGGTACGCCCGCGACGGCCACGCCTTCGACACCGGCCCCAGCCTGGTCACGCTGCCGCAGGTGCTGCGCGACCTGTTCGACGCCACCGGCGGCCCGCTGGAGGAGTCCGTCGACCTCGTCCGGCTCGACCCCGCCGTCGACTACCGGTTCGCCGACGGCACCCGGCTGGCCGTGCCCGGGCACCTCGAGGCGGTCCCGGACGCGCTGGACGCCGCCCTCGGCGAGGACGCCGGCACCCAGTGGCGGGCGCTGCTCGAGCGCGCCGGCGCGATGTGGGCGATCACCGAGCAGCCGTTCCTGCGCTCGCCGCTGCGCGGCGCGGCCACCCTCGCCCGGCTGGCCCGCGACCCGGCCGACGTCGCCGCCGTCGCGCCCTGGCAGACGCTGCGCGGCCTGGGCGCCCGCTACCTGCGCGACCCGCGGTTGCGCGTGCTGCTCGACCGCTACGCCACCTACTCCGGCTCCGACCCGCGGCGCGCGCCCGCCGTGCTGGCCACCGTCCCCTACGTCGAGCAGGCGTTCGGCTCCTGGTACGTCCGCGGCGGGCTGCACCGGCTGGCGGAGGCGGTGGCCGAGCGGGCCCGCGAGCACGGCGCCGACGTCCGCACCGGCACGCCGGTGCGGCGGGTGCTGCGCGACGGCAGCCGGGTGGCCGGGGTGGAGCTGGCCGAGGGCGGTGAGGTGACCGCCGACGTCGTCGTCTCCGGCGCCGACGCCACCGCCCTGTACGCCGGGCTGCTGCCGCCGGACCGGCGCACCCGCGCGGTGCGGCGCGGGCTGACCCGGGCGACGCCGTCGCTGTCGGGGTTCGTGCTGCTGCTGGCGCTGCGCGGCCGCACGCCGGGCCTGGCGCACCACACCGTCGCCTTCCCCGCCGACTACGACGCCGAGTTCGACGCGGTCTTCGGCACCGGCCGGCACCGCGGCCTGCCCTGCCCGGTGCCCGACCCGACCGTCTACGTCAGCGCCCCCGACGACCCCGCCACCCGGCCCGACGACGACAGCGAGTCGTGGTTCGTCCTGGTCAACGCGCCGCGGCACGATCCCGACGGCGGCGTCGACTGGGACACCCCCGGCCTGGCCGACCGCTACGGCACCCGGGTGCTGGAGGTGATGGCCGCGCGCGGGCTCGACGTCCGGTCCCGGCTGCGCTGGTGCGTGACCCGCACGCCGGCCGACCTCGCCCGGGAGACCGGCAGCGTCGGCGGCTCGATCTACGGCACCTCGAGCAACGGCGCCCGCGCGGCGTTCCTGCGCCCGGGCAACGCCGCCCCGGTGCGCGGGCTGTACCTGGTCGGCGGCTCGTCGCACCCGGGCGGCGGGCTGCCGCTGGTGACCCTGTCGGCGGAGATCGTCGCCGGGCTGGTCGGCCCGGCCTGACACCTCCCGGCGTGCGAGGGTGCCCGGGTGCGCACCGACCCGCCGGAGACCGCCGACGAGACCACCACGCTGACCGCCTACCTCGCCTACCAGCGCGAGACGCTGCTGCTGAAGACCGAGGGGCTCACCCGTGAGCAGCTGGCGCGGGCGCACCCGCCGTCGTCGCTCACCCTGGCCGGGCTGCTGTACCACCTGGCGCTGGTCGAGGAGACCTGGGCGGTGGAGCGGTTCGCCGGGCAGCCGGAGCCCGCGCCGTGGGACGGCGTCGACTGGGACGCCACCCCCGACTGGGAGTTCGACGCCGCCCTGGACCTCGAGCCGGAGGTGTTGCGCGAGCGCTACCGGGAGGCCGGGCGGCGCACCGACGCGGTGGTCGCCGCGGCCGGGTCGCTGGACGCGCTGTCGGCCGTCCCGCGGCGCGACGGCAAGCGGTTCAGCCTGCGCTGGATGCTGCTGCACCTGGTCGAGGAGACCGCCCGGCACAACGGCCACGCCGACCTGCTGCGCGAGGCGGTGGACGGCGTCGTCGGCGAGTGAGGCGCTACTGCGCCAGCTCCGTCGCCCACGCGGGCGACGGCGACCTCCCCGGTGGTGCCGGCGTCGACCCACATCGGCAGGACCTGGCCGGGGTCGCCCGGCACCGGGACGACGTGCAGCGCCCGTCCCTCGGTGAGCCCGCCGTCGGTGACCGTCGCCGACCAGGAGACGCCGGTGACCGCACTCTGGCCCGGCTGCAGCACCAGCGGGGACGGCCCGGGGTCGCGGACCGTGTACGTCGACTCGTGCGCCACGGTGAACGGCATCGGGCGCCCCGTCCCGTCGAGGACGGAGACCTCGGCGTAGCCGGTGACGTCCCGCGGCACGTCCCCGCAGTTGGTCACGGTGACGACGACGCCGCGGTGGCCGAGGCCGGCGTCGACCGGGCCGGCGGTGACGAGCAGGCCCAGCGGTGAGCAGGTCGGCGTCACCGGCTGCGGCACCTCCGGCGCGCCGGGTGCGGGCGTCGGTGCGGTCGGCTCCGCGGCCGGGGTGGGCCCGGGCGGGACGCCGATGCCCGCCGCGTCGGCACCGGCCGGCGCGCGGGCGGCCAGCACACCCGCCGTCACCGCGACGACGGCCAGCGCCACCAGCAGCGGGACCGGCCACCGGGCCCGCGGCGCGTCGGCCCCGCGCGGCGACTCAGCCCCGCGCGGCACCGAGGCCCAGCACCGCGGCCAGCCCGAGCGCGCTGCGGGGCGCGTAGGCCGCCCGCCACAGCCCGCCGTGGACGGCGGCGTACGCCTCGTCCTGCCACGGCTGCTCGTGCCGCGGCCCGCCGCCGGTGTGCAGGTCGTGCACCAGCAGCGCGGCCATGAGCACGTTCGACGTCGCCGGCTCGAACACCTCGACGCCGAACCGGTGCGCCCCGGCGTAGGCGGCGGCCAGGGCCCGGTTCTTCACCACCGACCGGGTGCGGGTGGGCGGCGCGACGTTCATCGACACCGTCGTCCCGGCCGCCCGCGCGACGGTCGCCCGCCACCGCTGCAGCCGCTTGGCCAGCGCGTAGTTCGGGCCCTGCTGCGCGACCAGGCTGTCGCTGACGCCCGGGTCGGTGCCCGGCACGTACGCCCGCTGCAGCAACCGCCCGGCCGAGAGCGTGCGCAGCGGCCGGCCGAGGAGCTTGCCGACGCGGGAGCGGCCGGCATAGGCGCGCGCCGACTGCTCGACGGCGTCGCCGGGGACGGCGAAGACGTCGGTGGGCGTGGCGAGGAAGGCCAGCGCGAGGTCGGGCCGGTCGCGCTGCAGGCGGACGGTGAGCGCGTCGACCGCGGCCGACACCCGCACGTTGGTGGCGCCGTCGGCGTAGACGTAGTCGCCGAGCACCGGGTCGCCGGGCAGGCCGGCCACCCAGTCGCCGACGGCCGGCACCTCGCGCACGAGGTCGGCGCCCGCGGTGCCGGCGAGGTCGCCGTCGTCGGTGGGGGCGGGCAGCAGCAGCCGGCCGGCGCCGCGGCGGCCGGTGTCGAGCACCCGCCGCCACAGGTCCGGCCGCGGCAGGTCGACCCCGGCGACGGTGGCGCCCCACCGCAGCAGCGCCGTCAGCGGACCCATCTCCGCACCCGCACCCAGCACGACGACGGTCCGGCCGGGCAGCGCCAGCCACTCCGGGTGCGCGGCCACGGCGCGCACCGCCTCGGCGAGGCCGGGCTCGGCGATCCCGCCCTCGACCCAGGTGTCCACCTGGCGCAGCAGGTCGTCGCCGCGCAGCCGCCGGCCGTGGAAGGGCAGCGTGAACTCGCGCTCGGGCTCGGCGGTGCCGGCCACCTCGCGGGTCCGCAGCGCCCGCCCGGCCGGCGCCGCGGGCAGCGCGCTCAGCGGCTGCTCGCCGTCGTCGGTGGCCACCCGCAGCCGGGCGTGGACGGCGTCCAGGCCGGCCGCGGCGATGGCCCGGGCCGCGTCCGGGGAGGCCAGGCCCGCCTCGACCAGGCGGCGGAAGTGCACCAGGTAGCCCGCCCGCCAGTTGGTCTCGGACTCGGCGGCGCGGGCGCCGGTCGGGTCGACCGGGCGCAGCGCGTCGGCGACGACGGCACGGCCGACCGCCGCGGTGCTGCGCCGCCCGTCGGGGCCGGTGGGGAAGACGACTCCGGTGTCGTCGGTGCTCATGGGCTCCTCAGTCCGTCACGGTCGGCGGCGGGTCGAGCGGGGCGCCGGCCTCCAGCCAGCGCAGCAGCGTGCGGGCGCCGAACCCCGTGCCGCCCTTGACCACCTCGGCCTCGTCGGAGCCGGCCCGGGCCGGGCCCGCGATGTCGAGGTGCGCCCACGGCAGGTCGCCGGCGAACGGGCGGAGGAACAGCGCCGCGGTGGTGCCGCCCGGGTTGCCGGGGGCGTTGTTCGCGTCGGCGACGTCGCTGTCGAGCAGGTCGGCGTACCCCTCGTCCAGCGGCATCCGCCAGACCCGCTCGCCGGCGTGCAGCGCGGCGGTGGACAGCGCGCCGGCCAGCCCGTCGGTGGTGGCGTACAGCCCGGCCGTGCGGGCGCCGAGCGCGGTGCGCATCGCGCCGGTGAGCGTGGCGACGTCGACCAGCGCGGTGGCGCCGAGGTGCAGCCGGGCGTGGGCGAGCCCGTCGGCGAGCACCATCCGGCCCTCGGCGTCGGTGTTCCTCACCTCGGTGGTGCGCCCGCCGACGTGCCGGACGACGTCGGCCGGGCGGTACGCCGACCCGGACACCGCGTTCTCCGCGGCCGGGACGACGGCCGTGACCGCGACCGGCAGCTCCAGCCGCGCGGCAGCGTCGACCGCCGCGAGCACCGCCGCTCCCCCGGCCATGTCGGTCTTCATCTCGCGCATGCCGGGGCCGCGCTTGATCTGGAGGCCTCCGGTGTCGAACGTGATCCCCTTGCCCACCAGCACCGGCCGGGCGGGGCCCGCGCCGGGCGGCTCGTACGCGGCGACGACGACCCGCGGCGGGGACGCCGAGCCGCCGCCGACGGCGAGTACGCCGCCGAAGCCGCCCGCGGCGAGCTCGTCGGGACCGAGCACGGTGACGGTCACGTGCGGCAGGCCGGACAGCCGCTCGACGGCCTGCGCCGCCAGCCAGGCGGGGTCCTCGGTGTTCGGCGGGGTGTTGACCAGGTCGCGGGCCCAGGCGACGGCGCGGCCGGTGACCTCCCCGGCGCGGGCGGCCGCGACGACGACGGGGTCCTCCGCGTCGGCGGCGACCACGGTGACGGTGGCCAGCCGCGGCGGGTGCGGCTTCGACGTCTCGCGGAACCGGTAGCCGGCCAGCAGCGCGGCCTCGACGGCGGCGCGGACCTCGTCGGCCCCGGCGGGGGCGGTGGCACCGTCGAGGGGCAGGACCAGCCGGGTGGCGCCGTGCTCGGCGAGGGTCTGCGCGCGGCGCACGGCGGTGGCGACGTAGCCGCGCAGGTGCGGCAGCGTCCCGTCGCCCACACCGACGGCGACGACGCTGCGCGGGGAGCGGCCGGGGACGGGCAGGTTGGTGACCTTGCCCGGCCGGCCGGTGTTGCCGGTGTCGCGCAGCGCGCCGGTGAGCAGGTCGGCCGGGACCGGCGGCAGGGTGCCGGGGGCGCGTGCGGTCAGCCAGGCCGGCAGCGTGCCGCCGGACCCGACCGGGACGGCGAGGACGTCGTCGTCGGTGAGGCGCGGCAGGCGGGCCAGCAGTTCGACCCGCGGCAAGGGTGCGGCCCCGGTCGCCGGCGTGCTGCCGGCGGCCGGGGCCGCGTCGTCCTGCGCGGGGCTGCCCGAGGGCGAGCTCGCGGGGACGTTCAGCTGGTCGCGCCCTTCAGCGCCTCGGAGAGCGCTGCGGCCTCGTCAGGGGACAGCTCGACGACCAGGCGGCCGCCGCCCTCGAGCGGCACCCGCATGACAAGGCCGCGCCCCTCCTTGGTGACCTCCAGGGGACCTTCACCCGTGCGCGGCTTCATGGCCGCCATGCGTGCCTCCTTCGCCGGCCACCCGTCGCCCCTCTGTGGCTGCGGTGTGGCTGTGTCTCGGTGCAGTGAGCTCCGCTACCCATGATCCCGTATGACCGCCGCGGAACCAACCGCAGCCCCCTCCCGGGTGGCGCGGAAGCACGTCGCGACGTGGTCGTCGACCATGCCGGTGGCCTGCATGAGCGCGTAGGCGGTGGTCGGTCCGACGAAGACGAACCCCCGTCGCTTGAGCTCCTTCGCCATCGCGGTGGACTCCGGACTGGTGGCCGGGACGTCGGCGAGGGTGGCCGGCCGCGGGCGCTCCCCCGTCGGCGCGAACGACCACAGCAGCGCCGACAGACCCTCGGGGACCTCCTGCGCCGCGCGGGCGTTGCGGATCGCCGCGGTGATCTTGGCGCGGTTGCGGACGATGCCGGCGTCGGCCATCAGGCGCGCCTCGTCGTCGGCGGTGAAGGCGGCGACGGTGTCGATGGAGAAGCCGGCGAAGGCGGCCCGGAAGGCGGGGCGCTTGCGCAGGATGGTGATCCAGGACAGGCCGGACTGGAACGCCTCGAGGCAGAGCCGCTCGAACAGCGCGTCGTCGCCGTGCAGCGGGGTGCCCCACTCCTCGTCGTGGTACGCGACGTACTCGGGAGCGCTGTCGCCCCAGGCGCAGCGCACGCGGTCGGTGGTCGGCACGGGCTCCACGACGGCGACGCTAGTGCCGCCGTCCGACAGGTCGGTCGTCATGGACACGTCCTACCGCCGTCCGGACGGGCCGCACGACGGCGAGCGGTGACCTGTGGACGGGTCGCTGACCTGGGGATTTGCGCTGCAGGAGGCCACCGGATCGGCTAGACTTCGATCATGTGTTCGGGTGACCTGGAGAGCGGGGACGTCCTCGACGACGTCGCCGCGACGGTCGCCCGGCGCAATCGCGAGGACGCCCGTCTGACCCGCCTGGTTCGCGAGGCGGAGAACCAGCAGGCGCCGGAGCGGGACGGGCTGAGGTCGATGGCCTCGTGGCTGCGCGGGCACTGCCGGCTGTCGACGGTGGAGGCCTCCCGGCTGGTGCGCAACGGCCGCGCCCTGGAGCACCTGCCGGCGCTCGCCGAGGCACACGAGGCGGGTCTGGTGTCCGCCGAGCAGGTCGCCGTGGCCGCGAAGGCGGTGACCCCCGAGCGGCTTTCCGCCGCTGCGGCCGCCGGGGTGGACCTGGCGGTCATCGCCGCGGTGCTCACCGGGGTCGCCGTCGAGCGGCAGCACTCCGACCTGGTGCAGGTGGTGCAGCACTACTGCAACGACCTCGATCCCGACGGGCCCGAGCCCGATCCGACCGAGGGCCGGTCGCTGACGCTGGCCAAGCACGCCGACGGATCGGTGTCGGGCCGGTTCCACCTCGACGCCGTGGGCGGGGAGAAGCTGCAGGGCGCCCTCGAAGCCCACGTGCAGGCCGACCGGCCGGCCGGGGACGACCGCACCCGCGCCCAGCGGCTCGGCGATGCGCTGGTGCAGGTCGTCGACAACGTGCTGGCGGCCGGGAGCCTGCCGCTGCTGCGCGGGCACAAGCCGCACGTGGTGGCGCGGATCGACCTCGCTGACCTGGCCGCTCCGGGCACCGGTCGGAACGCCGCCACGCTGGGCTCGGGAGTGACCATCTCCGCCGCGCGGGCCCGGTGGCTGGCCTGCGACGGCGCCGTCTCCCGGGTCGTGTTCGGCCCCGACGGGGTACCGCTGGACCTGGGCCGGGAACAGCGACTCATGAGCCGCCACATCCGGAAGGCGGCGGAGCTCCGCGACGGCGGCTGCGTGTTCGCCGGCTGCGGGGCGCCGACGTGGTGGTGCGACGTCCACCACCTGGTGCACTGGATCGACGGCGGCGAGACCAGCCTCGACAACTCAGCGCTGCTGTGCGAACGCCACCACACGAAGGTCCACCACGGCTTCCGGGTCGAACGACAACCGACCGGCACCTGGCGCACCTACCGACCCGACGGCACCGAGATCACCACCCCGGCGCCGCTGCTCGTCCCTGCCGCCTGAGCGCAACTCCAGCCCACAGGTGGGATGAGCGTGGGCGGCACGGGAGCACGGGTCGTCCGCCTGGGCCACCGGAGCAGTCAGCGGAGCCGAGGCCGGGCCGGTTCGTTCGCGCCCCCGGGGAAACGGTCCTGCAATCGGGCTGCGTCCACTTCCGCGTCGCGGAGTTCGCCGACCTGACCGACGGGCGCCGTGTGGTGCGGCACGCCGACCGGGGGTCCAGCCTCGGCGCCGGTGCCGATCCGTGGCTGTTCGTGACGCCGGAGAGCCCGGCGGCCGACGTCCGCACGACCGTCCTCCCCGACGACCCCGAGGAGACCGGCGAAGACCACCCCTGGGGATGGCTGTCGGCCCTGCTACGGCAACGAGGCGGCGACGCGTCACCAGCGGAGCTCCGGCACCTTCCCCACGACGTCGAGTTCAGTGACCGTCTCGACGAGCGGCTGCCCGCTCGGGCGTGACCTGCGGGCCTCAGGGGACCGCGGCGTCCACCGCGGCGGGGGCCGGCGCGGGGGCGTTGCGCCGGGTGGCGAGCACGCAGCCGACGAGCACCAGCGGCAGCCCGACGGCGAGGCCGAGGGTGAACGGCTCCCCGAGCAGCAGGACGCCGGCGACCACGGCGACCGCCGGGTTCACGAACGTGATCACCAGCGCCCGCTGCGGCCCGACCTCCCGGATGAGCGCGAAGAACAGCACCAGCGCCACCGCCGTGCACACCACCCCGAGGGCGACCAGCGACGCCAGCGCGGACACCGGAGCGTCGGCCACCTCACCGATCCGCGGCAGCGCGAACGGCGCGTACACGAGCGCGGTGACCGTCAACGCGATCGCGCTGACCGCCACACCGGGGACCTCGGCCAGCGACCGGCTCGCCACCAGGGGTGCGGTGCCGTAGCCGATCACCACCAGCACGACGGCGAGCACCGGCAGCAGCGCGATGCCCTCCACGTCGAGACCGAGCAGCGCGGCGATGCCGACGACACCCAGCCCCATCCCCGCGAGACGCACCGGCGTCAGCCGCTCCTCGCCGCCCACCAGCCGCGCGGCCAGCGCGGCGACGAACGGCACCGAGGCCACCAGCAGCCCGGTCAGCGAGCTCGACAGCGACACCTCGGCGTAGGACAGCAGCAGCCACGGCCCGGTCATCTCCAGGACCGTGAACACCAGCAGCGCCCGCCAGTGCCGCAGCGCCGGGCGCACCTGCCCGCGGGCGAGCGTCCACGGCAGCAGCAGCGCCGCCCCGATCACGCACCGGGTGAAGACGACCACCACCGGCGAGGTCTCCCCGACCGCCACCTTGATCAGCAGGTAGGGCACGCCCCAGATGACCGACATGGCCAGGAACAGGGCCCATCCGCGACGACTCACCGCGACATCCTCACCGATCCGGTGCCCGTTCCCGTTGCGCGTCCCCGGCGACCGGCGCTGGACTGCCTGTCGTGGACCCCGGCCGGCGCTTCGACCTCCTGGTGGAGGCCCTCGCCACCCGGCCCGGCGTCGGCCCGCCGGGCGCGGGCGGGGGCCGGGGCTTCGGCTCGGCCGCGCTCACCGTCGACGGGTCGATCTTCGCGATGGTCGTCGGCGGCGCCCTGGTGCTGAAGCTGCCGCGTCACCGGGTGGAGGGCCTGGTCACCGCCGGCACCGGGGTGCCCTTCGCCGCGGCCAACGGCACCCCGATGCGCGAGTGGGTCGCGCTGGACCACGGCACGCCCGAGTCCGACCTCGCCCTCGCGGAGGAGGCCATGGCGTTCGTGGCCGCGCGCCGGCGCAGCTGACGACCGCTACTCGGGGCGGCTGAACAGCCAGGCGGCGACGCCGAGCAGCGCCGCGCCCACCCCGCCCACGATGACGACGTCGAGCCAGACCGGCACCGTCCAGTCCCCCCAGTGCAGCGCGACGGCGTCGGCGCCGGCCGGGTCGACGTAGTGGAGGACCAGCCGCCGCACCGCGTCGACGCCGTAGGTGATCGGGTTGGCCAGCGCGAGCGCGTGCAGCCATCCCGGCAGCGCGGCGCTGACCGGGAAGAACGCACCCGACAGGAACATCAGCGGCGCGAGCAGGAGCTGCACCCGCGGCATGACGGTCTGGATCTGGTCCACGCGGACGGCGATGACCAGGCCCAGCGCGGTGATCGAGAACGCGACGAGGAACAGCAGCGCGAT
Source organism: Geodermatophilus sp. SYSU D01045 (assembly GCF_054050295.1). Taxonomy (NCBI): domain Bacteria; kingdom Bacillati; phylum Actinomycetota; class Actinomycetes; order Geodermatophilales; family Geodermatophilaceae; genus Geodermatophilus; species Geodermatophilus sp. SYSU D01045. Next base: position 300,798 of record NZ_JBJGZB010000001.1, read on the forward strand.
CGTGCCGACGATCATCAGCGGCGCGTAGGGGACGCCGACCAGCCCGGCGAGGGCGAGCAGCACGACCGACTGCAGCGTCGCCACCGTCGCCCCGCCGAGCGCCTTGCCCAGCACGATGCTGGTCCGGCTGACCGGCGCGACGAGCATCTCCCGCAGGAAGCCGAGCTCGCGGTCCCAGACGATCGAGATGGCCGAGAAGACGGCGGTGAACATGACCGAGGTGGCCAGCACGCCAGGGAACAGGAACGTCGAGTAGTCGGCGTCGCCGAAGGTGTCGACCGGGATCGTGGCGCCCAGGCCCTCACCCAGTACGAACAGGAACAGCAGCGGCTGGGCGAACGACGACAGGATCCGGCCGCGGTCGGTGCGGAACCGCAGGATGTCGCGGTGCCACACCACCTTCACCGCGCGCAGCTCGTGCCGCAGGCCGCGGCCCGCGAGGCGGACGGGAGCGGTGGTCATCGTCATCGCCGGCCTCCCCGGAACATCGCCGCCACCATCGGGCTGCGGCCGGCCGCCGCCTGGCGGTCGGCCATCCGCGCGCCGGTGTAGGTCAGGAACACGTCGTCGAGCGTCGGCCGGGACACGCTCACCGAGCGGACCGTGAGGCCGAGCTCGAACAGCCGCGGCACGAACTGCTCGCCGTCGGGGGTGAGGACGACGAGCGCGCCGGCCTCCCGCACCGTCTCCACGCCCAGCCGCTCGCGCACGAGCGCCTCGGCGGCGTCGTCGTCGGTGGTGACCACCCGCACCCGGTCGTGCCCGACGCTGGCCTTGAGCGCCGAGGGGGTGTCCAGCGCGCCGATCCGGCCGGCGTCGACGATCGCGATGCGGTCGCAGCGCTCGGCCTCGTCCATGTAGTGCGTGGTCAGGAAGACGGTGATGTCCTCCTCGGCGCGCAGCCGGTCGACGTAGCGCCACAGCGACGCCCGCGACTCCGGGTCCAGCCCGATGGTCGGCTCGTCGAGGAACAGCACGCGCGGGGAGTGCAGCAGCCCGCGGGCGATCTCCAGCCGGCGCTTCATGCCGCCGGAGAAGGTGCGCACGAGCGAGCCGCGGCGGTCGGTCAGGCCCACCATCTCGAGGACGGCGTCGATCCGCGGCCCGACCTCGGCCCTCGGCATCCCGTAGATGTCGGCGTGGAAGCGGAGGTTCTGCTCGGCGGTGAGGTGGTCGTCGAGGGTCGTCTCCTGGAACACCAGGCCGATGTGCCGGCGTACCTCGGTGCGGTCGCGGACGACGTCGAAGCCCGCCACGCGCGCGGTGCCGGCGGTGGGGCGCAGCAGCGTGCACAGGATCTTGATGGTCGTGGACTTGCCCGCACCGTTCGGGCCGAGGAAGCCGAACAGCTCGCCCCCGCGCACCGAGAGGTCGATGCCGCGGACGGCCTCGACCTCGTCGAACGTCTTCACCAGGCCGGAGACCTCGACCGCGGGCGGGCGGTCGGCAGCGGCCTCCCCCGACGGGGTCCCTAACGCCGTTAGAGTCACACCGCCAGCGTCCTCGAACACCGTTAGAGTGTCAAGGTGCCGATCTCGAGGGACGACGTCGTCCGCGCCGCCATCGCGGTGCTCGACGACGAGGGGCTGGCGGGGCTGACCCTCCGCGGGGTCGCCGCGCGGCTGGGTGTGAGCGCGCCGACGCTCTACTGGCACGTCCGCGACAAGCGGCACCTGCTGGACCTGGTGGCCGACCGGGTCCTGGCCGAGGTGCCGGAGAGCACCCGCGCCCCGCACCCCGGCGAGCCGGTGTGGGAGTGGCTGGCCGAGGCGAGCCGGGTGCGGCGGGCGCTGCTGCTCGCCCACCGCGACAGCGTCCAGGTGGTGGCCGGCAACCGGCCGACCGAGGAGGCGCTGCCCGGCATCGAGCGCACGCTGCGCGTCCTGGTGGAGGCGGGGCTGGAGCCGGGCGAGGCGGTGCGCGTGGTGACCGCGCTGGGGTCGTTCGTCCTCGGGGACGCGCTGGAGACGCAGACGGCGCTCGACCGGCCGGCCGGCGAGCCGGGAGGCGGGCCGCCCGGCGACCCGGACGTCTTCCCCACCCTCGCGGCCGCGGTGCCCGCGGCCGGCGGCGACGAGGAGCGGTTCGAGGAGGGGCTGGCGCTGTTCCTCGACGGGCTGCGCGTTCGCCTGGAGCGCCGCGAGCGCGCCCGGCGCGCGGCGGCGCCGGCGCCCGGGGCCGGGCGCCGGGGTCCGGGGGCGCCGGTCCCGGCCCGGGACTGATCCCGGCCACCGACGACGTGGTCGGCGCCGTGCGCCGGCTGCACGAGGCGGCCGCCGGGACCGACGGGCTCGAGGAGAGCGGCGCCTTCCTCGACCGGGAGACCACCCGCGTCGTCGCCGTCTCCGTCCGGTCCTCGCCGGAGGCACTGCAGGCCGGCGGCGCCGCCCTGTTCGCCGGCCGGGGCGAGGTCCCCTTCGACGAGTGGGAGCGGCGGCCCCGCGAGCTGCTGCCCCTGCCCGAGGTCGCCCGGTGGGTACCGTCGGCGGCGTGGAGGGGTCCGGCTACGGCACCTTCGTCGTCCTCGCCGTCGTGCTGGTCCTCGTGCCGGGGCCGGACGTCGCCGTCGTCCTGCGCAACACCCTCGGCGGCGGCCGGGTGCGCGGTTCGTGGAGCGCGGTCGGCATCACCCTCTCCAACGTCCTGCAGGGCGCGGCGGCCGCGACCGGCCTGGCCGCGCTGGTCGTGCGCGTGGAGCCGCTGTTCCAGGCGATCCGCTGGGCGGGGGTCGCCTACCTCGTGTTCCTCGCCGTCCAGGCGTTCCGCTCGGCGGTGCGCGGCCGCTACCCCGACCTGGGCGACGGCGGGCCCGACACCGGGCGGGCCGCGCTCACCGGCCTGCGCCAGGGCTTCCTCAGCAACGTGACCAACCCGAAGGTGCTCGCCTTCTACCTCGCCGTCCTGCCGCAGTTCCTCGCGCCGGGCACCGCCGTGCCGGTGCTGCTGGCCTACGCGCTCACCCACGCGGTGGTCGGGCTGGTGTGGCTGCTCCTGCTGGTGGCCGGGCTGTCCCGGGCGCGGCGGGTGCTGGGGCGGCGCCGGGTCCGCCGGGCCCTCGACGCGTTCACCGGCTGCGCGCTGCTGGCCTTCGGCGCGCGGCTGGCCGTCTCGCGCGGCTGACTCAGGCCACCGGCCAGGCCACCTCGACGTGCGGGGCGTCCGGGTCGGCGTCGCGCCCGTTCAGGTAGACCTCCGCCGGGCTGCCCGCTCGCTCGAGCCCGCGGGCGTCCACCCAGGCGCCGACCGCGTCGTAGGCGCGCAGGATCCCGGGGAACTCCGCCTGCCGCCGGGACAGGCAGGTGACCGCCTCGCGCCCGGCCTGCTGCAGCCGGATCCGCAGTTCCCCCGCCGGCTCCACCCGGCCGGTGAACGGCTGCACCACCTCGACCGGTCCGTCGCCGTCCTCGGTGACCATGCCGTGGTAGACGACCCGCAGCGGGCCGGCCGGCGCCGCGCCGGAGCGCTCCAGGTGGGCGGCGATCTCGCCGGACACAGGAGTGACGAACCCGTCCAGCTCGTCCACGGTCAGCCGCCGCTCGGCGGTCAGCACGGTCCGCTCGGGCACCGCGCGCAGGGACACCTCGTACACGTCGTCCTCCTCGGCCGGTTCCGCGGTCAGCGCGTCGACCAGTGCGCGGCGGCGCCGGACGTCGTCCTCGACGCCGGCCCACCAGCGGGCGACGGCGGCGCGCCGCTGGGGCGGGTCGAGGTCGACGACGTCGCGCAGCCGGGCCAGCGGCATGCCCGCGCGGCGCAGCGCGGCGATGAGCCGGGCCCGCTCGACCTGACCGGCCGCGTAGCCGCGGTAGCCGCTCCACGGGTCCACCGCGTCGGGCACGAGCAGCCCCTGCTCGGCGTAGAGCCGCAGGGCCTTCGCCGACAGCCGGGTGCGCCGCAGGAACTCGCCGGCCCGCAGCAGGTCTCCGCTCACGCCGACGAGCGTGCGGCACGCCCCAGGGGCACGGTCCAGCCGGGGCCCGTTTCCCGCCCGCGCTCGCCGGGCAGCGCCCGGGGACCCCCGACGACGGGAGGGCCCGTGCCCGACGCACTCCCCCGGCCCGCGCCCCGGCGCCGGCTGCTGGTCTCCGGCCTGCTGCTCGGCGCCGGCACCGCGGGCGCGGTGGACGAGATCGTCTTCCACCAGCTGCTGCACTGGCACCACTTCTACGACCGGGCGAGCGGCGCGGCCGGCCTGGTCTCCGACGGGCTGCTGCACGCCGGCACGTTCTCCGCCGCGGTCGCGGGGCTGGCGCTGCTGGCCGACGCCCGCCGCCGCGGCCCGTTCGCCGCCCTCCTGTGGTGGGGCGCGGTGCTCACCGGCGCCGGCGCCTTCCAGGTGTGGGACGGCCTGGTGCACCACAAGCTGCTGCGGCTGCACCAGGTGCGCTACGGCGTCGACCTCACCGGCTACGACGTCGCGTGGGTGCTGCCCGGCGTGGCGCTGCTGGGCGCCGGGATCCTGCTGCTCCTGCGCTCGCGGGGGCGCCCGGTCTCGCGCCGGTGACCGCCGTCCTCGCGCTGCTGCTCGCCGCGGCCGCCGGCTACGTCGCCGCGACCTGGCGATGCCGCCGTCCGTGGCCGCTGGCCCGCACCGGCGCGTGGCTCGCCGGGCTGGCCGCCGCGGCGGTGGCGGTCACGGGACCGGGGACCGGTCACGCCGACCTGCACGCCCACATGGCCGCGCACCTGCTTGTGGGCATGGTCGCCCCGCTGCTGCTCGTGCTCGGCGCCCCGGTCACCCTCGCGCTGCGCGCCCTACCGCCGCCGGCCGCGCGCCGGCTGTCCCGGCTGCTGCGCACCGCGCCCGCCCGGTGGCCGGCCGACCCGCTGGTCGCCGTCCCGCTCAACGCCGCCGGGCTGTGGGCGCTCTACGGCACCGGGCTGCACACCGCCGTCGCGCACCGGCCGGTCCTGGCCGCGCTCGTCTGGCTGCACGTGCTGGTCACCGGTTACCTGGCCACCGCGGCGGTGCTCGCCGTCGACCCGGCGCCGCACCGCCGGCCGGTGGCCGTGCGCGCGCTGGCGCTGGCCGGCGGGGCGGCCGCGCACGACGTCCTGGCCAAGGTCCTCTACGCCGCCCCGCCCGCGGGGACCGTCGGCGCCGAGGAGGGCGCGCGGCTGATGTACGACGGCGGCACGGTGGTCACCGTGTTGACTGCGGCGCTGCTGTGGCGGCGCTGGTACGTCAGCCGCGACGCCGTCCGGGCGGCCGCTCAGCCCGGGTAGGAGCGGGCGAAGCGGGCGAACCGGCGCAGCGCGATCCGGAAGCCCACGACGACAGCCGGGCGCGCCAGCGGCCAGCCGAGCCGGCCGAGCAGACCGAAGGGCGGATACCACCGTTCGGTCAGGACCAGGTCGGTGCCGCCCTCGGCCGGCGTGAGCTCGAAGATGCCCGGTCCCCGCACGATCCGGCCGGTGTGCTGCACGACCACGCGCCGCGGCGGGTCCCACTCGGTGACCACCATCGTGTCGAGCACCCCGAGGTGCCGGCCGCGCCGCCACGGCAGCGGGACGCCGGTGCGCGCGGCCAGCCGCACGCCGACGCCCTCCTCCGCGGCGGTGACCACCTCGACGTCGGTGGCCGGCATCCACCGGCCCTGACCGCGCCAGTCGGTGAGCGCCGCCCACACCCGCTCCACCGGCGCCTCCACGTGGACCGGCAGGACCAGCTCAGGCATCGCGGCGCACCGGGTCCCCGGCCGGTGCCCCGCCCGGCCCGTCGCCGTCCGGCACGGGCAGGTCGGGGTCGGTGTCGGCGTCCGCGGCCCGCGGCGGCGGGACCGCCCGCAGCGCCGCGATCGCCTCGTCGCGCTCGTCCAGCGCCAGGGCCAGCTGCTCGAGCAGCCAGTCGACCTCGCTCATCCGGTAGCCGCGCACGGCCACCGACACCCGCAGTCCCCGCACGTCCTCGCCGGTCACCGGCCGGTCGTCGGGCAGCTCGACCGGCGAGCGGTCCAGCTCGGCCGGCGGCTGGGTCTCGCCGCGGCCGAGCAGCAGCGAGCCGCCGAGGAACAGCAGCGCCCCGACGACGGCGACCGCGGCGATCCCGACGAGCAGGGACAGCACGGCGTCCTCAGCCCTCGACCGGCTCGACCGGCGGGGCCAGCGGCGCCCGCATGCCCCCGCCGCCCTCGCCGCCCTCGCGGGCGGTCTCGGCCGCGCGGATGTGGGCGAGCACCTCGTCGACGTCGTCGGTGACGGTGAGCAGGTCCAGGTCGCCGGGGCTGATGGTGCCCGCCTCGAGCAGCGTGCCGCGGATCCAGTCGACCAGGCCCGACCAGTACGTGCTGCCGAACAGCACGACCGGGAAGCGGGTGACCTTGCGGGTCTGCACCAGCGTCAGCGCCTCGAACAGCTCGTCGAGGGTGCCGAAGCCGCCGGGGAGGATGACGAAGGCCTGCGCGTACTTCACGAACATGGTCTTGCGCACGAAGAAGTAGCGGAAGCTGATGCCGAGGTCGACCCACTCGTTGAGCTCCTGCTCGAACGGCAGCTCGATGCCCAGGCCCACCGACAGCCCGCCGGCCTCCGACGCGCCGCGGTTGGCCGCCTCCATCCCGCCCGGTCCGCCGCCGGTGATGACGGCGTAGCCGGCCTCCGCCAGCGCGGCGCCGATCTCCACCCCCGCCCGGTAGTACGGGTGGTCGGGCTTGGTGCGGGCGCTGCCGAACACGCTGACCGCCCGCGGCAGCTCGGCGAGCAGGCCGAAGCCCTCGACGAACTCGCTCTGGATCCGCAGCACGCGCCACGGGTCCGTGTGCACCCAGTCGGTCGGCCCGCGGCGGTCGAGCAGCCGCTGGTCGGTCGTCGTCCCGACCGTCTGCGGGTCCGGCTCGCCGCCGCGCAGCGTGATCGGACCCCGGTGACGGGTCGGGCGCGGCTTCCGGGCCCCGTTGGGCTGCGGGATGATCGTCATGCGCTGCCTCCGGACAGGTAGGCGGTCAGGGCGTCCTCGGCCGGCCGCAGCCGGTCCACGAGCACGGACTCCTCGCGGGTGTGGGCGAGCTGGGGGTCCCCGGGTCCGTAGTTGACCGCCGGGATGCCGAGGGCGGCGAACCGGGCGACGTCGGTCCAGCCGAGCTTGGCCCGCGCCGGCCGGCCGACGGCGGCGACGAAGGCCGCGGCGGCGGGCTCGGTCAGCCCGGGCAGCGCGCCGCCGGCGTTGTCGACGACGGTCAGCGTGGCGCCGTCGGCCAGCGCGCCGGCGAACACCTCGCGGACGTGCGCCTCCGCGGCGTCCTCGTCCCGGTCCGGGGCGTAGCGGAAGTTGACCGTCACCCGGCACTCGTCCGGGACGACGTTGCCCGCGACCCCGCCCTCGACGCGGACGGCGTTGAGCCCCTCGCGGTAGGTGCAGCCGTCGATCTCGACCTGCCGCGCCTCGTAGGCGGCCAGCGTGCCGAGGATCCCGGCGGCGCCGTGGATGGCGTTCACCCCGAGCCAGCTGCGCGCCGAGTGCGCCCGGCGGCCGGTCACCTCCAGCACCGCCCGCAACGTGCCCTGGCAGCCGGCCTCGACCTCGCCGTCGGTGGGCTCGAGGAGGACGGCGAGGTCGCCGTAGAGCCAGCCGCGCCGCTCGCGGGCCACCCGGCCGAGGCCGCTCTTCGCGGACTCGACCTCCTCGTTGTCGTAGAAGACGAACGTGACGTCGTGCGCGGGCTCCGCACCCGGGACGCCGAAGCGACCGGCCAGCCGCAGCATCACGGCGTCGCCGGACTTCATGTCGCTGGTGCCGCAGCCGTGCAGCCGCCCGTCCTCGACCCGGCTCGGCACGTTGTCCGCGATCGGCACCGTGTCCAGGTGGCCGGCCAGCACGATCCGGGTGTCGCGGCCGAGCGTGGTGCGGGCCAGCACCGTGTCGCCGACCCGCTCGACCTCCAGCCCGCCCAGCGCCCGCAGCGCGGCCTCGACGGCGTCGGCGAGCACCCGCTCGTCGCCGGAGACCGACGGGGTGTCGACCAGCGCCCGGGTGAGGGTGAGGACGTCGGCGGACAGGTCCAGGTCGAGCGCGCCGGTCACGGTGCCCGAGCCTACGGGCGGGCGGTGCGACGTCGCTGGGTAGCGTCGGGACCGTGACCGCTCCACGCTCCGCCGTCGCCGCCGGCCTCGCGACCATCACCGCCTCCGGCACCGTCCTGGACACCTGGTACCCCTCCCCCGCGCTCGGCGGCGGCGACGGGCCGGCCGAAACCCACCAGCTCGGCACCCTGGAGCTCGGGGGCGAGCTCGGGCACGAGTTCTCCGGGCTGGTGCGCACCGACGACGCCCGCGGCGTGGAGGTGGTCGGCGTCCGGACGGTCGTCCCCGACCTCGACGCGCCGCCGGCCGACGCCCACGACGTCTACCTGCGGCTGCACCTGCTCTCGCACCGCCTGGTCCGCCCGCACGGGGTCAACCTGGACGGCGTCTTCGGCCTGCTGGCCAACGTGGCCTGGACCAGCGCCGGCCCGGTGCTGGCCACCGAGCTGACCCCCGCCCGCCGCGCGACCCTGCGCGCGGCGCACGGGCACGTGACCGTGCTGTCGGTGGACAAGTTCCCGCGGATGGTCGACTACGTGCTCCCCGCCGGCGTGCGGGTCGCCGACGCCGACCGGGTGCGGCTGGGCGCGCACCTGGCCGAGGGGACGACGGTGATGCACGAGGGCTTCGTCAACTACAACGCCGGCACGCTCGGCCCGTCGATGGTCGAGGGCCGGATCAGCGCGGGCGTCGTCGTCGGCGCCGACAGCGACATCGGCGGCAGCGCGTCGATCATGGGGACGCTGTCCGGGGGCGGCAAGGAGGTCGTCTCGATCGGCACCGGCTGCCTGCTCGGCGCCAACTCCGGCATCGGCATCTCCCTCGGCGACGACTGCGTCGTCGAGGCCGGCTGCTACGTCACCGCGGGCTCGCGGATCACCCTGCCCGACGGGTCGGTGGTCAAGGGCCGCGAGCTGTCCGGCCGCGACGGGCTGCTGTTCCGCCGCAACAGCGTCTCCGGTGCGCTGGAGGCGCTGCCGCGGTCGGGCCAGTGGGGCGCCCTCAACGCCGCCCTGCACGCCAACGACTGACGCCGGTTCGCCTCAGGTGAGGCCGGCGGGCTGCTCGGCGGGGGCGGCGAGGTGCTCGAGCAGCGCGACGACGAACTCCTGCGGCCGCTCGACGTGCGGCGAGTGCCCGACCCCGGGCAGGACCACCTCGCGGTAGGCGCCGCCGGTCGCGGCGTAGCGGTCGAGCACGGCGCGGGTCTGGGTGACCGTCGGCTGCGGCGGGCAGACCTCCGCGCCCGGCCAGCCCGGCACCGCGCCGAGCTGCCCGAGGTACGCCAGGTCGAACACCGAGGTGTCGGAGACGATCGCGTCGGCGTCGCCGCGGATCCACAGCACCGGGGGCTTGTCGGCCAGCTCGGCGATCCCGGAGACGTCGAACACCGTGGGGGCCATGGTGTTGAGCACCCCGCGCGTCCCCGGCGCGGTCCCCGGCCAGGTGTCGCTCGGCACGGCGTCGCCCGGGTAGTGGTCCTCGCCGGTGCGGGTGGACAGCATCGCGGCGACGAAGACGTCCTCCAGCGCCGGGTCCAGCGGCAGCGAGCCCGGCGCCACGTAGAAGGCGCGCAGCACCGAGCGCGGTGAGGACGGCGTGGCGTCGGAGGTGTCGCCGGCGGCCAGCGCCGCCACGAACTCCGGGTTGGCCAGCCCCCCGCCGGAGCCCGCGCCGTCGTCGGCCACCCGCCGGCCGTCCGGTCCGGCCGTGCCGCCGAAGCCGTAGGGCGACACCGGCGCGACCAGGGTCACCGAGGCGATCCGGCCCGGCGCGTCGAGCAGGTGCTGCAGCACGACGGCTGCGCCCATGCTCCAGCCGACCAGGTGCACCCGGTCCAGGCCGAGGGTGTCCAGCAGCGCGCCGAGGTCGTCGGCCCAGTCGCCGACGCCGCGGCCCGCGTCGACCGGCAGCGGGTCGGTGTCGCCGTACCCCCGCAGGTCGACGGCGAGCACCCGGTGCCGCCCGGTCCCGTGCACGGCCAGCACCGTCTGCTGCCAGAACAGCGCGGAGCTGACGTTGCCGTGCACGAACAGCACCGCCTCGCCGGGGCCGCCCGGGTCGGTGCCGTCGGGGTGCAGCACGTTCTGGGTGAGCCGCGTGGTGGGCACGCGGGTGGCGGAGACGCCGGGCAGCAGGACGTCGGGCATGCGGGCTCCAGGGGGCGCGCGGGGCGGGAGGACGGCGTGAGGCGGCCGTCACCGTAGCGATCACGCCCGTCCCACGACACCCGTCCGCACCGCGACGTCCGGGGTCCTGCCGGGGAGCGCACCTACAGTCGGGGGCGATGACCAGCGCACGGACGGCTCCGCCCCGCCGGCCGGCGACGGCTCCCCGGCGCCCGGCGGCCAAGCGGCCCTCCGGCAGCCGGCCCGCCCCCAAGCGCGCCCCCGCCGGGCGTCAACCGGCCCGGCGTCCCGCCGGCCGCCCCCGCCGCGGCGGCCCGGCCGCCCTGCGCACGTGGTGGCCCGCCTACGTGATCGGGATCGTCGTGGTGTTCGCCCTGGCGTGGAAGGCCGACCGGTCCGAGCTGCCCGCGCCGGCGGCGACCGGGATCTGCACCGTCCCGTCGACGTCGGTGACGCTGTCCGCCGAGCAGTGGACCAACGCCCAGACGATCGCGGCCGTCGCCCGGCAGCGCGGGCTCCCCGAGCGGGCCGTGGTCATCGCGCTGGCCACGGCGATGCAGGAGTCGACGCTGCGCAACCTCGACCACGGCGACCGCGACTCCCTCGGCCTGTTCCAGCAGCGGCCCTCGCAGGGCTGGGGCACGCCGGCGCAGGTGCAGGACCCGGTCTACGCGGCCGGCCAGTTCTACGACCGGCTGGTGCGGGTCCCCGGCTGGGACACGATGCGGCTGACCGACGCCGCACAGCGGGTGCAGCGCTCGGGTTTTCCCGAGGCCTACCAGCGCTGGAGCGACTTCGCGCAGGCGCTGACCACGGCGCTGGGCTCCGACGAGCGCGAGCGCAACTGCGGGTGACTCAGCTCAGCCGGGCGCGGCTCTTGCCGTGGAGCTCGGGCCGGTCGAGGGCCGCGGGCATCCCGGCCGAGCCGGCCAGGCTGCGGTTGCGGTGCAGGTGCGCCTCGAGCGCGACCAACGCGACGAGGGCGACGACGGGGAACAGCAGGAACAGCACGAGGAACACGGCAGGGCCTCCGCGACGGGGCCGGGCGGGCTTGCCCGGCTGACGGGACCACCGTGTCGGTGCGCCCTTGCGGGGCTCTGGCGGAGGACTGACGCCTGCTTGCGGGCGGCTAGTGGCGGCCGGCGCCCTCGGCGGTGAGGCGCGCCACGGCGGCGTCGATGCGCTCGTCGCTGGCGGTCAGCGCCATGCGCACGTGCCGCACGCCGGCCGGGCCGTAGAAGGACCCGGGCGCGGGGACGATCCCGAGTCCCGCCAGCCAGTCGACGGTCGCCCAGCAGTCCTCGTCGCGGGTGATCCAGAGGTACAGGCCCGCCTCGGAGTGGTCGATCCGCGCGCCGGTCGCGCGCACCGCCGCGGCCAGCCGCTCCCGGCGGGCGCGGTAGCGCTCGCGCTGCGCGTCCACGTGCGCGTCGTCGGCCAGCGCCGCGGCCATGGCGGCCTGCACGGGCCCGGGCACCAGCAGCCCGAGGTGGCGGCGCACCTCCCACACCTGCCGGACCAGCGCCGGGTCGCCCGACAGCAGCCCGGCGCGGTAGCCGGCCGCCGTGGACTGCTTGGACAGCGAGTGGACCGCCAGCAGGCCGGTGTGGTCCCCACCGGCGACGGCGGGGTGCAGCAGCGAGCGGGGCTGCACGTCCCAGCCGAGCGTCGCGTAGCACTCGTCGGCGACGACCGGTACGCCGTGCGCCCGGCCCCACGCCACCCAGGCGCGCAACTCGTCGTCGGACAGGACGCGGCCGTGCGGGTTGCCCGGGGAGTTCAGCCACACCAGGACGACGCCTGCGGGGTCGTCGGGCGGGGTGTCGGTGCGGCGCACGGCGAGCCCGGACAGGACCGCGCCCACCTCGTAGGTCGGGTAGGCCACCTCGGGGATGACCACGGTGCCCTCGCGCAGGCCCAGCAGCGTGGGCAGCAGTGCCACGAGCTCCTTGGACCCCACGGTCGGGATCACCGACGGGTCCGCGGCGAACGGGTCGGCCACGGTCACGCCGAGCCGGCGCTGCAGCCAGCCGGCCGCCGCGGCCCGCAGCTCACGGATCCCCAGCGCCGTCGGGTAACCCGGGGAGTTCCCGGCCGCGGCGAGCGCCGTGCGCAGGACCTCGGGGGTCTCGTCGACCGGCGTCCCGATGGAGAGGTCGACGAGGCCGCCCGGGTGCTGCGCGGCGCGCGCCCGGGCGGCCTCGAGGCTGTCCCAGGGGAAGTCGGGCAGCCGCCCGGCCGCCGTCCCCGGGACGGCGGTCGTCAGTGCTCCTCGCCCTGCGGCGGGAGAGCCGCCACCAGCGGGTGGTCCTTGCCGATCTTCCCGGTCTTGGCCGCGCCGCCGGGGCTGCCGAGGTCGGAGAAGAACTCCACGTTGGCGTTGTAGAAGTCCTTCCACCGGTCCGGGACGTCGTCCTCGTAGTAGATGGCCTCGACCGGGCACACCGGCTCGCACGCGCCGCAGTCGACGCACTCGTCGGGGTGGATGTAGAGCATCCGGTCGCCCTCGTAGATGCAGTCCACCGGACACTCGTCGATGCACGCCTTGTCGAGGACGTCGACGCAGGCCTGGGTGATCACGTAGGTCACGGTGGGTCCTCCCTGGGGGACGTGCGGGCAGCGGCCCCGGCTCCCGCCGGGCCCGCGCGTGTCGCCCGTCAGTATGGCCCCGGCTCCGGGGGCCGGGCGCGACGGGTGGACCCACCCGCCCCGGTGGAGGGACGCGGGAGCGCACCCCGCAGGATCGGGCCGTGGGACAGAGCCGCTCGCCGCTGGGCGTGGCCGACCTGGAGCGGGTCGCCGCGCGCGGCTGGCGCGGCACCGAGGAGGAGCCGCTGGGCGACTGGCTGCTGCGCGCCGGGGGCGGGTTCACCGGCCGGGCCAACACCGCGCTGGTCGTCGGCGACCCCGGCCGGCCGCTGCCGGAGGCGGTCGGCGCGGTGACCGCGTGGTACCGCGGGCGCGGGCTGCGGCCGGGCGCGGCGCTGCCCGGCGTGCAGGCCCGCCCCGCCGACGCCGCGTTCGCCGCCGCCGGGTGGGAGCGCGGCGAGGACGTCCTGGTGCTCACCGCGCCGCTGGTCCCCGGCCCGGAGGACGGCGTGCCGGTCGAGCTCTCCCCCACCCCCGACGACGGCTGGCTGGGCGCTTACCGGCACCTCGGGAACGCGCTGCCGCCCACCGCGCCCGCCGTGCTGACCAGCGCCCCCGTCGTCGTCTTCGCGGCCGTGCGGCCGGACCCGGGCGCGGCGCCGGCCGCGGTGGCCCGCGGCGTGGTCACCGGCGACTGGCTGGGCGTCAGCGCGGTCACCGTCGCCGAGGACGCCCGCCGCGCGGGCCTCGCGACGGCGGTGATGGCGGCGGTGACCCGGTGGGGCGCCGACCACGGCGCGCGCTGGGTCTACCTGCAGGTGACCGCCTCCAACGCGCCGGCCCGGGCGCTGTACCGCCGGGCCGGCTACGTCGAGCACCACCGCTACCACTACCGGTGGGCGCCGGACTGACGCCCGGGTTCAGCCGGGCACCCGGCGCGCCGCGCGGCCCCCGGCAGCGGGCGGCGCGCCGATCCTCAGGCCGGCGGGCCGGCCGGACGGTGCGGCCTCGCCAGGACCCGGCCCACGGCGACGGCCGCGGCGGTCACCCCGAGGCCCAGGAAGGCGAGGGTGACCGCGCCGAGCCCGCCGGTGCCGACGGCGACCAGGTCACCCTCGGGCCGGGGCATCGTCGCGCCGACCGCGACCACCAGCCAGGTGACCGCCGGGAGCAGCGCGACCACGCGCGAGCCGGTGAGCAGGTGCGCGCCAGTGACCAGCAGGTAGTTGCCCGCGACGGCGGCCAGGACCGACAGCGGCAGCAGGACGCCGGCCACCCGCAGCGGCAGCCAGAACACCTCGACCAGCGCCAGCCACCCGGCGACCAGCACCGCCGCGAGCCCGGCGAGGACCAGCCCGGGGAGCCGGCTCACGCGTCCAGGCCGGCGAACAGGTCGTCCTCCCAGCCGTGCGGCCCGTCCCCCGCGGGGCCGCGCTCGCCGCGCACCAGCCGGTAGTGCTCGATGCCGAGCACCTCCTGGCCGTAGTTGTTGGACAGCGCGAAGAACGGCCCGTCGACGGTGATCTGGGTGGCGTGGGCGCGCATGGCGGCGTCCTTGCGGCCGGCGTGGGCGCGGCCGTCGACGGCGGCGGTCACCAGCTCGTCGGGGACGGCGAAGGGGATGTCGTCGATCTCGCCGAGCTGCTCGAACGGCGAGGCCTCCCCCAGCGCGGCCATGGCCTCGGCGCCCTCGCGCAGCACCGACCGCGGCACGCAGGCCCAGTAGACCTTCGCGACGTCCCACGCCGCGCCCAGCTCCGGGCGCCAGGCGGGGTCGGCGGCGCGCTCGACGGCGGCCATCGCGACGCGGTGGGCCTGGATGTGGTCGGGGTGGCCGTAGCCGCCGTTCTCGTCGTAGGTGACCACGACCTGCGGCCGCACCTCCCGCACGACGGCGACCGCGTGGCCCACCGCCTCGTCGAGGGCGGCGTTCCAGAAGGCGCGCGGGTGGTCGTTGGCCGGCGTCCCCATCATCCCGGAGTCCCGGTAGCGGCCGGGGCCGCCGAGGAAGCGGCTGTCGGTGACGCCGAGGGCGGCCATCGCGGCGGCCAGCTCGCCGATCCGGTAGCCGCCGAGCTGGTCGGCCTGGTCGGGGGCCAGCTGAGCCAGCTCCGGGACGAGGACCTCGCCCTCCTCCCCCAGCGTGCAGGTGAGCAGCGTGACCTGCGCCCCCTCGGCGACGTAGCGGGCCATCGTGGCGCCGTTGTTGATCGTCTCGTCGTCGGGGTGGGCGTGGACCAGGAGGATGCGGCGGTCTGCGGTCACGGGCGCACAGTCTCCCACCGGGCTCGCCCGCGCACGGACCTGCGCCCCTGGTGCGGCCCGGCGCCGGGGGCGGACGGTGCCGACGTGGAGTACGGCGCCCACCTCCCCCTCGCCGACCTCGGCGGCGGGTTCTCCCTCCCCGCGCTGCGGGACCACGCCCGGGCGGCGGTGGACCTGGGGTACACGTGGCTGTGCGCCAACGACCACCTCGTCTTCGCCCGGCCCTGGCTGGACGGCCCGACCGCCCTGGCCGCGGTGGCCGACTGCTCCGGGGACGCGACCCTGGCGACCACGGTGGCCCTCCCCGTCGTCCGCGGCGCCGCCGCGACGGCCAAGACGCTGACGGCGATCGACGTCCTGTCCGGCGGGCGCCTGGTGGCCGGCGTGGGCCCCGGGTCGTCCCCGGCGGACCACGCGCTGGCGGGCCTCCTGTTCGAGGAGCGGTGGCGCCGCTTCGACGAGGGCCTGCGCACCCTCCGCGCCCTGCTGCGCGGCGATGCCGCCGGCGACGGCGGGGCGCGGCTGGAGCCGTCCTCCCCGCGGCTGCCCGTGTGGGTGGCCGCCTGGGGCAGTGCCGCCGGGCTGCGGCGCGTCGCCCGCCTGGGGGACGGTTGGGTCGCCTCGGCCTACAACACCTCCCCCGACCGGTTCCGCGAGGCCCTCGGCACCCTCGGGGAGCTCACGGCCGGCCGGCGGACGCCGCTGCCGAACGCACTCGCGACCACGTGGGTCCACGTCACCGAGGACGCCGGCGCGGGCGAGCGGGTGCTCACCGACGTCCTGGCCCCGCTGGTCGGGCGGTCCCCCGAGGCGCTGCGGCAGCTGCCGATCGGGCCGGCGGAGGTGTGCGCCCGGCGGCTGGCCGCGTTCGCCGCGGCGGGGGTGCAGCGGGTGCTGTTCTGGCCGCTGACCGACCCGGTGCACCAGCTCGGGCTGCTCCGGGAGCGGGTGCTGCCGCAGGTCGGCACCCCCTGACGACGACGGCGCGGTGGCCACCCC